>NZ_JBSFVC010000096.1:0-1083 GCF_053592095.1 Streptomyces sp. NPDC002787 | reverse complement strand
TGTACTCGGTCATGACGTTGGTGACAGTCGACTGATCGGTGGCTGGCCGCCGAGCGCAGTGTGTCGGCGGCCAGTGTTGTAGAAGTCGAGCCAGGGTGCGAGTGCTCGGGTGCGTTGGGCGTTGCTGGTGAAGACCTTGCGATAGGCCCATTCGGTCTGCAGGGTGCGGTTGAACCGCTCGACCTTTCCGTTGGTCCACGGGCAGTGCGGGCGGGTGAACTTCTGCCGTGCGCCGAGTGCTTGGCAGGCCGCTAGGAAGTCGTGCGAGAGCCGGTAGTTCTTGGCGTTGTCGGTCATGACCCGTTCGATGCGGGTGATGCCGTGGGCGTTGAAGAACTCGGCCGCGCGGGTGAGGAAGCCTGCGCAGGTCGAGCCCTTCTCGTCGGGAAGGATCTCGGCGTAGGCGAAGCGGGAGTGGTCGTCGACGGCCGCGTGAACGTAGTCGTAGCCCAGGCCCCGGAGTGATCCGGGCCGTTCACCACGGCCGTGAGCGCGATGGCCGCCGCCGGCGGGGATCTTGCCGAGCTTCTTGACGTCCACGTGGATCATGTCGCCGGGCCGGGCGTGTTCGTAGCGTCGGCCGCTGGCTCTGGTGGCGCGGATGACCTGGCCGGTCAGCGGGTCGCAGGCGGAGAGCGGTGGCATCTGGTGGCGGCGGAGGATCCGGCTGACCGTCCGGGCGGGAACGCCGGTGTGCTCGGCCAGGACGTCCGGTCCTTGTCGCAGTGTGCGGCGGGCCTTGAGCACGCGGCGTTCGACGGCTGCAGGCGTGCGGGTGGGACGGCGGTGCGGGCTGCTCCTGCGGTCTTGCAGTCCGGACCAGCCCTCGGCGCGGTAGCGGTTCACCCATCGGTGGGCACACTGGCGGGATACGCCAAGTTCCTTCGCGACGTGAGCGACCGGACGCCCGTCGAGCACGACACGGCGCACCAGCAGGCATCTGCCGTGAAAGGTCAGTCGGGCATTAGCGTGGGCCACCAGGACCTCCGAGGTGAGTGAAGACGGCTATCTCCACTACGCCCGGAGGTCCCTCCATGATCAACTACCGACGGCTACGTGTCACCAACGTGACGGCCGAGTACA
>NZ_JBSFVC010000095.1:0-1142 GCF_053592095.1 Streptomyces sp. NPDC002787 | reverse complement strand
CTAGTGTCCTGCGCCAGTAGTTGATCGTTAGTTGGTGTGTGACTTCTACTGCTGGTGCGTCAGTTCCTCGTCGTGGCCCGAAACTGGTGCCGTTGCTGCTGTCCGATGACGAGCAGGCGGAGTTGGAGCGGTGGACGCGTCGGGCGACATCGTCCCAGGCACTGGCCCTGCGGGCGCGGATCGTGCTGGCGTGTGCGGGGCCGGAAGTACCGCCGATTGTCGCGGTCGCCCGAGAGCTGCGGGTGACTGCGGACACGGTACGAAAGTGGCGGCGGCGCTTTCTCACCGAGCGGCTGGACGGGCTGGTCGACGAGCCGAGGCCGGGCCGGCCGCCCACCATCAGCGTCGAGCAGGTGGAAGCGGTGGTGGTCACCACGCTGGAACAGCTGCCGAAGAACGCCACCCACTGGTCGCGGACGTCGATGGCCGAACACAGTGGTCTGTCGAAGTCCACGGTCGGCCGGATCTGGCGGCAGTTCCAGCTCAAGCCGCATCTGGCGGACACCTTCAAGCTGTCGACGGATCCGTTGTTCGTGGAGAAGGTCTACGACGTCGTGGGCCTGTACTTCAACCCGCCCGAGGGTGCGGTGGTGCTGTCGGTGGATGAGAAGTCGCAGATCCAGGCCCTGGACCGGTCCCAGCCGGTGCTGCCGATGATGCCGGGCATGCCCGAGCGGCGCACCCATGACTACGTGCGCAACGGCTTGACCACGCTGTTCGCCGCCTTCGACGTCGCCACGGGTGAAGTCATCACGGCCCTGCACCGCCGGCACCGGGCCGTGGAGTTCAAGAAGTTCCTGGTCCGGATCGACAAGGAGGTGCCAGCGCACCTGCAGATCCACCTGATCGTGGACAACTACGGCACTCACAAAACCCCTGCGATCAGGGCCTGGCTGGCCAAACACCCACGGTTCGAACTGCACTTCACTCCGACCGGCTCGTCCTGGATCAACCAGGTCGAGCGGTGGTTCGGCTACCTCGCCCACCAGATGATCCGCCGCGGCGCACACAAGAACATCCAGGCCCTCGAAGCCGACATCCGCGCGTGGGTCAAGGTCTGGAACGAAGACCCCAAGCCGTTCATCTGGACCAAGACAGCCGAAGAAATCCTCGACTCCCTCGCCCGCCTCTGCCGACGGATC
>NZ_JBSFVC010000094.1:0-1149 GCF_053592095.1 Streptomyces sp. NPDC002787 | reverse complement strand
CCGGCTGGCGGCGGCGTTGGCGCCGGAGGTGGACGAGGTCCTGACCCGCCACCCCTTGCGGGAACTGGTCTCCTCCAGCGACCCGTTGCCGCTGCTGGTGGAACGGGAACGGGCCCTGTTCGGCTCCTGGTACGAGTTCTTCCCGCGTTCCGAGGGCACCCCGGAGCAGCCCCACGGCACCTTCCGTACCGCCGCCCGCCGCCTGCCCGCGATCGCCGCGATGGGCTTCGACGTCGTCTACCTCCCCCCGATCCACCCCATCGGGACCACCTTCCGCAAGGGCCGCAACAACACCCTCTCCCCCACCCCCGACGACGTCGGCGTGCCGTGGGCGATCGGCTCCCCCGAGGGCGGCCACGACGCCGTCCACCCCGACCTGGGCACCCTGGAGGACTTCGACCACTTCGTCACCGAAGCCCGCACCCTGGGCCTGGAAGTGGCGCTGGACTTCGCGCTGCAGTGCTCACCCGACCACCCCTGGGTGCACAAACACCCCGAGTGGTTCCACCACCGCCCCGACGGCACCATCGCCTACGCCGAGAACCCGCCGAAGAAGTACCAGGACATCTACCCCATCGCCTTCGACGCCGACATGCCCGGCCTCATCGCCGAAACGACCCGGATCCTGCGGCACTGGATGGACCACGGGGTGCGGATCTTCCGCGTCGACAACCCCCACACCAAACCGGTCGTCTTCTGGGAACAGGTCATCGCCGACATCAACGCCACCGACCCCGACGTCATCTTCCTCGCCGAGGCCTTCACCCGCCCCGCGATGATGCACACCCTGGCCGCGACCGGCTTCCAGCAGTCCTACACCTACTTCACCTGGCGCAACACCAAACAGGAACTCACCGAGTACGCCACCGAACTCGCCGGGGAAGCCGCCGCCTACATGCGGCCCAACTTCTTCGTCAACACCCCCGACATCCTCCACGCCTTCCTCCAGCACGGCGGCCGACCCGCCTTCGAACTCCGCGCCGTCCTCGCCGCCACCCTCTCCCCCACCTGGGGCGTGTACGCGGGCTACGAACTGTGCGAGAACACCCCCCTCAAACCCGACAGCGAGGAATACCTCGACTCCGAGAAGTACCAACTCCGCCCCCGCGACTGGGACGCCGCCGAACGCGACGGACGTACGATCGCGCC
>NZ_JBSFVC010000093.1:0-1179 GCF_053592095.1 Streptomyces sp. NPDC002787 | reverse complement strand
TGTCAATCCCCTCGAATCGTGGAGACCTTCCTATGCAGCCAGCCCCTCACCGAGGCTGGCCCAGTAGTCGTGTTCGTAGTCGATCGGGCTCTTGAAGCCGCACACGCTGTGTAGCCGACGGCTGTTGTAGAAGTCGGTGATCCAGGTCGCGATCCGGATCCGGGCCTCGGTGCGTGTGGCGAAGGCGTGCCGGTGGACGTACTCGACCTTCAGCACGCTGTTGAACGCCTCGCTGACGGCGTTGTCGAAGCACGAGCCGACCCGGCCCATGGACTGGAAGACGCCCAGCCGGCGGCAGGCCCGGCGGAACCTCCGAGAGCCGTACTCGCTGCCGCGGTCCGTGTGGAAAATGACACCGCGGACGTCTCCGCCGCGGGTCGCCGCGGCCATGTGCAGAGCGGCGACGACCAGTTCGGCATCGTGACGGGCACCCATCGCACAGCCGAGCAGGCGGCGGGAGAACAGATCGATGACCGTGGCCAGGTACAGCTTGCCCTCACCGGTTTCGATCTCCGTCATGTCCCCGCACCAGACCAGGTCGGGTGCCTCGGCGGTGAAGTCGCGGCGCACGAAGTCCGGGGCGGCCGGCCGTCTGCCCGGCCGGGTCAGCCCCCGCCGTCTGCGCACCTTGCGCGCGACCAGGCCCAGCTCGGCCATGATTTTCGCGATGGTGTTCACCGAGACTCGCCAGCCCTGCCTCACCAGCCTGATCCAGATCTTCGGCGAGCCGTAGGTGCCACCGGACGTGTCGAACTCTCCCTTCACCGCTTCGAGCAGGTGCTGTCTGCGCAGCTCACGCCGGGTGGGCCGGCGGGTGCGGTGTTTGTAGAACCACGACTCGCTCACGCCCAGGGCGCGGCAGGAGACGCGGTGCGAAATGCCGTGCTCGGTCCTGAAGTCGCTGATCACCCCGACGACGGACGCCGGGTCCGCCACGGCTACTTCACCCACAGGACCATGCAGCGTTTGAGGACATCACGCTCCATGACCAGTTCCTTGTTGTCCCGCTTGAGCTGGGCGTTCTCCCGCCGCAACCGCTCCAGCTCGTCACTCCCGCCGGCCGGTGCGGTCCCTGACCGACGGGCCCGGGAGACCCAGCTCGCCAGGGTGGTCTCGTTGATCCCCAGGTCCTCGGCGACCTCGGCGATCGTCTTGCCGGTCTCCGTGACGATCCGCACA
>NZ_JBSFVC010000092.1:0-1461 GCF_053592095.1 Streptomyces sp. NPDC002787 | reverse complement strand
GTCGAGGGCGCGCGGATCCTGGCCGAGCGGCTCACGGCGCCGGACGCCCGCGAGGCCGGCATCAACGTGCTGTCCGGCGGCACCGACGTCCACCTGATCCTGGTCGACCTGCGCGCCTCCGACCTGGACGGGCAGCAGGCCGAGGACCGTCTCCACGAGGTCGGCATCACCGTCAACCGCAACGCCGTCCCCAACGACCCCCGCCCGCCGATGGTCACCTCCGGCCTGCGCATCGGCACCCCCGCCCTCGCCACCCGCGGCTTCACCACCGACGACTTCACCGAGGTCGCCGACATCATCGCCGAAACACTCAAGCCGACCTACGACACCGAAGCACTGAAAACCCGCGTGAAGGCCCTCGCCGACAAGCACCCGCTGTACCCGGGGCTGGGCAAGTAACCGCTGGGCACTCGGCCGGGGTCGCGACCCGCCCCCGGCCCGGGGCTCGCCCGTACCCGTAACCCCGGCTTCACGGGCCCGTAGTCCCGTACGTCGCGGGCGCCGCGCACACTGGACGGTGAGCGCGGTGCCCGACCCCCCGCACAACCCTCCCCCGTTCTGAGGAGTCACCGTGGCCATCTCGGTCTTCGACCTGTTCTCGATCGGCATCGGCCCGTCCAGCTCCCACACGGTCGGCCCGATGCGGGCCGCCCGGATGTTCGCCCGTCGGCTGCGCAACGAGGAACTGCTGGGCGAGGTCGCCTCGGTACGCGTCGAGCTGTACGGCTCGCTGGGCGCGACCGGCCACGGCCACGGCACCCCCAAGGCCGTACTCCTGGGCCTGGAGGGCGCCTCACCGCGCACGGTGGACGTCGAGTCGGCGGACGGCCGGGTGGAGGCCATCAAGGAGTCGGGCCGTATCCGTCTCCTCGACGACCACGAGATCGCCTTCGACTTCGACAAGGATCTGGTCCTCCACCGCCGCGAGACACTGCCGTACCACGCCAACGGCATGACCCTCTGGGCGTACGACGAGGCGGGCACGGAGCTGACGTCGAAGACGTACTACTCCGTCGGCGGCGGCTTCGTGGTCGACGAGGAGGCGGTCGGCGCGGACCGCATCAAACTCGACGACACGGCCCTCAAGTACCCCTTCCGCACGGGCGACGAGCTGCTGCGCCTGACGAAGGAGACGGGCCTGTCGATCTCCGCGCTGATGCTGGAGAACGAGCGGGCCTGGCGCACGGAGAAGGAGATCCGCTCCGGGCTCCTCGACATCTGGCGGGTGATGCAGGCCTGCGTCTCACGCGGCATGACCCGCGAGGGCATCCTGCCCGGCGGGCTGCGCGTACGCCGTCGCGCGGCCGTCTCCGCCCGCCAGCTCCGGGCGGAGGGCGACCCGTTGGCCCGCTCCATGGAGTGGATCACGCTCTACGCGATGGCCGTGAACGAGGAGAACGCGGCGGGCGGACGCGTGGTGACGGCCCCGACGAACGGCGCGGCCGGCATCATCCCCGCCGT
>NZ_JBSFVC010000091.1:0-1611 GCF_053592095.1 Streptomyces sp. NPDC002787 | reverse complement strand
GGGCGGTAGAAGGCCGCCAGGCCCAGCAGCTGCAGGCTGCGCGTCAGCTCCCAGCGCGGGTTGAACGGCGTGTGTCCTGCGGCCTGCTCGATCAATGCCGCACGCAGTGCTTCGTCACGTGTCAGCAGCAGGCCGCCCTCATGCAGGCTCAGGCCCTTGCCGGCGGCCAGGCTGAAGAAGCCGATATCGCCGCGCAGGCCGA
The DNA here is from genome assembly GCF_053592095.1 of Streptomyces sp. NPDC002787. NCBI lineage: Bacteria > Bacillati > Actinomycetota > Actinomycetes > Kitasatosporales > Streptomycetaceae > Streptomyces > Streptomyces sp. NPDC002787. Next base: position 1,409 of record NZ_JBSFVC010000091.1, on the reverse strand, counting down.
CGCTGTTGCTCTGGAAAGAGCAGCCATAGAAGGTGATAGCCCTGTATCTGAAAGGGCCATTTCAGTGAAGACGAGTAGGGCGGGGCACGTGAAACCCTGTCTGAACATGGGGGGACCATCCTCCAAGGCTAAATACTACTGACCGACCGATAGTGAACCAGTACCGTGAGGGAAAGGCGAAAAGAACCCCGGAGAGGGGAGTGAAATAGATCCTGAAACCGTGTGCGTACAAGCAGTAGGAGCCTCGCAAGGGGTGACTGCGTACCTTTTGTATAATGGGTCAGCGACTTACTGTTCGTGGCAAGCTTAACCGTATAGGGGAGGCGAAGGGAAACCGAGTCTGATAAGGGCGCATAGTCGCGGGCAGTAGACCCGAAACCGGGTGATCTAGTCATGGCCAGGGTGAAGGTGCCGTAACAGGTACTGGAGGCCCGAACCCACGTCTGTTGCAAAAGACGGGGATGAGCTGTGATTAGGAGTGAAAAGCTAATCGAACCCGGAGATAGCTGGTTCTCCTCGAAAGCTATTTAGGTAGCGCCTCATATGTATCCTCTCGGGGGTAGAGCACTGTTATGGCTAGGGGGTCATCGCGACTTACCAAACCATTGCAAACTCCGAATACCGAGACGGACTGTATGGGAGACACACGGCGGGTGCTAACGTCCGTCGTGAAAAGGGAAACAACCCAGACCCACAGCTAAGGTCCCAAATTTTGTGCTAAGTGGAAAACCATGTGGAAAGGCACAGACAGCCAGGAGGTTGGCTTAGAAGCAGCCACCCTTTAAAGAAAGCGTAATAGCTCACTGGTCGAGTCGGTCTGCGGGGAAGATTTAACGGGGCTAAGCACAGAACCGAAGCTTGGGGTGTGCATATTTATATGTACGCGGTAGAGGAGCGTTCCGTAAGCCGTTGAAGGTGGATTGAGAAGTCTGCTGGAGGTATCGGAAGTGCGAATGCTGACATGAGTAACGATAATGCGGGTGAAAAACCCGCACGCCGAAAGCCCAAGGTTTCCTTGCGCAACGTTAATCGGCGCAGGGTGAGTCGGCCCCTAAGGCGAGGACGAAAGTCGTAGTCGATGGGAAGCAGGTTAATATTCCTGCACCTCGCGTAAGTGCGATGGAGGGACGGAGAAGGTTAGGCATACCGGGCGTTGGTTGTCCCGGGGAAAGGCGGTAGGTTTGGATCTTTGGCAAATCCGGGATCCTTCAAGACCGAGCACCGAGACGAGCCTTTATGGCGAAGTTGCTGATACCACGCTTCCAGGAAAAGCTCCTAAGCTTCAGCTTAGGCCAGCGGCAGGCCCGCCACGTACAGCGTGCGGTAGGCGCGCTTGATGGCGGTGATGCGCTCGGGGTCGAAGCCGCGGCGCTTCAGGCCCTCGCTGTTGATGCCGCGCGGGCGGCCCA
>NZ_JBSFVC010000090.1:0-1757 GCF_053592095.1 Streptomyces sp. NPDC002787 | reverse complement strand
TAATACTCCAGCTGTAGATCGTGATCTTCATTGTTTCGTGCCATCGATTCCTTGAGCGGCTAAGGTCCGGATGCAACGCGACGAAGGGGAGCACCGTGGCCAAGATCAGCATCAGTCTCGATGCCGAGCTGGTAGTGGAGGTGATGGTCCTTGCCGGGGTCGGATCGCCTCAGGACGCCGTCGAATTGGTTGTGCGGGACTACATCGCCCGAGGCCATCGCACGGAGGCACGCGCCGAGCTCAGGGATCAGAGTCTGCGTGAGGTCGAGGTCAAGCCGCAGGACCCGCAGGGCTGATCATTCAGCGTGGTTGAGGCCATCACACTGGACTGGCACGCTCAAGGTTCAATGGCACGGGACATTCACGTCCGGAATGCGGCTTGCCGCCGGTAGTGACTGGTGCGGGATTGGGCTTGATGGCGGCGTCTCCAGTCGGACCAGGCGAGCCGGTGGGCTGCGTCGTGGGCTGGCCGGACGACGAGCGCGGTGAACAGGCGCTGGATCTCGTTGCAGGACAGCGGGACCAGGTCGACCGCTCCGGGACGGCGGGCGTGTTCGTCGGCTCGGACGACGGCGAGGAAGGCGTGGGCGAGCATGACGAGGGTGACCCAGCGGGTCCAAGAGGGGTAGCGGCGGACCTGGTGCTCATCGAGTCCGGCCAGCCCCTTCTCGGTCTGGAAGGTCTCCTCCACCCGCCATCTGGATCCGGCGACCCGCACCAACTCGGCCAGCGGCACCGGTTGGGGTGAAAGGCAGCGGTAGTAGGCGAGTTCACCGGTGGCGCGGTTACGGCGGATCAACAACTGGTGATGGCCCGGGCCAGGGTCGGCGAGGTCGATGACCGCCCAGTCGTAGAAGCGGTGCCCCTTCGCGCCGCGACCGGCCGACAGCTTCTGCCAGGCCCTCTTCGGCAGCCGCTTGACCAGGCGGTCTGCCCGGAACTTGCCTGCTGTGGTGGGGACTTCGGCCGAGCAGGCCACCGCGAGGACGTAGCCGATGCCGCGTTCCTGCAGAGCCGTGCGCAGTTTCGGGTTGCTGCCGTAGACCTCGTCGCCGGTGACCCAGCCCACATGGTGTCCCGCGTCCAGGAACCGCTCGATCATCGTGCGGGCCAGTTCCGGCTTGGTCGCGAAGACAGTGTCCTCGCCGAGCCCTGCGGCCCGGCAGCGGTCCGGGTCACACGTCCAGGAACGTGGGATGTACAGCTCCCGGTCCACCGCCGCGTGTCCGCGCGTGCCCGCGTAGACGAGGTAGACCGCGACCTGGGAGTTCTCGATCCTGCCGGCCGTTCCGGTGTACTGGCGCTGGACGGCGACGGTGTGGGTGCCCTTCTTCACGTCGCCGGTCTCGTCGACGACCAGCACCGCGGCCTCATCATGGAGGTGCTCGACCACGTACTCACGCACGTCATCGCGGACGGCATCGGCATCCCAGACGGCCCGGCACAGCAGATGCTGCATGCCGTGCGGGCTGGTCTCCCCGGCCCACTCCGCGATCGTCCAGCAATTCTTGCGAGGCAGGTCCGACAGCAGACCCAAGACCAACCGCCCGGCCCGCAGGCGGGGTTCATATCGGGCGAAGCGGCCCGCGATCCTGCCCATGGCCACCTCGAACGCCTCCCGCCAACGGGCGAGATCTATGCTGTGACCTGCGGCCACCGTCTCGTCGTTTGTCCACACAACTCACGATGATCAACGGTGGCCGTGCTCGTCTCCGCACTGGCCCTCACCAACAAGATCACGATCTACAGCTGGAGTA
>NZ_JBSFVC010000089.1:0-1931 GCF_053592095.1 Streptomyces sp. NPDC002787 | reverse complement strand
CGGTAGGCCTCCAGGACGGCCTGGAAGCGCATGACGCGGAAGTCGTCGAGGAACTCGTCGACATCCAGGTTGTCCAGATCCAGCCGGTCCTCGAGAACCTTCAGGGTCGTGGGGCCGAGCTCGAAGTTGATCAGGGTGGCGTAGGCGTCGAAGGTGACGACCTCTCGCTGGGTGTCTCGCATGGTGTTCAGCCTCGATCTGTGGAGTGTTGAGGTGGAGGTGGGGGCTTCAGACGACGCGTTCGCCAGGGGCGACGATGGCGTCGAGTGCGGCAAGGTCGGCCGGGTCGGGGACCCAGTCGGCCGCCGCGGCGTTGGCGGTGACCTGAGCCGGGGTCATGGCGCCGCAGATGACCGAGCCGACCGCGGGGAGCGCGGCGAGCCCGCCGACGGCGACCTGGAGGAGGGTGAGTCCGCGTTCGGCGCCGTACGCGGTGAGTGCCTCGGCCTTGTCGAGGGCTTCGTCGGTGAGCCAGCCCTGGCGCCAGGACAGCCGGCTGCCGGGCGGGGGCTGCTCGCCGCGCCGGTACTTGCCGCTGAGCAGGCCGTTGGCCAGCGGGTAGTACGGCAGCAGGCCGAGGCCGTGGTGCAGACAGGCCGGGATCAGGTCCCGCTCCACGGTCCGGTCGAGCAGGTGGCAGCGGGCCTGGGTGGAGACGAAGGCGTCGGACAGGTCCTCGGCCGGGAGGTTGGAGCAGCCGATGTGGCCGATCTTGCCCTCGTCGACCAGTTCCCGGAGGGCGGCGACGGTCTCCTCCAGCGGGGTGACACCGTCCGGCTCGTGGTACTGGAACAGGTCGATCCGGTCGGTGCCGAGCCGCCGGAGGGAGGCGTCGACGGCGTACCGGACGTAGCGGCGGGAGCCGCGCGGGCCGTGCCGCTCGGCCTCCTCGTCCATCTCCATGCCGAACTTGGTGGCCAGCACCACCTCGTCCCGGCGGCCCTTCAGCGCGGCGCCGAGGAGCCGTTCGCCGTCACCGCGCCCGGTGCCGCTCTCCCCGAACCCGCCGTACATGTCGGCGGTGTCGAAGAGGGTGATCCCGGCGTCGAGAGCCGCGTGGACGACGGCCTTCGTTCCGTCCTCGTCGAGGCGGGAGCCGAAGTTGTTGCCGCCCACTCCGACCACGGAGACGGTCGGGCCGCGCTCGCCGAGCGTGCGGTACCTCATGACCGACTCCCGAATCCGATGCAGACGTTCTTGGTCTGCGTGTAGCTGTCCAGGGCTTCGAGGCCCTTCTCACGACCCCAGCCGCTGTGCTTGTAGCCGCCGAACGGCAGCTCGACGCCCGTGCCGACGCCGGTGGCGTTGACGTAGACCTGTCCGGCACGGATGCCCTCGGCGAGCCGCATCGCCTTGTCGATGTCGCGGGTCCAGACGTAGGAGGCCAGGCCGTACGGGCTGTCGTTGGCGATGTCCAGGGCCTCGTCGGCGTCGTCGAACTCGATGACGGTGACGACGGGGCCGAAGATCTCCTCGCGAGCACAACGGGCGTCGTTCGTCAGGCCGGTGAGGACGGTCGGCTCGACGTAGTAGCCCTCGGCCAGGGCCGGGTCCGACGGTGCGCCGCCGCCGACGCGCACCGTCGCCCCCTCCTGCCGGGCCAGGTCGAGGTAGCCCAGCACCCGGTCGCGCTGCCGGGCGGCGACCAGCGGGCCGACGTCCGGGTCCGTCAGGCCGGGGCCGACGCGCAGGGTGGCGATCTTCTCGGCCAGCCGGTCCAGGAACTCCTCGGCGCCGCGCTGGAGCAGCAGCCGCGTTCCCGCCGAGCACATCTGCCCGGCGTTGCTGAACGAGGCGCCGAGGATCGCCTTCAGCGCCAGGTCGAAGTCGGCGTCCGCGAAGACGACGACCGGCGACTTGCCGCCCAGCTCGGTGACCGAGGGCACCACGTTGGCGGCGGCGGCCTGGGCGACCTTGATGCCGGTCGGCAC
>NZ_JBSFVC010000088.1:0-1951 GCF_053592095.1 Streptomyces sp. NPDC002787 | reverse complement strand
CGGTAGGCCTCCAGGACGGCCTGGAAGCGCATGACGCGGAAGTCGTCGAGGAACTCGTCGACATCCAGGTTGTCCAGATCCAGCCGGTCCTCGAGGACCTTCAGGGTCGTGGGGCCGAGCTCGAAGTTGATCAGGGTGGCGTAGGCGTCGAAGGTGACGATCTCTCGCATGGTGTCTGCCTCGGTCTCGCGGGTTTCCGGATTTCCAGGGGGTGGGGTGGGGGCTTCAGACGACGCGTTCGCCGGGGGTGACGATCGCGTCGAGTGCGGCCAGGTCAGCCGGGTCGGGGATCCAGCCGGCCGCCGCCGCGTTGGCGGTGACCTGTTCGGGGGTCATGGCGCCGCAGATGACGGAGCCGACAGCGGGGAGCGCGGCCAGTGCGCCGACGGCGACCTGGAGGAGGGTGAGTCCGCGTTCGGCGCCGTAGACGGTGAGCGCCTCGGCCTTGTCGAGGGCCTCGTCGGTGAGCCAGCCCTCCCGCCAGGACAGGCGGCTGCCGGCCGGGGGCTGCTCGCCGCGCCGGTACTTGCCGCTGAGCAGGCCGTTGGCCAGCGGATAGTACGGCAGCAGGCCGACGCCGTGGTGCAGACAGGCCGGGATCAGGTCCCGCTCCACGGTCCGGTCGAGCAGGTGGTAGCGGGCCTGGGTGGAGACGAAGGCGTCGGTGAGGTCCTCGGCCGGGAGGTTGGAGCAGCCGATGTACCGGATCTTGCCCTCGTCCACCAGTTCTCGCAGCGCGGCGACGGTCTCCTCCAGGGGGGTGACGCCGTCCGGCTCGTGGTACTGGTACAGGTCGATCCGGTCCGTACCGAGCCGGCGCAGCGACGCCTCGACGGCGTACCGGACGTAGCGGCGGGAGCCGCGCGGGCCGTGCCGCTCGGCCTCCTCGTCCATCTCCATGCCGAACTTGGTGGCCAGCACCACCTCGTCCCGGCGGCCCTTCAGCGCGGCGCCGAGGAGCCGTTCGCCGTCACCGCGCCCGGTGCCGCTCTCCCCGAACCCGCCGTACATGTCGGCGGTGTCGAAGAGGGTGATCCCGGCGTCGAGAGCCGCGTGGACGACGGCCTTCGTTCCGTCCTCGTCGAGGCGGGAGCCGAAGTTGTTGCCGCCGACGCCCACCACGGAGACGGTCGGGCCGCGGTCACCGAGCGTGCGGTATCTCATGACCGGCCTCCTCTCATGGCGTTCACGACCGGTTGCCGAAGCCGATGCAGACGTTCTTGGTCTGCAGGTAGCTGTCCAGGCCCGCCAGGCCCTTCTCCCGGCCCCAGCCGCTGTGCTTGTAGCCGCCGAAGGGGAGCTCGACGCCTGTGCCGACGCCGGTGGCGTTGACGTAGACCTGTCCGGCACGGATGCCCTCGGCCAGGCGCATCGCCTTGTCGATGTCGCGGGTCCAGACGTAGGAGGCCAGGCCGTACGGGCTGTCGTTGGCGATGTCCAGGGCCTCGTCGACGTCGCCGAACTCGATGACGGTGACGACGGGGCCGAAGATCTCCTCGCGAGCACAACGGGCGTCGTTGGTGAGGCCGGTGAGGACGGTCGGCTCGACGTAGTAGCCGTCGGCCAGGGCCGGGTCGGACGGGGCCCCGCCGACGCGGACCGTCGCGCCCTCCTGCCGGGCCACGTCCAGGTAGCCCAGCACCCGGTCGCGCTGCCGTGCGGCGACCAGCGGACCGATGTCCGGGTCGGTGAGCCCCGGGCCGACACGCAGTGACGCGGCGTGCGAGACCAGCTTCTCGAGGAACTCCTCGGCGCCGCGCTGGAGCAGCAGCCGGGTGCCGGCCGAGCAGGTCTGGCCCGCGTTGCCGAAGGCCGAGGCCGCGACGGCGGTCAGCGCCAGGTCGAAGTCGGCGTCGGCGAAGACGACGACCGGCGACTTGCCGCCCAGCTCGGTGACCGAGGGCACCACGTTGGCGGCGGCGGCCTGGGCGACCTTGATGCCGGTCGGCAC
>NZ_JBSFVC010000087.1:0-2230 GCF_053592095.1 Streptomyces sp. NPDC002787 | reverse complement strand
CTCGGCGTACCCGGCGGGCGCGTTGAGTCCGGTGCCGATCGCGGTGGCGCCCAGGTTGATCTCATGGACCAGCTCGACCGCCTCGGCGAGCCGGCCCCTGTCCTCGTCCAGCATCACCGCGTACGCCGAGAACTCCTGACCGAGCGTCATGGGCACGGCGTCCTGGAGCTGGGTACGGCCCATCTTCAGGACCTCGCGGAACTCGACCGACTTGGCGGCGAAGGCGTCCTGGAGCACGGACATGGCCCTGAGCAGGGCGTGCACCGCGTAGACGGTCGCGATCTTGACGGCGGTCGGGTAGACGTCGTTGGTGGACTGGCCGAGGTTGACGTCCTCGTTGGGGTGCAGGTACGCGTACTGGCCCTTCTCGTGGCCCAGCAGCTCCAACGCCCGGTTGGCGACGACCTCGTTGGCGTTCATGTTGGTCGACGTGCCCGCGCCGCCCTGGATCACGTCGACCACGAACTGGTCGTGCAGCTTGCCGTCGCGTATCTCGCGGCACGCCTCGATGATCACGGCTGCCTTGCGGGGCTCCAGCAGGCCGAGTTCCTCGTTGGCGCGGGCGGCGGCCTCCTTCACGGCCGCCAGGGCCTCGATCAGGTTCGGGTAGGCGGAGATCGGGGTGCCGGTGATGGGGAAGTTCTCCATGGCGCGCAGGGTGTGAATGCCCCAGTACGCCTCGGCGGGGACGTCACGGTCACCGAGAAGGTCGTGCTCGCTGCGGGTGGCTGCGGCGGCGGTCATCGGAGTGCGGGCCTTCTCTCGGAGCGGGTCGGGCGTGGAGTACGGGGTGGGGAGGCGGCGGTGACACCGCGGGGACTTCCCACGACCGCTTCGTGGAAAGTCCCCGCGGTGTCACCGCCGGCGTCGGATCAGAGCAGCTTGTCCTTCGCCTTGTAGTAGGCGCCGCCGAACGGCAGGAACCAGGGAGTGCCGTTGTAGAAGGGGACGGGCACCTTCGGGAAGCCGAAGCCGCGCATCGGGTTGGCCTCGGGGTTGCCGTCCATCATCTCGGCGACCGCGCGGCCCATGTACGTGGCCATCTGGACGCCGTGGCCGCAGTAACCCATGGAGTAGTACAGGCCGTTCTCCTCGCCCGCGTGCGGAATGCGGTCCCAGGAGAAGCCGACCATGCCACCCCACACGTAGTCGATGCGCACCCCCGCCAGCTGCGGGAAGATCTCGGTCATCTCCCGCTTGAGGATGTCTCCGCTCTTGACGTCGGACGCCGGGTTGGAGGGGGCGAAGCGGGCCCGGCCGCCGAAGGCGAGGCGGTTGTCGGGGGTGAGACGGATGTAGTTGCCGACGTTCTTGTGGGCGACCAGCAGGCGGCCGTTGGGGATGAGCTCCTTGGCGCGCGCCTCCCCCAGCGGCTCGGTGACGATGATGAAGCTGCCGACGTTGATCAGCCGCTTGCGGAACCACGGCATCGACTGGTCGGTGTAGGCGTCCGTCGCCGCCATGACCTGCTTGGCACGGATGGTGCCGCGCATGGTCTCCACCACGAAGCCGCCGCCAGGGAGGCGGGTGAGGCCGGTGGCGGCGTTGCGCTCGTGGATCCCGGCACCGGCACGCTCGGCGGCGTCCGCCAGGCCGACGACGAACTTGCCCACGTGCAGGGCTGCGCCGAGCGGGTCGAGCAGGGCGCCGTGGTAGTAGTCCGAGCCCAGCTCGGCGCGCAGCTCGCTCTTGCTCAGGACGACCGTCTCGTGGCCGAAGTTCTCGGCCAGGTCGCGCTGCTTGGCGTGCATGCCCTCGAGGTGCTTGGGCTTGCAGACCAAGCCGAGGCGCCCGGCACGGTGGAAGTCGCAGTCGATGTTCTCCTTGGCCGCGATCTCCTCGACGAGGTCCACTGCGACGCGGAACGCGTCGTAGAGCTCGCGAGCACGTTCCTGCCCGTAGCGCTGGCGGGCCTGGGCCGGGCTGATGGTGATGCCGGGGTTGCAGTGGCTGCCGTTGCGCCCGGAGGCGCCCGAACCGACCTGGTCCTTCTCGACGAGGACGACCCGGGCACCCTTGCGAGCGGCGTGGTAAGCGGTGGACAGGCCGGTGAGGCCGCCGCCGATCACCACCACATCCGCCTCGTCGGGCAGGTCCTTCCCGGAACGGTCGGGCAGGGCGGGGGCTGTGTCCATCCAGTAGGGGATCTGCTTCATGGCGTGCGTCCTCTGTGTTCTCGGTCTGTTTCGCCGGTTGCGCCGTCGGTCAGCAGCCGAGGAGCTTCGGCAGG
>NZ_JBSFVC010000086.1:0-2731 GCF_053592095.1 Streptomyces sp. NPDC002787 | reverse complement strand
GCTCCGGACGACAGGAATCCCTGCTCTCGGTCGAGAACACCGTCGGCGTCGCCAACCCCGGAGGCGAGGCCGTATGACCACCACCGCCGCCACCGCTCAGCGGCACCTGCTGCTGCACATGACGGCCAACGGATCGCTCGCGACGCCGGGCCAGGAACTGTTCGTCGTGAGCCGCGGCGAGGGCCCGTACGTCGACGACGCGGACGGCAACCGCTACATCGACGGCCTGTCGGGGCTGTACTGCTGCCAGCTCGGCTACTCCTACGGCCCCGAGTTCGCCGAGGCGGCGGAGAAGCAGCTGCGCGAGCTGTGCTACAGCCCGCTGTGGACGGGCTCCGCGCACCCCACGGCGATCGAACTCGCCGAGCGGCTGTCCCGGATCGCCCCCGTCGACATCGAGCACACCTTCTTCTCCAGCGGCGGCGCCGAAGCCGTCGAGACCGCCTGGAAGATCGCCCGCCAGTACCACGCCCTGCGCGGGGAGCCGGGCCGGGTGAAGGCGATCGCCCGGCGCGGCGCCTACCACGGGCTGACCGTCGGCACGCTGTCGTTCAACGACGACCCCGGGCTGACGGAGCCGTACGGCCCGCCGGCGATCCACACCCGGTTCGTGTCCAACACCAACCGGTCCAGTCTCGACCCGGAGTTCGCGAACGACGGCGTGTACACGGCCCACCTGCTCGCCGAGCTGGAGGTCGCGATCCTGGCCGAGGGCCCGGAGACGATCGCCATGCTGATCGCCGAGCCGGTGCAGAACCGGGGCGGCTGCATCACCCCGCCCCACGGTTACTGGCAGGGCCTGCGGGCGCTGGCCGACCGGTACGGCTTCCTGCTCGTCGCCGACGAGGTGATCACCGCCTTCGGCCGGCTCGGCGAGTGGTTCGGCGGCGACCGCTACGGCGCCCGCCCGGACATGGTCACCGTCGCCAAGGGCATCACCGCCGGCTACGCCCCGCTGGGCGCGACGCTGGTGAGCACCAAGGTCACCGAGGTCATCAACCGGCCCGGCGCGGTCCTCAACCACGGCTACACCTTCGCCGGGCACCCGCTGAGCACGGCCATCGCCCTGCGCAACCTCGAGATCATGGAGCGGGACCGGATCCTGGACAACGTCCGCGGCCTCCAGGACGACCTGGCGACCCGCATGGCGAGCCTCAAGGACCTGCCGATCGTCGGCGACGTCCGCGGCGCCGGCTTCTTCTACTCCTGCGAACTCGTCGGCGACCTCGACGGCGGCGGCTTCAGCGACACCGCCCGCACCGAACTGATCGTCGACCTGATCCCGCGCCGCCTGCGCGAGGCCGGCCTTCTCGCCCGCGTCTACAACCGCTCGGCGCCGCTGGTCCAGATCGCGCCCCCGCTGATCAGCGACCGCGCCCTCCTCGACCGTATCGCCGCGATCATCGCGGGCACCCTCGCCGAGGCCTCGGCTCGCATCTGATCCACGTTTTGGGAAGGAACCACATGTACTCCATCGGTCCGCTGACCGTCGCACCCGGCGAGCGCGCCCAGGGTCTGATCCCGGTCGGCACCAGCAGCTACGGCGTGGATCTCGGCATTCCGCTGATCGTCGTCAACGGTGTCGAGGACGGCCCGGTCCTGTGCGTGGACGCGGGCGTGCACGGCGACGAGTACGACGGCCAGGAAGCCGTCCGCCGCGTCCTCGCCGAGCTCGACCCGGCCACCCTGCGCGGCACCGTCGTCGGCATCCCCTGCCTGAACACCCCGGCCTTCGAGGCGGCGGCCCGCGCGAGTGGTATCGACCACCTCAACCTGAACCGCATCTTCCCGGGCGACGCGGAGGGCTCCTACTCCCAGCGGCTGGCCGCCACCTTCGTCGAGCAGGTCGTCCCCGCCGTCGACGCCGTGGTCGACCTGCACACCGGCGGCGCCTACGGCGAGATCGCCCCGCTGGTCATCCTCCAGGGCGGCTACGAGGACCTGGCGACGGACCTCGCCCTCGCCGCCGGGCACGAGCTGGTCTGGAAGGGCGGCAAGTGGGGCGGCACGGTCCGCCACCCCGCCCTCGCGGCCGGCAAGCCCGCCATCACCATCGAGGTCGGCGGCGGCACCTACCGCGAGGCCAACGTCGAGACGCACATGGACTCGATCCGCAACGTCCTGCGCCAGTTCAAGATGATCGACGGCGAGGTGAAGCTGCGGGACTCCTACACCACCGTCTCCGGCACCTTCGCCCGCTCCGACGCCGGCGGCTTCTTCGTCGCCCGTGCCGAGCCGGGAGAGATCTGCAAGGAAGGCGACCTGATCGCCACCATCACCGACCACTACGGCAACACGCTGGAGGAGGTCCTCGCCCCGCAGGAGGGCATCGTGCTCTGGGTGCGCCGCATCCGTACGGTCCGTCCGGGCGACGAGGTCGTCATCTTCGGCGAGGTCCTGGGGGAGATCCGGCCATGACCACCGACGAACTGCGGCTGACCGAGCTGCTCATCGACGGCAAGCACATCCCCGCCGCCGACGGCCGCTCCTTCACCGTCGTGGACCCGTCCGACGGGACGGCGATCGCCCAGGTGTCGCAGGGCGGCAAGGCGGACGTGGACCAGGCGGTGGCCGCCGCCCGTACGGCCTTCACCTCCCCCGAGTGGGCCGGCATGCGCGCCGCCGACCGGGGTCGGATCCTGTACCGGATCGCCGATGCCATCCGCTACCAGGGCGAACGTCTGGCGCGGCTGGAGAGCCAGGACGTCGGCAAGCCGCTGCGCCAGGCGAA
>NZ_JBSFVC010000085.1:0-2816 GCF_053592095.1 Streptomyces sp. NPDC002787 | reverse complement strand
CTCACCGCATCCACACCACCAGCCACCAACCGCCACAGATCCTCCGGCGACGCCACCCCACCCGGATAACGACACGCCATCCCCACGATCGCGATGGGTTCCGCGGGGTCGCCCGTCGCGGTGGCGGCGGCCGCGGCGGCGCGGTCGGGCTGTTCGTCGCCGAAGAGTTCACGTGCCAGTCGGCGTGCGAGGGCGGTGGGGGTCGGGTGGTCGAAGACGAGGGTGGTGGGCAGCCGCAGGTCGGTGGCCCGGCCGAGCTGGTTGCGCAGTTCGACCGCGGTGAGCGAGTCGAAGCCCAGTTCCTGGAAGGGCCGGTCGGCGTCGATCGCCGCCGCGTTCGCGTGTCCGAGCACCCCGGCGACCCGGCCGCGGACCAGTTCGAGCAGGGCCTCGTGACGGGCGTCGGCGTCCAGCATCGCCAGCCGCCGCACCAGCGTCGATCCGCCCTGTGGGGTGTGGCCGACGACGGCCTTGGGACGCGGGCCCGCCGGGGCCAGGTCACGCAGGATCGGCAGCACCTCGTCGCCCTGGTGTCGCAGCTCCCCGGTGTCCAGATAGGTCACGGCGAGGACCGGCTCTCCGGTCAGGAGGGCGTCGTCGAACAGGCCCATGGCCTCGTCCGACGGGAGGGCGCGCAGTCCGAGCCTGGCGATGCGGCGCAGATCGGTGTCGGTCAGCTGACCGCTGATGGTGCTCGCCTGCGACCACAGGCCCCACGCCAGCGACGTGGCGGGCAGCCCGAGGGCACGGCGGTGCTGCGCCAGCGCGTCCAGGAAGGTGTTGCCCGCCGCGTAGTTCGCCTGCCCGGCGTTGCCGATCAGGCCCGCCAGGGACGAGTAGACGACGAACGCCGACAGCGGCAGGTGGCGCGTCAGTTCGTGCAGGTTCCACGCCGCGTCGATCTTCGGACGTACGACCGCGTCGAGCCGTTCCGCGGTCAGTCCGCCGAGCACGGTGTCGTCGAGAATGCCCGCGGTGTGCACCACCGCGGTCACCGGGAACTCCTCCGGTACCTCGGCCAGAGCGGCAGCCAGTCGCCGGCGGTCCGACGCGTCGCACGCGGCGAACGACACCCGGGCGCCCAACTGCTCCACCCCTGCCCGCAGTTCACCGGCCCCGGGGGCGTCCGCGCCACGGCGGCTCAGCAGCAGCAGGTGCCGGGCGCCGTGCTCGGTCACCAGGTGGCGGGCCAGGACACGGCCCAGCGTGCCCGTCGCACCGGTGACGAGCACGGTGCCCTCGTCCCAGCGCGGCGCCGCCGCCTGCTCCTCCGAGGAGGCCGTTCGTGCGCGGGCCAGTCGCGGCACCAGCAGTCGGCGCTCGCGGACGGCCAGTTGTGTCTCGTCGGTGGCCAGGGCGAGGGGGAGCTGTTCGTACCCGTCGGCGTCGACGTCGACGAGGACGACCCGGCCGGGGTTCTCCGTCTGCACGGTGCGCAACAGACCCCACACACCGGCGTGCACCAGGTCGGTCACCTGCTCGCCCGGCAGGGCGGCCAGCGTGCCCCGGGTCACCACGACGAGACGCGTGCCGGCCAGTCGTTCGTCGGCCAGGAAGGCCTGCACCCGTTCCAGGACGCGGGCGAGTTCCACGCGCGCCAGACCGGCGATGCCCGCGCCGCCGACGGCTCCGTCGTCGCCGTCGGTGACCAGCGGCCAGACGACCGTGTCGGCACCGGCGGTCGCCACCGCGTCGAGGTGCGGGTACGAGGCCGCCGAAGCCAGGGAGGGCGCGCCCAGCACGGCCCAGCCCGAGGTGTCCGCGGCCGACTCGGGCGCCGGTGCCTCGGACCAGGCGACCGAGAACAGGCCGTCACGACCCGCCCGGGCCGCCGTGCGCACCGCGTCCTTCGACAGCGGGCGGAGCGACAGCGAGTCCACCGACGCCACCGGCACGCCCGTGTCATCGGTGACCAGCAGGGAGACGGTGTCGGCGGCGCCGGACAGACCGAAGCGGACCCGCAGTGCGGCCGCGCCCGTCGCGTGGACGCGGACGCCCGCCCAGGAGAACGGCAGGCGCGCTGCCACGTCCTCGTCGGCCACGCCCGGCAGCAGGGCGTGCAGGGCGGCGTCCAGCAGGGCCGGGTGCAGCAGGAACCGTCCCGCCTCGTCCCGCACTCCGTCCGGCAGGGTCACCTCGGCGAAGATCTCGCCCTCGCCCCGCCATACGCGGGACAGGCCCCGGAACGCCGGGCCGTACGCGTACCCCTGGTCGACCAGACGCTCGTAGACGTCCTCCAGGCCGACTTCGCGCGCGTCGGCCGGGGGCCACACCACCAGGTCGGCGACGGGGGTGCCGGAATCGGCGGGGACCAGGGTGCCCTGTGCGTGGAGAACCCAGTCGCGTTCGTCGTCCGTGTCGGGCCGGGAGTACACCTCGACGGGCCGTGCGCCGGAGTCGTCCCGCTCCCCCACGGCCACCTGGAGGTGCACGCCGCCGTCGGCGGGCAGGGTCAGGGGCGTGGCGAGGGTGAGTTCGGCCACCTGCTCGGCACCGGCCTGTCCGCCCGCGTGGGCCGCGAGTTCGAGCAGGGCGGTGCCCGGGAGCACGACGGCCCCGGCGACGCCGTGGTCGGCGAGCCACGGGTGGGTCCGCAGGGACAGGCGCCCCGTGAAGAGCGCCTCGCCGCCCCGGGCCGGCGTGACCGAGGCGCCGAGGAGCGGGTGACCGGTCGAGCGGAGTCCGAGTCCGGTGGCGTCGCCGTGGCGGGCGGGCGCGTCGAGCCAGTACCGCTCGTGCTGGAAGGCGTAGGTCGGCAGGGGGACACGCCGGGCGCCGGTGCCCTCGAAGAACGCCTCCCAGTCGACGCGGACACC
>NZ_JBSFVC010000084.1:0-3206 GCF_053592095.1 Streptomyces sp. NPDC002787 | reverse complement strand
TAGAACTCGTCGAAGCTGGTGATGAAGGAGAAGATCGCTGCCGCGATCATGCCCGGCGCGGCGAGGGGGAAGGTGATCTTCCGGGCGATGGTGAGACGGCCGGCGCCCATGCTCGCGGCGGCGTCTTCGAGGCGTTCGTCGATGCCGCGCAGGGTCGCGATCAGGATCAGTACCGCGATCGGTGCGGCCAGCACCGTGTGGCCCAGGGCGATGGCGATGGGGCTGCCGAGCATCGCGGCGGGTTCGAAGAGCAGGAACAGCCCGAGTGCGGTGACGATCTGGGGGATGACCAGGGGGCCGAGGACCAGGGCGAAGACCGCCGAGCGCAGCGGGAGTTCGCTGCGGACCAGGGCGGTGGCCGCGGTCACCCCGATGATGAGCGAGAAGACGGTGCTCAGGGCGGCGATCAGGGCACTCAGGGAGAGTGCGGCGGGCCATTTGCTGCCGTCGGCGAACAGGGCCTTGTACCAGTTCAGCGTCCACGTCTCGGGCGGGAAGGCGGCGAAGGCGTTGTCGCTGAAGGAGGTGACGAGGATGACGACGATCGGCAGTGCCAGAAACAGCAGGATCAGGGTGGCGACGGCGGTCAGGGCGATCCGCCCGGTGATGGTCTTGCGTAGCTCCATCATGAGGCGTTCCTCTTCTTGCGGCTGGCGCCCAGCGAGCTGACGGCCTTGACCAGCAGCAGTCCGGCCAGGGTGAGGACCAGCAGGATGACGCCCTGTGCGGCGGCGCCGTTCCACTGGTTTTCCTTGGTGACCTGCTGGTTGATGAGGGTGGCGATCATCGTCTGGTTGGGTCCGCCCATCAGGGCGGGGGTGATGTAGTAGCCCAGCGAGAGGATGAAGCTGAGCAGTCCGGCGCTGGCCAGGCCGGGGGCGACCAGCGGCAGGTAGATGCGGCGGAAGATGGTCACCCGGCCCGCGCCCATGCTGGACGCGGCCGCCAGCAGCCGGCGGTCCACCCCGCGCATCACCCCGTACAGCAGCAGCACCGTGTAGGGCAGCATCATGGAGGTGGTGCCGATGACCACACCCAACTCGTTGTAGAGCAGCTGGAACGGGGCGCCGGGGACCGACATGGCGGTCAGGGTCTCGTTCACCAGGCCCTTGTCGCCGAGCATGATGATCCAGCCGTAGGTGCGTACCAGGGCGCTGATGAAGTGCGGGACGACCACGACCAGCATCGCCAGGCCCGCCCACACCGGCTTGAGGCGGGAGATGGCCTGGGCCAGGATGAACCCGAAGACCAGGCTGAGTACGGCCGTTTCGGCGGAGATCCGCAGGGTGGTGAACAGCACGGACAGGTTCACGCCGGTGAGGGCGTCGGCGTACCAGTGCAGGGTGAAGGAGCCGTCGGCGTCCTTCAGGCTCAGCAGCAGGGTGCTGAAGATCGGGTAGACGAACAGCACCAGCAGGTAGACGACGACCGGCAGCGCGTAGAAGATGCCGACCCGCGTCCTGCGCGAAGCCAGCAGCTTGCGCGGACGGGCGGGAGCCCCCGCGGTGAGGGTGGCGGCCATGGCTCACCCTCCCTGTTCGGTCGGGAAGAGGTTGACGTCGTCGGGGTCGGCGGTGATCCCGACCCGCTCGCCGGCGACCGGGCCCCGGCCGGCCGGGACTTCCAGGCGCAGCAGCGGCGCGTCCTTGCCGTCGATCCGCACGCCGGCGCGCACCAGGGTGCCCACGTAGGTGGCGGTCTCGACCGTGCCGGTACAGAAACCGTCGTCGGCGGCGCTGGCCCGCAGCCGGCCCGGCTGCACCGCGACCTTCACAGAGGTGCCGGGGGCCAGCTGGTGACGACGCGCCTTGATCAGGCCGCCACCGGCATTGAGGCGGACCAGGGTGTGCTCGCCGTCGTGCTGCTCTACCCGGCCGGGCAGGAAGTTCGCCGCGCCCAGGAAGTCCGCCACGAACGGCGTCTTCGGGCGCTCGAACAGCTCGCGGGGGGTGTCGAACTGCTCGATCAGACCGTTGCGCATCACCGCGATACGGTCCGACATGACCAGCGCTTCCTCCTGATCGTGCGTCACATAGATGACGGTCAGGCCCAGTTCCTGCTGGATCGACTTGATCTCCACCTGCAGCTGGTCACGCAGCTTCTTGTCCAGCGCACCCAGCGGCTCGTCCATCAGGATCACCGGCGGACGGTAGACCAGCGCCCGGCACAGGGCGACGCGCTGCTGCTGACCACCGGACAGCTCACGCGGCTTGCGGTTGCCGAACCCGGACAGGCCCGCGATCTCCAGCGTCTCCCCCACCCGCCGACGGATCTCGTCCTTGCCCACCCCACGCAGCGTGAGGGGGAAGGCGACGTTCTCGTGCACGGTCATGTGCGGGAAGAGCAGATACTGCTGGAAGACGAAACCCAGACCCCGCTTCTGCGGCGCGAGCCGGGTCACGTCGCGGCCCCCGACGGTGATGGTGCCGGAGTCCGGCTCGCAGAAACCCGCGATCATCATCAGCGTCGTGGTCTTGCCCGACCCCGAGGAGCCCAGGAAGGTGACGAACTCCCCCGCCGCGATCTCCATCGACGCCTCGTCCACGGCGACCACGTCACCGTAGGTCTTGCGCAGAGCCACCACCGACAGCGCCTTGCCGGTCGCGGTGGCCGTCTTGTTGCCGGCCACCTTCACCGACGGTGCGGCGACACCGAAATCAGCCACGAGCCCACTCCAACCAGCGCTTGGTGACGGCCGCTTCGTTCTTCAGCCACCAGTCGACATCCGTGTCGAAACCCTTGTCGTAGTACTTCGGCGCACCCGCGAGCGCGTTGCGCTCGTCCTCGCTGAGCTTTTCGTAGGCCAGCGGAGAAGACGGGTTCGACGGGAAGGCCTTGGCCAGATTGGCCTGGCTCTCCGCACGCAGCGAGAAGTCCATCAGCTGGTAGGCGGCGTCCGCGTTGGCCGCACCCTTGGCGATGGCGTAGCCCTGGAACTGCCGGCGCATGCCGTTCAGCTGCCGGGTGACCGGGACGCCCTGCTTCTCCAGGTCGGCGATCCGGCCGTCCCAGACGGTGGACATCGTCACCTCCTGACGGCTCAGCAGCACACCCGGCAGCGGGCCGCTGTCCCAGAACTTCTTGATGTCGCCCCGCAGCCGGGTCAGCACCTTGAAGGCACGGTCCACATCCAGCGGATACAGCTTGTCCATCGGGACACCGTCGGCCAGCAGCGCGAACTCCAGCTCCGGCAGGTCACCGTCCGG
>NZ_JBSFVC010000083.1:0-3414 GCF_053592095.1 Streptomyces sp. NPDC002787 | reverse complement strand
TGGCGACGGAGGAGGAGCTGACCTCGCCGGAGTACTGGGCCCGGCACATCCGTCAGGCCGTCCGCTTCCATGACGGGGTGCGCCACCTCGAACAGCTGGGTGTCCGGCAGTACGTGGAACTGGGGCCTGACGGAGTCCTGACCTCCATGGTGGAGGACACGCTCACCGAGCCGCCGGGCGCCCTCACCCCCGCACTGCGCCGCGACCGGCCCGAACCCGAGACCGTCATGCAGGCACTCGCCCTGCTGCGGATGCGGGGCGCCGAACCCGACTGGGACACGGCACTGCCCGGCGCCCGCCGCGTACCGCTGCCCGGCTACGCCTTCCAGCACCGGCGCCACTGGCTCGACGCACCCGCCGCGGACGTCGACGCCGAGGGCCTCGGCCTGAGCACGGTCGAACACCCGCTGATCAGTGCCGCCGTGAACATGGCGGGCCGCGACGCACACCTCCTCACCGGACGGCTCTCCCTGCGCACCCACCCCTGGCTCGCGGACCACGCCGTGTCCGGCACCGTACTGCTGCCCGGCACCGCCCTCCTCGAACTCGCCCTGCGCGCGGGGGAGCAGGCCGGCGGCGTGGACGTCGAGGACCTGACGCTGGCCGCTCCCCTCGTCCTGCCGGCACACGGCGCCGTCGATGTGCAGGTCACCGTCGGTGACCCGGCCGACGACGGACGGCGCGCCGTCGAGATCCACTCCCGCCGCGCCGGGCAGGGCCCCGACGGGGACAGCGAGTGGGTGCTCAACGCCCACGGCTCGCTGACCCCCTCCGACCCGTCCGCCACCGGATCCGGCCTGGTCGTCTGGCCTCCGGCGGGTGCCACCGAGATCGACCTGGACGGTGCCTACGACCGCCTCGCCGACCACGGATTCGTCTACGGCGCCGCCTTCCGGGGACTGCGTCGGGTGTGGCAGGGCGAGGGCGAGATCTACGCCGAGGTCGCGCTGCCGGACGAGACGGGACAGCGGGCGGGTCACTTCCTGCTCCATCCGGCCCTTCTGGACGCCGTACTGCACCCGCTGTTGCCCGGTGTCACCGGGGACGACGGGCAGCCGCGCCTGCCGTTCTCCTGGTCGGGCGCGCGCGTCCACACCGCCGGCGCGTCCGTCCTGCGGGCACGCCTGACCCTCTCGGACTCCGGCGGCGACACACTGGAGGCCTCCCTCCAGGTCGCCGACGGCACGGGACTGCCTGTGATGTCGGTGGACTCACTGGTCCTGCGGCCCCTGGCCGCCGACGCGCTGCGGGGGAACGACACCGGCCGGGACGGACTGTTCCCCGCTGTCTGGGCGGTGACCGAGACTCCCCGGGCCACGGCCGACACCTCGGCCTGGGCCGCGCTGGCCGCCTCTCCGGTCCCCTCCGTGAAGGGGTACGAGACCATGGAGGAACTGGCGGCGAGCGGGGCGGACACCGTCCTGTGGGCCCCGGACCACGACGGCGCGGCCCCGGCCGCCGGTCCCGCCGTCGCCGAGGCGGCACGTGCCGCCACCCGGCAGGCGCTGACCACCGTGCAGGCGTTCCTCGCCGATCCGCGGCTGGCCGACGCGCGGCTGGTGGTCGTCACCCGCGGCGCGGTGGCCACGAGTCCGGACGAGGACGTCCCGGACCTGGTGCACGCGGGCGTGTGGGGTCTGCTGCGGACGGCGCAGACGGAGAACCCCGGACGTGTCGTGCTGATCGATACGGACGGCGACGGCGACGTCACCGTGGCCGTCGCCACCGGCGAGCCCCAGGTGGCCGTACGCGGCGACGCGTTCCTCGTGCCCCGCCTGGAGCGTGTCCGCGGCACGGAGGACGCCGCCGCCCCGCCCCGCTGGGACGAGGGCACCGTGCTCATCACCGGGGCCACCGGCACGCTGGGCCGTGTCCTGGCCCGCCACCTGGTGACCGAGCACGGCACCCGGCACCTGCTGCTCCTCAGCCGCCGCGGCGAGTCCGCCCCCGGCGCGGACGAGATGAAGGAGGAACTGACCGGCCTCGGCGCCGAGGTCACCTTCGCCGCGTGCGACGCCGCGGACCGTGAGGCGCTGGCCGGCGTCCTCGCCGCGGTGCCCGAAAACCGGCCGCTCTCCGCCGTCGTGCACACGGCCGGGGTCCTGGACGACACCGTGCTCGGCGAACTCACCGCGGAGCGACTGGACACGGTGCTGCGGCCCAAGGTGGACGCGGCATGGAACCTGCACGAACTGACACGGGACCGCGCGCTCTCGGCGTTCGTCGTCTACTCGTCCGTCGCCGGTCTCCTCGGCACCGCGGGACAGGCCAACTACGCGGCCGGCAACACCTTCCTGGACGCACTGGCCCAGCACCGCAGGGCGCAGGGACTCCCCGGCCTCTCCCTGGCCTGGGGCCTGTGGGAGCAGGAGAGCGCCATCAGCGGCGGCCTGAGCGAGACGGACCTCAGGCGGCTGGCCCGGCTGGGCCTGGTGCCACTGCCGTCGGACGAGGCGATGACCCTCTACGACGCGGCCTTCCGCCTCGCGCGGCCCGTGCTGGCGGCCACGTACGTCGACACCGGAGCCCTGCGGCGGCAGGGCGAGGACGCGGCGCCGCTGCTGCGTGGCCTGGTCCCCGCCGCCCCCGCCCGCCGTGCGGCGGCCGGGACGGGCGCGGCGCAGAGCGCGGGGCTTCTGGAACAGCTCGGCGCGCTCGACGCGGCCGCGCGCGAGGCAGCCCTCGTCGAGCTGGTGCGGGGCCAGGCCGCCGCCGTCCTCGGCCACTCCGGACAGGAGTCCGTCGACGCCGACCGGCCCTTCCAGGAGCTGGGCTTCGACTCGCTCACCGCGGTCGAACTGCGCAACCAGCTCGGCCGGGCCACCGGTCTGCGGCTGCCCACCACCCTCGTCTTCGACCACCCCAACCCCACCGCCCTCGCCCGGTTCGTCGCCGCGCGGATCGAGGAACGGCAGGGGCCGGCGGACGTCCCCGGGCTCGCCGACCTCGATCGTGCCGAGGTCCTGCTCAAGTCGCTGGCACCCGAGGACCAGTCCCGGGCACGC
The DNA here is from genome assembly GCF_053592095.1 of Streptomyces sp. NPDC002787. Classification (NCBI taxonomy): domain Bacteria; kingdom Bacillati; phylum Actinomycetota; class Actinomycetes; order Kitasatosporales; family Streptomycetaceae; genus Streptomyces; species Streptomyces sp. NPDC002787. The sequence continues at coordinate 409 of NZ_JBSFVC010000083.1, read as the reverse complement.
CTCGCCGACCGGCTCAGGGAGCTGCTGCTCCTGGCGGAAGCGGTGCCCGGCGACGGCGCCGAGTCCGGGGGCGGCCTGGACCTGGACACCGCCAGCGACGAGGAACTCTTCGCGCTCGTCGACGAACTCGACTGAACCCCCGCACACACACCGCGTCCGGCCGGCCACAGGCCCCGACCCGGCACCACACCCTTCGATGCGTAGGAGTTGAAAGCACGTGACGGACGAGGGAAAGCTCCGTGATTACCTCAAGCGGGCCATCGCCGACGCTCGCGACGCCCGTAAGCGGCTGAGCGAGGTGGAAGGCCGCCAGCACGAGCCGATCGCGATCGTGGGGATGGCGTGTCGTTATCCGGGTGGGGTGGCGTCGCCGGAGGATCTGTGGCGGTTGGTGGCTGGTGGTGTGGAT
>NZ_JBSFVC010000082.1:0-4520 GCF_053592095.1 Streptomyces sp. NPDC002787 | reverse complement strand
CTGGCTCGACTTCTACAACACTGGCCGCCGACACACTGCGCTCGGCGGCCAGCCACCGATCAGTCGACTGTCACCAACGTCATGACCGAGTACACCTAGAGCGGCCCCGCAGGTGAGGCGGAAAGGCCCCCCGCCCGCAGTCAGCCGGCCCCTCGGTCACGGCCCGCTTCCAAGCCGCGTCCCGCAGCAGGCGCAGTCCGTTCAGTCCGACGAGGACCGTGGACCCCACACGGGCCCGCGCTCTCGACGGCCCGCCGTACGTGCCGGGACGGACCGGACTCGCTCCCACCAGTCGCGCCTGCTGCGCAACCTCGGCCTGGTCACCGGCGAGCGCCGGGGCCGCTCCATCATCTACACGCTCTACGACAACCACGTCGCCGAACTCCTGGAGCAGACGGCAGCGATTGGCACACCCGTATCGAACAGCGCTCCGACCGCCAGGTCCCCCAACGAGATCGACTGGTGTATTGTCCGCGCGGCCTGTGAGATGACGGCACCGCAGTAGGAGTGGCCGACCAGGACCAGCGGGCCGGGGAGCGTGGTCAGCAGGGCACAAGGGCGCATCCTGCATGCAGCGCGCCCTGGCACATCCCGGCGGCGCGCGTCCGCCTCGCTTGTGCCGGGTACCCCCGTGCAGTCCCCCGCGACCGCCGGTTCCGGACACCGACACGCCACAGTCCAGCCCACGGAGGTGAGCAACATGAATGACATCAGCGGACTGGAACCCGTCGCCGCGTTCTGCTCGGCAACTGCGACTGCGGCCGTCCGCAGCTCTTCGTCGACCCCAACGCCCCGACCGAGCAGCGGATCATCCTCACCGACGATTTCGGCCAGCGCGTCCAGATGAGCCCCGACGAGTTCTCCAACCGCGTCGACGACGCCAAGGCGGGCAAGCTGGACGGCATAGTCATGCCCTGAGCCCGCCGCCCGCTCAGAGCAGCCCTCTTTGACGCGGACGACCTGGCCTTCGCCGAGGAGCTGGCCGCTCGCGCCGCGGTGGCCATCGACAACGCTCACCGCCACCCCCGCGAACACACCCTTGCCGAAGGACTCCAGCGGCGCCGGCTGCCCCGCTCCCTGCCCGCCCAATCGGCCGTGGAGACCGTCCACCGCTACCTGCCCGCCCGGTCCTGCCGAGGCGGACCGGCCGGACCTGCTGGGTCATGAGAGAGTCACGAGGTGACCGCGCCGCCTCCCATCGAGAATGTCTCGGTTCTCCACCGCACGGGTCAGTGGTGTCCCGGGCGCCGGATCGGGGAGGTTGTCGCCTACGACGTGCGGATCCTCCCCGAGTACCAGGTGCCTGGCCGGCCGACCGTCGATCGCAGCTACCTATTGCTTGACCAGGGCATCCAGCTGACCAGGCCCGTTGTGTTCGACGGCCCGGTAGAGGGTTGGTGGTACGTCGACCTGGTCGAGATTGAACTCACCGAGGCTGGGCTTGTCGTCCATGATCTCTACGTTGACTTGCTGATACCACCCCGTGCTGAGCGCTACCACGTCCTGGATCTCGACGACCTTGCTGATGCCCTTAGCCGTGGACAGATCACAGCGGCCCAGTGCGCCACCGTTCTTAGCAGAACCCAACGTTTCATCGACCGGCACCTGCGCAGTACCGAAAAAGGTTCCGTTGATCCTCCGCACAGGTTTCCGCCGGCCAGCATCGCAGAACTCGAGCCGCTTCCTCGCTTTCTTGAACGAACACCAAGGATCGACATGCAGCCAGGAAAATGATCTCCGTCTCTGCCGAGGACGTGTACATGACGAGTCGGCACATGTACACGGCCCAGGGGATATGACATGACCGAGCGCGGCCCGGTGGACCTCATCCACCTTGCTGACCAAGAGAACAGCGTGATCGTTCGGGTGGCGGGGCCAACAACCGGAGTGCTCCCGTGGGATGGCTGCCTTGACGTCGACATCGTGGTGGCCAGCGAGTTCGCGAAGGGCCACCTCACAGAGGTGTGCCTGCTGCCCGAGGACCTGGACGATTGGGCAGAGGCGCTCGAACTGCTCGCCGAGGGCCAGCCGGTTCGCTGGATGGATGACGGTCGAAACCCGGAGATCCGGATCACGCCGGAGGGGCCGTACATCTCCCACGGCGAGGCCCTCAACGCGATCGAGGTGGTGGTGAGGGACACGGCGGTGTCCCTCACCTCGGTTTGTGTATTGGTGCGCCTGCCCGCCGACTGGGTCGATGCCCAGCGTCTGCGACTCGCCCAGGTCCGCGCCGCGTGGCCCTTCGGGCAGGGTTGAGGACGGGAGGCTCTCAGTTGCGGGTGAGGGCCTCACAGGCGATGAGGCGCCTCCAGCAGATGAGCACGCAGCCGAGCGTGAGGAAGGCTTCGTGGATGTCGTCGCGTATCTCCCAGCGCAGGCGGCGAACCAGTGCAGGTGGGCGCACGCGCGCTCCACGGCCCAGCGTTGGGTGCCCAGGCCGGAGCCGTGCTCGGTGCCGCGGCGGGCTATGACCGGCTTCACGCCGAGGTCCCAGACGAGCCGGCGGTACTTGTCGTGGTCGTAACCGCGGTCCCCGAGTACGACGTCCGGGCGGCGGCGCGGTCGGCCGTGCTTGCCGCGCACGGGCGGTACCGCTTGAAGCAGTGGGATGAGCTGGGTGACGTCGTTGCGGTTGGTGTCGGCCAGGGTGACCGCGAGTGGGATGCCGGTGGCGTCGGTGATCAGGTGGTGCTTGCTGCCCGCGCAGGGTGTGAATGCCCCAGTACGCCTCGGCGGGGACGTCACGGTCACCGAGAAGGTCGTGCTCGCTGCGGGTGGCTGCGGCGGCGGTCATGGGAGTACGGGTCCTTCCCGCAACCGCTTCACGGAACTCCCCCGCAGAGTCAGCCGGCGTCTATTCAGCGGAGCTTGTCCTTGGCCTTGTAGTAGGCGCCGCCGAAGGGCAGGAACCAGGCGGTGCCGTTGTAGAAGGGGACGGGGACCTTGGGAAAGCCGAGGCCGCGGAGCGGGTTGGCCTCGGGGTTGCCGTCCATCATCTCGGCGACCGCGCGGCCCATGTAGGTGGCCATCTGGACGCCGTGGCCGCAGTAACCCATGGAGTAGTACAGGCCGTTGACCTCGCCCGCGTGCGGAATGCGGTCCCAGGAGAAGCCGACCATGCCGCCCCACACGTAGTCGATGCGCACCCCGGCCAGCTGCGGGAAGATCTCGGTCATCTCCCGCTTCAGGATGTCACCGCTCTTGATGTCGGAGGCCGCGTTGGAGGGGGCGAAGCGGGCCCGGCCGCCGAAGGCGAGGCGGTTGTCCGGCGTGAGCCGGATGTAGTGGCCGATGTTCTTGGAGTCGACCACCAGGCGGGCGTTCGGGATGAGCTTCTTGGCGCGGGCCTCGCCGAGCGGCTCGGTGACGATGATGAAGCTGCCGACGTTGATCAGCCGCTTCCGGAACCACGGCATCGACTTGTCGGTGTAGGCGTCCGTGGCCGCCATGACCTGCTTGGCACGGATGGTGCCGTTCATGGTCTCCACCACGAAGCCGCCGCCGGGGAGACGGGTGAGGCCGGTGGCGGCGTTGCGCTCGTGGATCTCCGCGCCGACGCGCTCGGCGGCCTCGGCGAGGCCGTGGACGTACTTGCCCACATGCAAGGCGGCACTGAGCGGGTCGAGCAGAGCGCCGTGGTAGTAGTCCGAGCCCAGTTCGGACTTGAGCTCGCTGCGGGTCAGGAGCTGGGTCTCGTGGTCGAAGTTTTCGGCCAGGTCACGCTGGGTGGCGCGCATGGACTCGAAGTGCTGCGGCTTGAAGGCGACGCCGAGCCGGCCGGAGCGGTTGAAGTCGCACTCGATCCGCTCGGTCTGTGTCAGCTCCTCGACGACGTCGACCGCCTCGCGGAAGGAGTCGTACAGCTCACGGGCCCGCTCCTGCCCGAAGCGCTTGCGCGCCTCGGCGGGGCTGATGGTGATGCCCTGGGTGCACATGCTGCCGTTGCGGCCGGAGGCGCCCGAGCCGACCTTGTCCTTCTCGACCAGGACGACCCGGGCGCCCTTGCGGGCGGCATGGTAGGCGGTGGACAGCCCGGTGAGGCCGCCGCCGATCACCACCACATCCGCCTCGTCGGGCAGGTCCTTTCCGGAACGGTCGGGGAAGGCGGGGGCTGTGTCCAGCCAGTAGGGGATCTGCTTCATGGCGTGCGTCCTCTGTGTTCTCGGTCTGTTTCGCCGGTTGCGCCGTCGGTCAGCAGCCGAGGAGCTTCGGCAGGCCCGACAGGTCGGGCAGCTCGTCGTACGGCTGGTAGTCGGCGCTGCCCTTGCGGCCGTAGCGGTTGATCCACACCCGGCGCTTCAGCCCCAGGTCGCGGGTCGGGATGTGGTCGTACTCCCAGCCCTGCGCGACGTGGATGACCTGCGACGACTCAACACCCATGGTCCGGAAGGCGTGCTTGAAGGTCTGGCGGTCCGGCTTGTAGGCGCCGGCCTGCTGGGCGGTGATGACGTAGTCGAACTCGACGCCGATGTTCTCGACGTTCCGCGCGATCAGGTTGTCGTCGGTGTTGGAGATGATGG
>NZ_JBSFVC010000081.1:0-4642 GCF_053592095.1 Streptomyces sp. NPDC002787 | reverse complement strand
GAGATCGCTGCCGCTGTCGTCGCGGGGGCGCTGTCGTTGGAGGACGGGGCGCGGGTGGTGGCGCTGCGCTCGAAGGCGATCCTCGCCCTGTCCGGTCAGGGCGGAATGGTCTCCGTACAGCTCCCCGCCGACGAGGTGCGTGAGCTGTCTCCGCTGGCCGACGGCCGGGTGGAGGTGGCCGCCGTCAACGGTCCGTCCTCCGTCGTGGTGGCCGGCAGCTCCGACGGCCTGGACGAGGTCATCGCCGAGGCGGAGGCGCGCGGGGCCCGTGCCAAGCGCATCGACGTGGACTACGCCTCGCACACCTTCCACGTCGAGCGGCTCCACGACGAACTCCTCACAGCCCTGGGCGACTTGACGCCCGCCGACTCCCGGGTCCCGTTCTTCTCGACAGTGACCGCCGACTGGCTCGACACGACCGGGCTGGACGCGGAGTACTGGTACCGCAACCTGCGGTCCACGGTCCGTCTCGAACCCGCCGCGACGGGCCTGGTGGAAGCCGGGCATCACGTCTTCGTCGAGATCAGCCCCCACCCCGTGCTGACCGCCCCCATCGCGGAGGCCGTCGAACGGGCGGACGGCGAGCCGCTCGTCGTCGGCACCCTGCGCCGGGGCGAGGGCGGCCTCGCCCGGATGTTCGCCTCGCTCGCCGAACTCGCCGTCGGCGGCGTGCGGGTGGACTGGACGCCCGCCTACTCCGATCACCCGCCCGCCGCGCCCGCCGCGCCCGCCGCGCCCGCCGAGCCCGCCGCGCCCGCCGCGCCCGCCGCGCCCGCCGCGCCCGCCTCGTCCGGCGCTCCGGTCGACCTGCCGATGGTCGACCTGCCGACGTACGCCTTCCAGCGCCGACGCCACTGGCCGCAGACGCTGCCGGGCGCGCCCGTGGCCGACCCGGCGCACGAGGAGTTCTGGCAGGCCGTCGAGGAGCAGGACGTCACCGCCCTCGCCGCCACCCTGGACCTGTCCGCCGACGAACCCGCGCTGCGCACCGTCCTGCCCGCGCTCTCCTCCTGGCGCCGCGACCGGCGCGAGCGCACCACCGTCGACGCATGGCGGTACACGGTCGACTGGCGCCCGCTGGACCCGCCCGCGCAGCCCGCCGCCCTCCCGGGAACCTGGCTGATCGCCATGCCACAGGCCCTGCGGGACGATCCGGCGCTCGTGGCGGCGGCCGAGGCGGTACGAGAACGCGCCGAGCACGCCGTGCTCCTGACCGTGACGCCGGACGACGACATCGACACCCTCGCCACCCGGATCCGCGAGTGCGAACCGGCCGGCGTGGTGGCCCTGACCGGCGCCGACACCGCACCGCACCCGGCCGCCGCCGTCGTGCCGACCGGTCTCGCCACCACACTGACCCTCCTGCAGGCACTCGTCGCGACGGGCACGGCCGCCCCGCTGTGGTGCCTCACCCGGGGGGCCGTCGGCACCGCCGACGACGCCGGACCCGCCGAGCCCACGCAGGCCGCCGTCTGGGCTCTGGGCCGGGCGGCAGCCGTCGAACTGCCGCAGTACTGGGGCGGTTTGATCGACCTCCCCGCGACCGTCGACCGGGCCGCAACCGACCGTCTCCTCGCCGTCCTCGCCGGCACCGACGGCGAGGACCAGGTCGCGGTCCGGCCCACCGGCGTCCTCGCCCGCCGACTCGTCCACGCCGCCCCCACGGCGAACGGGCACACGGGATGGACGCCGCGCGGCACCGTACTGATCACCGGCGGCACCGGAGCCCTCGGCACGCACGTCGCCCGCTGGCTCGCCCGCGACGGCGCCGAGCACCTCGTCCTGCTCAGCAGGCGGGGCGCCGCCGCGCCCGGCGCCGACGACCTGCGCGCCGAACTGGAGGAGACGGGCGTACGGGTCACGCTGCTCGCCTGCGACACCGGCGACCGTCCCGCGCTGGCCGCCGCCCTCGCCGAGGTCCAGCGCGACGGCGACCTGATCCGGGCCGTCGTGCATGCCGCCGGCGTGGGCGTGTTGGGGCCCGTCGCCGAGGCCCCGTTCGACGACCTGGTCACCGTCCTCGGCGCCAAGGTCACGGGCATCGAAAACCTCGAAGCCGTCCTTGACCCCGCCCAGTTGGACGCGGTCGTCTACTTCTCCTCCATCACCGCCGTCTGGGGAGCCGGCGACCACGCCGTCTACGCGGCGGGCAACGCCGTGCTCGACGCGCGCGCCGAGCGGCGCAGCGCCGACGGCGTCCCCACCCTGTCCGTCGCCTGGGGCCCCTGGTCGGGCGGCGGCATGGTCTCCGACACCATCTACGACCAGCTTCGCGCCACCGGCCTGACCGTCATCGACCCCGACACGGCGATCGCCGCGCTGCGCACCGTGCTCGCCGACGGCGAGACCTCGGTGATCCTGGCCGACGTCGACTGGGCGCGCTTCGCCGAGGTCTTCACCACCGGCCGCCCCAGCCACCTGCTGGACGACATCCCCGAGGCGAGGCCCGCCGTCCCCGAGGACCAGGCCACCGGCGCCGCCCCCGCCTCCGACCTGGCCCGCCGCCTCGCCGACCTCGACGGGGCCGCCCGTACCCGCGCCCTGCGCGACCTGGTGCGCGAGCACGCCGCCGCTGTCCTCGGCCACCCCGACCCCGACGCCGTCGACCCGCAACGCGCCCTCAAGGAGCTGGGCTTCGACTCGCTCACCGCCGTCGACCTGCGCAACCGGCTGGCCGCCGCCACCGGCACGCGGCTGCCCAGCACGCTCGTCTTCGACCATCCCACGGTGACCGCCCTCGCCGTGTTCCTCGGGGAGAAGCTCTTCGGCGGGCAGGAGCGTCCGGCGCCCGTGGTGGTCAGGACCGCCGCCGATCGTGACGACCCCGTCGCCGTCGTCGCCATGGGCTGCCGCTTCCCCGGCGGCATCGGTTCCCCAGAGGACCTGTGGCGGGCCCTCACCGAGAAAGCGGACCTCACCGGCCCCTTCCCCACGGACCGGGGCTGGCCCCTGCACCGGCTCCACGACCCCGACGAGCGCACCCCGGAGTCCAGCTACGTCGACCGCGGCGGCTTCCTCGGCGACGCCACCCTGTTCGACCCGGCGTTCTTCCACATCTCCCCGCGCGAAGCACCGGCAATGGACCCCCAGCAGCGGCTGCTCCTGGAGACCTCCTGGGAGGCCCTGGAACGCGCCGCGATCGACCCGTCGACACTGCGCGGCAGCCGTACGGGCGTCTACGTCGGCATCAGCGAACAGGGCCACACCGCACGGCTCCTGGACGCGGCCACCGACGTCGAGGGCTACTTCGCCACCGGTGCCGCCGCCAGCGTCGCCTCCGGCCGGATCGCGTACACGCTCGGCCTGGAGGGCCCGGCCGTCACCGTCGACACCGCCTGCTCGTCCTCCCTCGTCGCCCTGCACCTCGCCGTGCAGGCACTGCGGGCGGGGGAGTGCGACCTCGCCCTCGCGGGCGGCGCCACCGTGATGTCCGAGCCCGCCTCCTTCGTCGGCTTCAGCCGCCAGCGGGCACTCGCCCGCGACGGCCGCTGCAAGGCCTTCGCGGACGCCGCCGACGGCTTCGCCCTCGCCGAGGGGGTGGGTGTACTGGTCGTCGAGCGTCTGTCGGACGCCCGCCGAAACGGCCACCCCGTGCTGGCGGTGGTGCGGGGCTCGGCGGTGAACCAGGACGGTGCGTCGAACGGTCTGACGGCGCCGAACGGTCCGTCCCAGCAGCGGGTGATCCGGGACGCGTTGGCGAGTGCGGGGCTGTCGCCGGCGGACGTGGACGCGGTGGAGGCCCACGGAACCGGCACCCGGCTGGGTGACCCGATCGAGGCGCAGGCCCTGCTGGCGGCGTACGGGCAGGAGCGTGAACGGCCGCTGTATCTGGGGTCGTTGAAGTCGAACGTCGGCCATACACAGGCGGCGGCCGGCGTCGGTGGGGTCATCAAGGCCGTCATGGCGCTGCGCCACGGGGTACTGCCGAAGACGCTGCACGTGGACCGGCCCACGCCCGAGGTTGACTGGTCGGCGGGTGCGGTGGAGCTGCTGACCGAGGCACGGCAGTGGCCGGACGCGGGACGTCCGCGCCGGGCCGGTGTGTCGTCCTTCGGGATCAGCGGCACCAACGCGCACGTCATCCTCGAACAGCCTGAAGCACTCGAACAGCCCGAAGCGCTTGAGCAGCCCGAAGCGCTTGAGCAGCCCGAAGCGCTTGAGCAGCCCGAAGCGCTTGAGCAGCCCGAGACCTCGGCGGGGCAGGAATCCGGCGACCCGGCCGCCGGTGCGTCGGTGTCCGTCGTCCCGATCGTCCTTTCCGCCCGGGACGACACGGCCCTGCGTGCCCAGGCCGCACGGTACGCCGCCTTCCTGGGCGACCTCCCCGACATCCGGCTGCCCGACCTGGCGCTCTCGCTCGCCACCACCCGGGCCCTGCTGCCCAGCGCCACCGTGGTGACGGCCGCAGACCGCGACCAGCTCCTCCAGAGCCTCACGGGTCTCGCCGACAGCGGCGCTACGACCGTCGACGAACCGTCCGACGGCGGGCTCGCGGTGGTGTTCTCCGGCCAGGGGTCCCAACGGGTGGGGATGGGACGGGAGTTGTACGAGGCGTTCCCGGTCTTTGCGGGGGCGTTCGAGGAGGTGTGTGCGGGTTTTGGGGGGTTGTTGCCGGGGTCGTTGCGGGAGGTGGTGTTCGGGG
>NZ_JBSFVC010000080.1:3934-5128 GCF_053592095.1 Streptomyces sp. NPDC002787 | reverse complement strand
ACACAGTGGACGCGAGCAACTGAGGACAAGCCCTCGGCCTATTAGTACCAGTCAACTCCACCCGTTACCAGGCTTCCATATCTGGCCTATCAACCCAGTCGTCTACTGGGAGCCTTACCCCATCAAGTGGGTGGGAATACTCATCTCGAAGCAGGCTTCCCGCTTAGATGCTTTCAGCGGTTATCCCTCCCGAACGTAGCCAACCAGCCATGCCCTTGGCAGAACAACTGGCACACCAGAGGTTCGTCCGTCCCGGTCCTCTCGTACTAGGGACAGCCCTTCTCAATATTCCTGCGCGCGCAGCGGATAGGGACCGAACTGTCTCACGACGTTCTAAACCCAGCTCGCGTACCGCTTTAATGGGCGAACAGCCCAACCCTTGGGACCGACTCCAGCCCCAGGATGCGACGAGCCGACATCGAGGTGCCAAACCATCCCGTCGATATGGACTCTTGGGGAAGATCAGCCTGTTATCCCCGGGGTACCTTTTATCCGTTGAGCGACGGCGCTTCCACAAGCCACCGCCGGATCACTAGTCCCGACTTTCGTCCCTGCTCGACCCGTCGGTCTCACAGTCAAGCTCCCTTGTGCACTTACACTCACCACCTGATTGCCAACCAGGCTGAGGGAACCTTTGGGCGCCTCCGTTACCCTTTGGGAGGCAACCGCCCCAGTTAAACTACCCATCAGACACTGTCCCCGATCCGGATCACGGACCCGGGTTAGACATCCAGCACGACCAGACTGGTATTTCAACGACGACTCCACCCGAACTGGCGTCCGAGCTTCACAGTCTCCCAGCTATCCTACACAAGCCGAACCGAACACCAATATCAAACTGTAGTAAAGGTCCCGGGGTCTTTCCGTCCTGCTGCGCGAAACGAGCATCTTTACTCGTAGTGCAATTTCACCGGGCCTATGGTTGAGACAGTCGAGAAGTCGTTACGCCATTCGTGCAGGTCGGAACTTACCCGACAAGGAATTTCGCTACCTTAGGATGGTTATAGTTACCACCGCCGTTTACTGGCGCTTAAGTTCTCAGCTTCGCCAGGACGAATCCTGACTAACCGGTCCCCTTAACGTTCCAGCACCGGGCAGGCGTCAGTCCGTATACATCGCCTTACGGCTTCGCACGGACCTGTGTTTTTAGTAAACAGTCGCTTCTCGCTGGTCTCTGCGGCCACCCCCAGCTCG
>NZ_JBSFVC010000080.1:1653-3840 GCF_053592095.1 Streptomyces sp. NPDC002787 | reverse complement strand
ACGGATCACCAGGTGTGGCCCCCCTTCTCCCGAAGTTACGGGGGCATTTTGCCGAGTTCCTTAACCATAGTTCACCCGAACGCCTCGGTATTCTCTACCAGACCACCTGAGTCGGTTTAGGGTACGGGCCGCCATGAAACTCGCTAGAGGCTTTTCTCGACAGCATAGGATCATCCACTTCACCACAATCGGCTCGGCATCAGGTCTCAGACTATATGCCAGGCGGATTTACCTACCTGACGTCCTACACCCTTACCCCGGGACAACCACCGCCCGGGATGGACTACCTTCCTGCGTCACCCCATCACTCACCTACTGCAAGTCTGGTTCGTCGGCTCCACCACTCCCCTTCACCCGAAGGATCCGGGACGGCTTCACGGACTTAGCATCGCCTGGTTCAATGTTTGACGCTTCACAGCGGGTACCGGAATATCAACCGGTTATCCATCGACTACGCCTGTCGGCCTCGCCTTAGGTCCCGACTTACCCTGGGCAGATCAGCTTGACCCAGGAACCCTTGGTCAATCGGCGCAAACGTTTCTCACGTTTGTATCGCTACTCATGCCTGCATTCTCACTCGTCAACCGTCCACAACTCGCTTCCGCGGCTGCTTCACCCGGCAGACGACGCTCCCCTACCCATCCCAGCCCCCGTTGGGGGTATCTGCTGGAATGACACGACTTCGGCGGTACGCTTGAGCCCCGCTACATTGTCGGCGCGGAATCACTAGACCAGTGAGCTATTACGCACTCTTTCAAGGGTGGCTGCTTCTAAGCCAACCTCCTGGTTGTCTCTGCGACTCCACATCCTTTCCCACTTAGCGTACGCTTAGGGGCCTTAGTCGATGCTCTGGGCTGTTTCCCTCTCGACCATGGAGCTTATCCCCCACAGTCTCACTGCCGCGCTCTCACTTACCGGCATTCGGAGTTTGGCTAAGGTCAGTAACCCGGTAGGGCCCATCGCCTATCCAGTGCTCTACCTCCGGCAAGAAACACACGACGCTGCACCTAAATGCATTTCGGGGAGAACCAGCTATCACGGAGTTTGATTGGCCTTTCACCCCTAACCACAGGTCATCCCCCAGGTTTTCAACCCTGGTGGGTTCGGTCCTCCACGAAGTCTTACCTCCGCTTCAACCTGCCCATGGCTAGATCACTCCGCTTCGGGTCTTGAGCGTGCTACTAAAATCGCCCTATTCGGACTCGCTTTCGCTACGGCTACCCCACCCGGGTTAACCTCGCAACACACCGCAAACTCGCAGGCTCATTCTTCAAAAGGCACGCAGTCACGAGAACAAGGCAAGCCTTGCTCCGACGCTCCCACGGCTTGTAGGCACACGGTTTCAGGTACTATTTCACTCCGCTCCCGCGGTACTTTTCACCATTCCCTCACGGTACTATCCGCTATCGGTCACCAGGGAATATTTAGGCTTAGCGGGTGGTCCCGCCAGATTCACACGGGATTTCTCGGGCCCCGTGCTACTTGGGTGTCTCTCAAACGAGCCGCTGATGTTTCAGCTACGGGGGTCTTACCCTCTACGCCGGACCTTTCGCATGTCCTTCGCCTACATCAACGGTTTCTGACTCGCCTCACAGCCGGCAGACTGTGAAAGAGAGATCCCACAACCCCGTATACGCAACCCCTGCCGGGTCTCACACGCATACGGTTTGGCCTCATCCAGTTTCGCTCGCCACTACTCCCGGAATCACGGTTGTTTTCTCTTCCTGCGGGTACTGAGATGTTTCACTTCCCCGCGTTCCCTCCACTTGCCCTATGTGTTCAGGCAAGGGTGACAGCCCATGACGACTGCCGGGTTTCCCCATTCGGACACCCCCGGATCAAAGCCTGGTTGACGACTCCCCGGGGCCTATCGTGGCCTCCCACGTCCTTCATCGGTTCCTGGTGCCAAGGCATCCACCGTGCGCCCTTAAAAACTTGGCCACAGATGCTCGCGTCCACTGTGCAGTTCTCAAACAACGACCAACCACCCACCACCCCGAACCAACAGGTCCGAGTTCACTGGGGCCGGCACTGAAGGCAGCCATACGGCCATACCCTCAGACACCCAACAGCGTGCCCGACACGATCAGTTGATGAGCTTCGCGTTCCACGCCGAAGCAGTACTAACGCTCTCACCCATACCAACCGTGCCGAATAATCAACGTTCCACCCATGAGCTAACCACCG
>NZ_JBSFVC010000079.1:0-5641 GCF_053592095.1 Streptomyces sp. NPDC002787 | reverse complement strand
GGTGCTCCCCTTCGTCGCGTTGCATCCGGACCTTAGCCGCTCAAGGAATCGATGGCACGAAACAATGAAGATCACGATCTACAGCTGGAGTATTAGGACCTCTAAGGCCAGGCAGTCCGACTTCAATGGCAGCCGATCCAACTTCCGCGTCAGAGGACAGCCGCTGTCCTGTGACAGCGAACCTGGACCGATTGCCATCGAAGTTGGACCGCTGTGAAGGTGACAAACGGCTCCGACAGTGCAAGATTCCGTGAATTCAGCTATCCGTGTACTGTCGTGGGTGTGTTGACCCTCGCTGCTGACATCGAGGTGCTGGCGCGGTTCGGCCGCGCCCTCGCCGACCCGATCCGCTGCCGGATCCTCCTTGCCCTGCGCGAGGCCCCGGCCCACCCCGCCGACCTTGCCGACGCCCTGGAGATCTCCCGGACTCGGCTGTCGAATCACCTGGCGTGTCTACGCGACTGTGGACTGGTCGTGGCAGTTCCGGTGGGCCGGCGCACTCGCTACGAGCTCGCCGACGAACGTCTCGGGCACGCGCTGGATGATCTGCGCACCGCCGTGGTCGCCGTTGAAGCCGACAAGACGTGCGTCGACGCGGATGAGAAGGGCTGCTGCTGATGGCCGCCGCGATATCCATCGGCAGGGGCCCCTCCCCGGCCCGCCGCGACATCCTTGCCAAGCGGATACGGCTGCTGGTCGCGGCCACCATCACGTACAACGTGATCGAGGCGGTCGTCGCGATCACCGCCGGGACGATCGCCTCCTCCACCGCGCTGATCGGCTTCGGGCTCGACTCGGTCATCGAGGTCTCCTCCGCCGCCGCGGTCGCCTGGCAGTTCTCCGCCTCCGACCACGCCGTCCGCGAGGCGCGCGAGCAGCGCACCCTGCGGATCATCGCGGTTTCGTTCTTCGCGCTCGCCGCGTACGTCACCGTCGACGCCGTCCGCGCGCTCGCCGGCACCGGGGAGGCGGAGCGGTCGGTCCCGGGCATCGTCATCGCCGCCCTATCGCTGGCGGTCATGCCGTTCCTGTCCGCCGCCCAGCGCCGATCCGGACGCGAACTCGGCTCGGCCTCGGCAGTCGCCGACTCCAAGCAGACGCTCCTGTGTACCTACCTGTCCGCCGTGCTCCTGGTCGGCCTGGTCCTGAACGCCACCCTCGGCTGGTCCTGGGCCGACCCGATCGCGGCCCTGGTCATCGCCGCTATCGCGATCAAGGAAGGCCGCGACGCCTGGCAGGGCAAGGGCTGCTGCGCCCCCCCGGCCGCCGCGGCAGCGCCCTCCGCCAGGGTTGAGGCGGACTCGTGCAGTTGCCGCCCCGGCTGCGACTGCTGCAACTGACCCGAAGCTCGTCGAACACGGAGCCCCCGGCGATCGCACCGCCGGGGTCCTCTGCTGTCCCCTCAACCTGACGGTCTCGGCAGCAGTCCAACTTCGATGGCAATCGGTCCAAGTTCCCTGTCACGGGACAGCCGCGCCCGCCTGACGATCACGGCTCGGTAACGGCGCTCAGACGAGTGTCACACCGTCGACTTTCGCCACACCTCTAGTAGTGCCTGGTCATGGTGTAGGTCTGCGTGGAATGGTAGATCCAGGTCCCGTTGGGGCCCATGGTCAGGCGCTGTCACGTTGGTTGACTGGATGGGATGATCTTTTGTTGATCGTGCGGGAGGGGGTTGTTCGTGGGGGCCGTGTCGCCGTCGTACAAGGGGCACCGGTACCCGGTCGCCTGCCCAGGAGAAGCGCGATCGTGCCACCGAGCAGTACAGGCGCCTGTTTGTATGGCGGCAGGACGCGGGGGGCCTGGGCGACGGCAACCGGCGGGCTGGCCGCTGGGTGGCCCGACCATGCATGCTGACGGCTCCCGTCCTGCGAACAGGGAAGGGAGCCGCCCAGGTGTGTCCGCAGGCGTGATGCGTTCAGCGGGTCATGCGTGACGGTGTGAATGCCGGTTGCCGGTGACGAGGCGGTAGAGGGCGAGCAGGATGACGGAGCCGGCGATCGCGGCGATCCAGGTGGAGAGGTCGAAGAACCCGTCGATGGAGTCGACGCCGAAGATGACCTTGCCGAGCCAGCCGCCGAGCAGGCCGCCGACGATGCCGATGAGCATGGTGATGATGATGCCGCCGGGGTCCTTGCCCGGCATGAGGGCCTTGGCGATGGCGCCGGCGAGCAGGCCGATGATGATCCACGCGATGATGCCCATGGTGCCTCTCCGCTTCGTCATATAAAGGCTGTGTCAGCTAATCGTCTGCACCAATCGCGCTCGAACAAACGTCGTCTCTGAACCGGCCGTGCCGGATCCCAACCGAGCAGCACCGGGAGGCCCCGTGTCGCAGTCTTTCCCGCTTGCGTCCGCGGAGTCCAACGTGCCGTCTCCGGCGTGTGACTGCCTCGCGCACAGGTTCGGCAACGCGGCGGACGGGCCGGACCGCGTCCGTGTTACGGCTCCGACCTGACCTCGGTGGGTGAGGACAGCCCGGCACCGGATGAGCAGGCCATACAGACCACGGTCTGGAAGGCGACGGCACGTGCATCGCCCACACCCGCCACCTCGCGGCGGACTTCCTCACCCGCGTCCAATCCAAGCACGGCCTGCCCATCTCGCAGCGTGCCTGGGACCTCACCCAGCTGGTGGTCAGCGAGCTGGTCACCAACGCCCGAACATACGCGCCGGGACCGGTGCTGATGGACCTGCGCATCACCGCGACAGGGTTGAGATCGTGGTGTGGGACTGTGATCCGGCGCTGCCGGTGGCCCGGGCCACCGGCGCCGGGCGGGTCGGCCAGCACGGCCTGGAGATCGTCATGGCCGTCGCCCAGGGATTCGAGGCGCAGCGCGAGCCGGTGGGCAAACGCATCACCGCCCGCATCACCCTCCTGGACGACCCCGGCGGCGCCGTCGCCGGACACCAGCCCCTGTAGGACCGCCGCCCACAGTCAGAGACCGGGGCGCGAGTCGGTGGCGTGGCGGGCAGAGCTGCCTGCAGCTCCCCGAGAAGGACATCGGACAGCGCCGCGCCCTTGGCATGCTTGAGGACCTGCTCAGCAACCTGTGACAGTTCGAGGCCCGACATCACACCCCGACTCTGTGACCTGCTGACTGGACCGGTGGCGCGTATCCAGGGGCTGGACGGAAGCCCGTACGCGACCGCCCTTCACACGCGGTGTGGCCTCGGGGCGATTACCGACAGCGGTAGCAGTTGGCGGGCATGGGCTGCACATGCCGGGGTAGGCGCGCGGTCGTCGGTCCGTGGCAGGCTGGCAGCGTGCGGCGACAGGGGAGGGAAGCATCATGGCGACAGTGACTGCGGCGAAGACGGACACGAACGTAGCCGGCCTGCCGGAGGTCGCCGACCCCGCCCAGGTGGCGCCCAAGGACGCCCGGCGGCTGACGCGTCTTTTCTTCGACCAGCTGGCGGTGCTGGAGGAGGGCACCCCCGAATACCAGTACGCGCGCAACACGCTGATCGAGATGAACATGTCCCTCGTCCGCTTCGCGGCCGGCCGGTTCCGCAGCCGCGGGCCGGAGGAGATGGAGGACATCGTCCAAGTCGGCATGATCGGCCTGATCAAGGCGATCGACCGGTTCGAGCTGACCCGGGAGGTGGAGTTCACCTCCTTCGCCGTTCCTTACATCGTCGGCGAGATCAAGCGGTTCTTCCGCGACACCACCTGGGCCGTGCACGTGCCGCGCCGCCTGCAGGAGGCCCGCGTCCAGCTCGCCCGCGCCACCGAAGAACTCCGCAGCCGTCTGGGTCGTACCCCGACGGTGAAGGAATTGTCGGAACTGATGAGCCTGCCCGAAGACGAAGTCATCGAGGCCCGCCTGGCCTCTAACGGCTACAACTCCACTTCCCTGGACGCGGCGATCAGCGGCAGCGAGGACGGCGAGACGGCCCTGGCGGACTTCATCGGCACCGACGACCAGGCCCTCGAGCTCGTGGAGGACTTCCACGCACTCACCCCGATGATCGCAGCACTGGATGAACGCGATCGGCAGATCATCCACATGCGCTTCGTGGACGAGCTCACCCAGGCACAGATCGGCGAACGCCTCGGTGTCTCCCAGATGCACGTCTCCCGGCTGCTCTCGCGTTGCCTGGCCCGGCTGCGCGAAGGCATGCTCAGCACCCGCTGACGGCAAAGACGCCCGGGCGCAGCCGCTGAGCGCACCACCGCACGGTGCCCAACTTGCCCGCCCCGGAAGTGGGAAAAATCGCCGCTGAAGGTGCACAGTGGAGGAAGTACTACCCGCAGCGGGAGGCGGCCGTGATCGTCCTCGGCATCATCTTGCTCGTCGTCGGTTTCGTCACCGGCATATCCATTCTGTGGACCATCGGCATCATCCTCGCCGTGATCGGCGTCGTGCTGTGGATCCTGGGCTCGGTTGGCCACGCGGTCGCCGGTCGCCGGCACTATTGGTGAGGGAGCTGTGGCCGCTGGGCCGGTGACACGAGCGCTCACTGTTGCCAGCCCAATTCGGTGAGCTGCTGAGCGGTCACGGGCCTGGTGGCTACCGGTGCCGGCCTGACAGTGGCCGGAGCTGGCAGTGAGCGTGTCCGCTTCGCCGCGGCCGCGTTCGAGTCCGCAAGGGTGCCGGTGAGCCTGTCCTGGCAGGCGGCCTCCGATCACCTGCCCATCCTGGTCCAGGCCACGGCAACGACCGCTGCCGCGCCGTCCGCGTCGCCCGACCACCTGGAAGAGATCACCGGCCTTGACCGTGAAGCCGAAGCCGTGGCTGTGCGCCCGCGCGGATAGCACTCGCACCGGGAACCGCCGTGTGATCCGACGCGCGCTGCCCCGTTTCGTAGGCGGGGGGAGCGGCATACGCTGCAGGGATGGCGAAAGAGTCTCGTGAGGCCAAGCGGGCACGGAAAGCCGCGGCGAAGGCAGCAGCACGCGCCGGTGCCGCTCGCATCGTCGCCGGCGATATCCCTGAGTACCTGCAGCAGCCGAGCGCGGCCACCCGCCAGCCTCGCCCGCTCAAGCCACGGCACAAGGTGGTCCAGGCCCCACCCGATCGGGCCGCCAAGGCGCTCATTCCCCCGACGGATACCGAGCTTCGGCCGCGAGAGCGGGAGCAGTACGCGGACAACGCACCGCCGGTCTGGTGAGAGAGGAGTGTCATGCCCAAGATGACTAGCGGACCGGCCCGGCCGTGGCACCCGGGGATGACCACCGCCTCCAAAGAAGACATCAAGCACATGCGGCCGAAGCAGCGGAACAAGTACCGCCGCCTCGGCTTCACCTGGGCAGAGATCAAGAAGATCGATCGAGCCATCGGCCGCGGGGAGGCCACCCTCACCCTCAGAACCACTGCAGGCGAGGTGACGCTCACCCTTCCCCCGGCGCCAGACCGGACACCGGAGACGCGGGATCAGGCATGAGATCTGCAGGCAGGCCGATGCAGCGTCCAGCCCGAGAGAGCGAGAGCCCACGGGATCGTCATCCGCAACGGGCGCGCTGTTCTCACACCGGCTTTTATTGCACAAGCGGAGAGGCCTGGAGCATCCGTCAGCTCGAGTCGGTATGGCCGTGGCGACGCAGGCCCTGGCCGTCGGCCACCGCGTGCACCAGCCGGTTGAACGTCGACGCCGGCGGCAGGGCCACCGCCCCGGCGCCGTACTCCTCCTCCAGCAG
>NZ_JBSFVC010000078.1:0-5716 GCF_053592095.1 Streptomyces sp. NPDC002787 | reverse complement strand
TGCACACGCCCCGCAAATCACCGACAGCGAAGCAGCGAACGAAGAAGCCAACGACCCCACAACCCCGCCGCACAGGTTAAAGATCAAGCTAGGGCCTGTTGCGAAAGTCCAGGTCGCGTGGGGTCTGCCGTACATAGGTGGCTTTGTTGTCAGTGGTGCTGTGCATGATCGGCGCGTCAGCTCTTCGCGGAGGTGGGGAAGCGCCATGCCGATCACAAACCAGCAGGTAGCGGGGACACTCGTTCCTGCGGCAGATGTATGACGACTCGTACTTCCCTGATCAGGTGGTCGACCAGGGGAAGGTCGTCCTGCTGCGGCTGTGCGAGCGAATTGAGGCCGAGCAGCCGTCGGATCTGGCGACCTTGTATGCGCTCACCCAGGCTGCAACGGAGGAGTTCAACCTGCTGGACAGGGAGTTCGTGGCGGCCGGGAGCGGGATCGAGACGGTTGCGCGTGAGTGGATCGGTGACGAGTTTTGTTTCGTCGCGTCGGCATACGGGTTCACGGACGCGGATGCGGAGGTGCTGACCGCCGGCCGGGACTGGCGAGCTGGGACGGGAAGGCCACCTTCGATCAAAGCCATTCGTTAAAAGCTGCGATCAGGACGGTCGCCTCGTAGCGGACGGCGAGCTTGTCGTATCGCGTGGAGACGGCGCGGTGTCTCTTGAGGCGGTTGATCCCGCACTCGACCGCATGGCGCTCGCGGTAGTCGGCTGGGTCGAAATGCGGCGGTCGGCCGCCACGGGAGCCGAGCTTCTGGCGGTTGCGCGTTTGGTCGGCCTTGTCCGGGATGGTGCAGCGAATCCCGCGGCGGCGCAGGTAGGCGCGGTTTTTTGCGGGAGGCGTACGCCTTGTCAGCCCGCACCCGATGGGGGCGGACGCGTGGCTGGCCCTCCCCGATGCGGGGCACGCGGACCTTTGCCAGCACGGGTTCGAACTGCGGCGAGTCTCCACGCTGTCCTGCCGTCACCACGATCGGCATGGGCTTCTGACCCTGCTCAACTGCCAGGTGTAGCTTGGTGGTGAACCCGCCGCGCGACCTTCCTAGCCCGTGATCACGGGGCTCGACGAAGATGCCGCCCGGTGGTTCCTTCTGCAGGTCGCCCTGCTTGCGGGCCCCGGCCGCATCGCCGGCGGGGTGCAACCGCCTGCCAGCAAGTCGGCAGCCTCAGCAGCGGGATGTCGTCGCCGGACGTACAGCCGCCGAGGATGTATCCGTGGCCGGGGGCCAGCAGCTCCGGGACCAGAGCGTCGGCCAGTGTGAGGGAATGGCCCCCAGGGGCTTGCGGATGTGGTGTGTGCGCCGCTCGGTCTGTGGAGTCGGTCTGGCCGAAAGTGCGGTGAGAGTTCGCCCGTCGGGCTACGGGCGGCGCCAGAGAGGGAGACGGTGCCAGAACCCGACCCGTTGGTTCGGCCGTGGGTCGCCGGGGTCGTAGGCGGCCAGCAGCCGGCGGTCCCGGTTCCGGTTCTGGTCGATCTCCGCCGTCGAGTACCGGCGGCTCCAGCGGGCGTGGCCGTCCCGGATCCAGTAGTGCGACCGGCACGGGAGGGACCAGTTGCCGATCGAGGGGGCGAGGGACACATTCTCGCCGTCGTACGTGACGGACCATTGCGCCGGGGAGAGCGGTGTGATGACCTCGTGGCCACAGCCGCAGCAGCAGAGGTGACCGCAGGTGCGGTAGAGGATCGAGATGTACAGCACCCCCGCGTCCATCGCTGCAGGGAACGTGTCGGTGAAGACCGGGCGCATGGTGTCTTGCGCGGTCACGGCAGGTCCTCGTTGGCGATCTCGTTAGTGATCAGTGAGTACGTGGTGTGGCTCTCGTCGGAGGCGTCAGCGTAGATGCCGATGGAGCGTTTCCAGCGGATGACGGCCAGGACGGCGTTGCGGGCGTTGAGGTCCCTTGATCGACGTGAGGAACAACCGCTCCAGGGAGGCCTCGTCGGCGGCCTGGGCGAAGCAGACAGTCACGAACCGTTGTCCCGCTCCCTCCTGGGACAACATCGCAGTGATCACGTCGTAAGCCGCGTCATCGCTCCAGACAGCGTGCCCTTCCGGGGGCGGAAAGCCAGAGGCACGGCGCACCTGGTGCACCAGCCGCCGCAACAGATCAAACGTGGCCGGCCCGAACTCGCCGGTCTGCAGCTCCTCGAAAGCCCCACTTGCCATGAGCCACCCCCGATCCTGCACTCCCCGCTCGGCATGCGCAGCCGCCGACCTTCACGCCTGCATACACCAACATCCACACCCCAGGCGCGCGACGCGCCGAAGGCCCCCGAGCCTGCGCGCGGCCGTGTCATAGCCAGCGGTTCGCGCCGCTCGCGGGTCCTGCCTTCGTAGTTGGCGAGTTGCAGAACTTACCTTGCTGGTACGTGAGCTGTTACTCATCGTTGTTGGCAAGCGGCGCTCACGTTAGTTGGCGAGCCGGCGAGGTCTGTCCCGCTACTGAGAGTGGGACCCCGCGAGAATCTGCCTGCCTGCGTGACATCCCGCACCATGAGGGCGTTCACAGTGGCAAATTATCGTTTACGCCCTAGTGCGTTCTAGTCTGCTGCAGGGTCCTAATTGGTTTCCCGCCCGCTCTCCGCTGCAGCCATGTGAGATCGTGGTCCCCCAGCAGGCTGACAGCATCCTGATCCCTCCGCTGCTGTGGGACTCGGCTCTGCCCGTTCGCTGCGCAATGGCCTTGGACCCTTCCCAATTTGCGCGAGACTTGGCGCAGCGCACCGCCTCTCGGTTTCGGCAAGCGATCACAGCTGGACTGGGTTCCTGGCCGAAGCTCAAGCGCGCGCGGGGTGTCTGTCATCGGCGTCGTGCCGATCAGAAGGGGTGGGGTATGAGACGTCTGGGGTGGAAGAGGGTTGCGGGCGGCCTGGTTTTTGTGGGTTCGTTGGTGTTCCTTGCATGGACAGTCGTGCGTGAGGGATGGGGTGCAGGAGACCAGATCGCCAGCGTCATGGGAGGCGTGTTCCTTCTGAGCTCGGCGATCATGGTCAGGTTCGGCCGGCCTGCAACGGCGCCCGCGCCCATCGCGCCTGGCCCTCTGGCCGTCCCAGACGGGTGGGTGGACCGGGCGGAGGCCGACCAGGTGGTTGCTGCTGTCCTCGCACGCACCCGGCGGCGCTGGCGAGGGGGTGATGCTGTGGCCATCACCGCCGGTCTTCATGGTGCGGGCGGTTTCGGCAAGACGACATTGGCCCGGTTTGCCGTCGCCCAGCCGAAGGTCCGCAAGAGATTCCCTGGCGGGATCTGGTTCATCACGATCGGTCGTGACGTCCGGGGCCGGGCCGCGATCGCAGCCAAGGTTGCCACGGAGATGGCGCGTATCACGGCGGTCGAGTCTGCAGTGGGCGAGGATCCGGAGCAGGCCGGCGCTCAGCTGGGCAAGCTCCTCGCCTCGCTGCCGCGGACTCTGCTGGTGATCGACGACGTGTGGGAGGAGGAGCAGCTGCGGCCGTTTCTCATCGGTGCGGAACGGCAATGTGTCCGCCTAATCACCACCCGCAACCCGAGAGTGCTTCCCGCTCACGCCACGCTGATCGCGGTCGACCGTATGACATACGCTCAGGCCCGCATGGTCCTGACGCAGGATTTACCGCATCTGCCGGAACACGCGGTGGTCGACGATCTTGTCGAGGCGACCGGACGGTGGGTCCTTTTGTTGCGGATCGCCAACCGTGTCATGCGCGAGCAGCTGTCGACGGGTGCCGATGCGGACACTGTCGGACGGCGTCTTCTGGAGCGGCTGCGTGTGCACGGGCCTGCGTCCGGCGATCCGCAAAAGGATTTCGACCTCGACGACACCGACGAGCGGAACAGGGCCGTGCGAGCCAGTCTCGCAGCCGCCACCGAACTCCTGCCTCCCGATGGGGAGCACAGGTTCGCGGAACTTGGAGTCTTCGCTGAGGACGAGGCCGTCCCGATTGCGATGGTAGCTCGCCTGTGGGAGGGAGTGGCCGGTCTCGACGAGACAACCGCGCGCAGCCTGTGCAGGCAGATGGCCGATCTGTCCCTGCTCAGTCTCGACTCCGGCATCCCTGGCGGGACCGTGGCCCTGCACGACGTGATCCGCGATCATCTCCGAAAAGAGCTATCTGCTCGACTGCCCGTGGCGAACGCCGCTTTCCTCGACACCGTCACCTCTGCCGGCGAGGGCGGACCTGGGTGGTGGACTACATCTCACGAATACCTGCGGAACTTCCTCATAGCCCACCTGATGGACGCGGAGCGCACCTCGGATGCGGTCGCCGTTGCCACGGACTTCCGCTGGGTGCGCATGCGGTTGCACCACCACGGCCCCACCGCACCTCTTCGAGACCTCTCCCTGGTCCCTCATGCCGATGCAGCAGCTCTCGCTTCGCATCTGGAACGTGCCGCGCACCTCCTCACCCCTACCTCACCACCCCGGGCCCTCGATGCCGTGCTCCGCAGCCGCGTTCCAGGAGGTGCGGCGTGGCTGGCCGCCGCCGACGCGGTCCTGTCAGGGCCAGCACTCGTAGACCGGTGGACCCCGCCTGATCTGCCCAGCGCTGCGCTCCTGCGGACCCTTACGCATCAAGCACCCGTTGACGAGATGGCCTTCAGTCTTGATGGGACCCGCCTCGCCACCATTGACATCAGGGGCCAAGTCCGTGTCTGGGACGCCTCAAGCGGGGCGCCGATATGCGAACTGCCGCGTCGCAACCGTATGAGAGAGGTGGCGTTCAGCAACGGTGGAACGCATCTGCTCACCGTCGATCACCATGGCATCGTCTGCGGCTGGGATCTCACCACCGGATCGGAGCTGCACCAGTTCTTTCCAGGCAAATGCCGTGCTACCACCTTCAGTGCCGATGGCTGTCGTCTGTTCACCGGACTGGAGGACGGCGCGGTCACGACCTGGGACACGTACACCGGAGACAGGCTCAATGGATTTCAGGCACCGATCAGTAAGTCAAGTCGGCTTCTGGTGAGTCAGGACGGCACGACGCTGATCTTCTCCAGGCGTGGTGGCTTGCGTTTCTTCTCCTGCGACGCCGGCACAGGCAGCAATCTGCAGTCCCTGCAGGGCCGGCCTATGGCCCTCACAGCGGACGGAACTCACGTTGCTGCAACCCGGGGGCGAGACGTGGGCATCTGGAGTACGTCGTCCGGCGCGCGTGTGTATGAACTTCGCGACTGCCTCAACGTCACCGTGGCAGCGTTCAATGCCGACGGCACGGCACTTGCTGTCGGGAACCGTGAGGGCGTCGTGGAGGTGTGGGATCTCGGGACGAGGACACAGGTCCACCGCTTCCACCACGGATCGCAGTGCTCATCGCTGGGCTTCAGCCCGGACGGTCTGAGGCTCACAAGCGCCAGCATGGACAAGACGGTGCGGATCTGGGACCTCGCCGCCAGTTCGCCTCAGCCGCAGGAGATCTCTGTCGGTGTGGCAGCAGTCTCCGCCGAAGGAAGCCACGTCGCCGCTGTAAGCCGGGAAGGATTCTCCGTCTGGGACGCTGTGAGCGGCGTGCAGGTCCAGCGCTTCGCGAAAGGCGACGGAGTCACCGGACAGGAGCTGGAGTTCGTCGCCCCGCCCCTTTACGGAGATCAGGTCGATCTGCTGTCGACAGCTTTCACAGCCCCAGGCATTCGCTTCTGTCAATCCCCTCGAATCGTGGAGACCTTCCTATGCAGCCAGCCCCTCACCGAGGCTGGCCCAGTAGTCGTGTTCGTAGTCGATCGGGCTCTTGA
>NZ_JBSFVC010000077.1:0-7562 GCF_053592095.1 Streptomyces sp. NPDC002787 | reverse complement strand
TCACGGAACTCCGGATCGAACTTCCGTCGCTTCTCCGCCATGACTCCCAACTTCCCCTGCAGTCACGGTCTTCACGCTACGAGGGGAGGGACACTCCCAACTTCCCCTGCAGTCACGGTCTTCACGCTACGAGGGGAGGGACAACCCGCAGCTCCCCTGAGGAGCAGCCGACTCCACGGGCCAACCGCCAGGCACGTCAGCCAAGGGAACACCACGGCACAGCATCTACGGTTCGCCGGTCGGCCATGCGTGCAACACGACCACCGACGGTTCCCCCGCATGTCGGGTCTTGCCTGCTGAGCGTTTCCACAATTGCATTACTATCATAATATAAATGGTGGGGAACGGGCGCCGTCTCGCCGTCAGCTCGAACGAACGGAGCCCACACCATGCCGCACAGGTGCAGGCGGGGCGGCCGAGCCGATGCAGCTCCGAGTGACGCGAGACCCGCACCCCATCAGGCGCAACAGCTCCGTGGTCGCCGGACGCGATCACGGCCACGCAAGCCCAACCCCTCCCGAAATGGAAACCACGCCATGAGCCAGCCCAGCACGATCCGCCTGGAGCGGACGACTCCGCGGACCGCGAGGATCACGTTCACGAATCCTCCCGTGAACCTGGTGGTTCCCGAGTCGATCGTGACGCTGCACAAGATCGTCTCGGAGCTGGAGAACGACCCGGACATCCAGGTCGTCGTCTTCGCCAGCGAACTTCCCGACTTCTTCATCAACCACTTCGACGCCGCCGCGGCCGCCGACCTTCCCGTGCCCGAGCACGAGGACGACAACCCGTTGTGGACCGACATGGTCCTGCGGCTGACCAAAGCTCCGTTCGTCAGCATCGCGGCCATCCGGGGCCGTACCCGCGGCGCCGGCAACGAGCTGGCCCTGGCCTGCGACCTGCGCTACGCCAGCCGCGAGAAGGCGTTCTTCGGCCAGCCCGAGGTCGGCATCGGTCTTGTCCCCGGCGGAGGGGGAGCCGAGCGACTGCCCCGTTCGATCGGCCGCGACCGGGCGCTCGAGGCCATCCTCGGCAGTGCCGACTACGATGCCGACCTGGCCGAGCGCTGGGGATGGGTCACCCGGACCCTGCCCGACGCGGAGCTCGACGCCTTCGTCGACGCGACCGTCGCCCGCCTCGCCTCCTTCGACCGGCAGGCACTGGCGACCGCCAAGTCCCAGGTCAACCGGGCGACACTGCCGCCGGACGCCCACCTGGTCGCCGCCTTCGGCGAGTTCGCGGGCACACTGACCCAGCCGGGATTCGCCGCGCGTGCGGTCGGGCTCGGCGCACTGGCCGCCGAAAAGGGCCTCGACGTCGAGTACCAGCTGGGCGAGTACATCGGCCGGGTGAACGAAGCCCTCTGATCACCCCGGCCGACAGTAGCGCCCCATAGGGGGCCAGTAGGCGCCGCAACAGCCTGGGCGGGTTCCATCCCCCACCCACCAGGGCCCCACGGCGGCCGGGCACGCCTCAACGGCAGCCCGGCCGCCGGCACTCCCGGCCGGAGGCCCCACCGCACCCGCCGGGGTCCGAACACGGAAACGCGACGGCCAATGCCCCACCATCGTCACGTGCAAGTGGACCGACCGTTCTCGCGTCCGGTGCCGTGACATCGCCGACGGCACATGAACAGCTCTCGGCAGCGGCGCGGACCATCCTTGAGAGGGTTTCTGCTGCAATGCCGCACCAGCGGCTCGAAATCGCAGGCTTTCGCGTCAGTGTCTGACTCTCGGGGTGGTCGGCCCTGCGTCGGTCGGCTGCGGTCAGGCTTCTGGGCCCAGTGCTGCCGGCTGATCGCTGCTGCCGTGCGCCAGCGAGGCGAGAATCTCCGTGCGGCAGACATCAAGGATTTCGTCCGCCAGCGGAGAAATGTCCGGGCATGCCCGCGACAGCATGATCGCTCCGACCGAATGGGCGAGCATGTCGATCACCATGGTGCGGGCCGCGCGTTGGTCCGCATCCCCCGGCGTGTCACTTGGGGCCTGAAGGGTCGTCAGCAGGTTCTCGATCCCGGCTGCGAACTCTGTTTTGATGTCCGCCGGCTGACGTGCGGCATCGCCGCTGAGGGCCGCGATCGTGCAGCCGTCGCCGCGCCCGTCGCGATGCTCCCGGGAGACATAGCTTTCGACGAACTCGGCGGGATCCAGGCCTTCTGCCCGTGCCGAGGTCTGCGAGAGCCCGCTCGCGGACGCTTCGGCCATCAGGTCGGCCTTGGAGCGGAAGTGCTTGTAGAACCCGCCATGGGTGAACCCGGCCGCCGCCATCAGTTCCGCCACGCCGACATCGTCATAGCCGCGCTCGCGGAACAGCCTGGCAGCTGTCGCGACGATGTGCGCACGGTTCTGTTCCGCCTGTGCCCTGGTGACCCGCATGTCCAGCTCCCTTCCACGGTCGACTCGACGGTCAAGCATACATAGATGTCGATCGACATCCATGAGGTTGACTTTTTAAATTACGAACGTCATTGTATTGCTCATCCCTCCAGAAAGGCCCAGGCCGTGAGTGACACGCACGTGACCGCACCGACCCAGTACATCGAGGTCGACGGTGAACGGTTCGCCTACCGCCGCTGGGGCAAGCCCTCCGGCGTCCCGATCTTCCTCGTCCAGCACTTCCGCGGGGGAATGGACAACTGGGACCCCCTGCTCACCGACGGACTGGCCGAAGGCCGTGAGGTCATCCTGTTCAACGGGCGCGGTATCGCCTCGTCATCCGGCACGCCGCGCAACCGGGTCGAGGACATGGCCGACGACATCGCCGCCGCCATCCGGGCGCTGGGGCTGGAGCAGGTCGATCTGCTCGGCTTCTCGCTCGGCGGTTACCAGGCACAGGAGGTCACGCTGCGCCACCCCCAGCTGGTACGCAAGCTCCTCCTGCTCGGCACCGGCCTCCGCGGCGGGGACCCGACGATGGACCCCAAGGTGCCCGAGGTGGCGCTGAACCCGGTCCCCACCCTGGAGGACTTCCTCTTCCTGTTCTTCGGCCGCTCACAAGCCGCGGTCGAAGCGGGCCGGGCCTTCTGGGAGCGACGTCACCAGCGGGCCGACCAGGACCCGCCGAGCTCGTCCGCAGTCGGGCAGGCGCAGTTCGAGGCGTCCATGGCCTATGCGGAGCCGCTGCCGGGCGAGAATCCCTACGCCTACCTGAACGCGATCACCCAACCGACGCTGGTCCTCAACGGCGAGAACGACGTGATGATCGCCTCGATCAACTCCTGGCACCTCGCCCAGAACATCCCCAACGCCCAACTGCTGATCTACCCCGACGCCGGGCACGGAGCGCAGTTCCAGTACCCCGAGCGGTTCCTGAAGCACGCTCTTCAGTTCCTCAACGAGTAGGCAGCTGCGCGCGAACGGCACGCCCCCGACCCACGGTCACCCCGGGCATTCCTACGCTGTCCACCACCCAGTAAAGCATTACGTTCATAATTTAATTTGCCCATGCTCATGGCGGATGCCTCATCGGATTCACAGCCCGGAACGCAGGCGTGCCGGATGTCCGCCACCCATAACCTGAGGAATCACGCATGCTCGACAGCCTGTGGAACCCGACCGTCGCTGGAAAGATCTCCCTGCCGCACCGCGTGGCCATGGCCCCTCTGACCCGCAGCCGGGCCACTTTCGAAGGCGTGCCGACCGAGCTGAACGCCGAGTACTACGCCCAACGCGCCTCGCACGCGCTCATCATCACCGAGGGCACCCAGCCCTCCGCCGACGGCCAGGGCTACCCCGTGACCCCGGGCATCTACACCGACGAGCACATCGCAGGCTGGCGCAAGGTCACCGACGCCGTACACAAGGCCGACGGACGCATCGTCATGCAGCTCATGCACGCCGGACGCATCGCCCACCCGGACAACACGCCCCACCACCGGCAGCCGGTGGCCCCCTCCGCGATCAAGCCGGCGGGCACCACCTTCACCCCGACCGGCCTCCAGGAGATGCCGGTGCCGCGCGCGCTGTCCACCGAAGAGGTCGCCGCGACGGTCCAGGACTTCCGCCGTGCCGCAGCGGCCGCCATCGCGGCCGGCGCCGACGGCGTCGAGATCCACGGCGCCAACGGCTACCTGGTCAACCAGTTCCTCTTCCCCAGCGCCAACCAGCGCACCGACCAGTACGGCGGCTCCCTCGACAACCGCATCCGCTTCGCCGTCGAGGTCGCGACGGCCGTCGCCGACGAGATCGGCGCCGGCCGCACCGGCATCCGGATCTCCCCCGGAAACCCCTTCCAGCTCAACGACCTCAACGAGGACGACCCCCACGAGCTCTACCCGCACCTCCTGCGCGCCCTCGTCCCCCTCGACCTCGCCTACCTGCACATCGGCCACGGCGGCGACGACGAACTCCTGCACACCCTGCGCAGGCTGTGGCCGAACACGCTGCTCCTCAACCGCGCCGGAACCGATATCGCCACCCGGGCCAAGGACATCGACAACGGCCTCGCCGACGTCATCACGGTGGGTTCGATGGCCCTCGCCAACCCCGACCTGGTCGAGCGCATACGCGCCGGGGCTCCGCTGAACACCCCCGACCCCGCCACGTTCTACGGTGGCGGCGCGGCCGGCTACACCGACTACCCCACCTACGCCGCCTGATAAGAGCGCCCGGCGCCCGAGGGATTCGCCTTCCTCGGGCGCTTCGGCGTACGCACGGCACAACCAGGCAGCAGTGAACATGCGCGCGACGCGAGCGGTATGCCGTCGAGTGACCACGAGGTCCCGCCCCGCGGCTTTGAATCCGGACTCGCCGCACCGGACGTGGACCCGGCCCCATCCCATGACTGAAGACGCGGCATCCGCATGACTCGCGGGTGCGGGCGGTCGAGCCGGGCAACGGCCGAGGCCGCCACGTGGGCCCATGGCCTGCCGTCCGATGGGCAGCAGATCGGCCGCAAAATCACCTGTCGATCATAAAATTACATACGTCAGATCACGGATTAGGATGGGCTGCGAGGCAATGGCCCGGCGGAGTTGAGGGAGGAACCCTGTGGCGCGCTACACCAAGGAGCACAAGCAGGTGACGCGGCAGCGGATCATCGAGCGGGCCGGCCACCGGTTCAAGCAGGACGGGATCGACGGCTCCGGCGTCTCCACGCTGATGGCGGACGCCGGGCTCACCAACGGGGCCTTCTACGCCCACTTCGAGTCCAAGGACGACCTCGTCGCCCACGTCGTCGCCGAGCAGCTGCGCGCACAGGTGGAGAGCTACGACACGCTGCGGCCCGGCCGCGAGGGGCTCGAGGATTTCATTCGCGCGTATCTGTCACCCGAGCACCGGGACAACCCCGGCGACGGTTGCCCGTCCGCCGCCCTGCTCGACGAGATCGGCCGCTGCGGTGACGCGACCAAGGATGCCTACACCGACGGCGCCAAAGCCATCCTGGACGAGCTCGCCGCCCGTCTGGCACCCGAGGATCCGCAGTCCGCCCGCGGCAAGGCCATCGGGCTCTACACCATGGCGGTGGGAACGCTGCAGCTCTCCCGCGCGCTCTCCGACCGGAAGTTCTCCGACGAGGTCCTCGAGCGCGGGATCGAGAACGCCCTCGCCTTCGCGCGATGACGGTCAGTACCGGCTGGGTGAGCACCTGGCAAGGGTGCCGGGACGCCGGCGCCGTACACCCGCGTTTCCGCGCTCAGCCTGAGCGGGTGGTCCCCGGGCGACTGCGATCTCGGGAGCGACCGACGCGGCGGTCCTCCGCTCGTACGGCGGCCGGCGTCGCGCGCGCTCGGCATGCGCCGTAGCGGCAGCGCGCTCCTGGGCCTGGCGCCCGGACGGGACGCCGACCACACCGGCCTCCGCGTCGCCATCCTGCACGACAACCGGCTCGGCGCCGTTTGACCGAGAAGCGAGCAGGCCAGTTACTTCGAACAGGTGACAGAGCCGCCCGCCCACCGGGCGTCACGGCTCTGACCCACGTCCTCGGCCCGTACGCAGACCGCACCGCGGCCCTACGGCCGGCCGAAGAACTCGAGAGCGGTCGGCACGAACTGCTCGTGGTACTGGAAGATGCCGCCGTGACCGCCGTCGGGGTAGATCACCAGCTCGGCGTTCGGCAGTCGCCGGGCCATGTCGTGCGAGTTCGACGTCGGGACCATCCTGTCGTTGTCGCCGTTGGCGACGAGCACGGGCTGCTGGATGCGGGAGAGATCCTGCGGCCGTGCCAGCCCCCAGCGGTGGATGGCCTTGAGCTGGGAGAAGTAGGACTTGAGAGCGATCGCCTTGTCCCGGTCCTTGGTGCGCTCCTTCAGCCGGGCCAGGAACTCCTTGCCGGCCCGGCGACCGTTCGCGGTGCGGGTGAAGAAGAGGAACATCTTCACGTCCTGAAGGGTGAGCAGTGCTCGGAGGGTGTCGTAGTGGGAGATCCGGGTCACGTTCTTGATGCCCTCGCCTCCGGCCGGACCGGTGCCCGCGAGGATCAGCCTGCGGATGAGCTGCGGCTCGGTCTGGGCGATCACCTGGGCGATCATGCCGCCCATCGAGAAGCTGAGGACGTCCACCTGCTCGAAGCCCAGCGCCCGGATGAAGGTGACGGTGTCCCTGGCCATCTCCTCGATGGTCTTCGGCGTCACGCCACTCGACGCGCCCACACCCCTGAGATCGAACGTGATCACCCGGTGCTTGGCGGCGATGCCGTCCACGACCCGGGGGTCCCAGTTGTCCAGGACCGCGGCGAGGTGGGTGATGAAGATGACCGGCATGCCGGTCCGGGGGCCGAGGTCGCGGTAGGCGAAGGTCACTCCGTCGGCGGTGACGGTGCGGGTCTGCGCGTTCTTGCACGACGTCACCACGTCGCCTCGTACTTCATGTGCGTCATTCACGGTCGTGCCCTTCGGTTAGCGCCAGTGTGCGCCCGCCCCCTTCTTCCTTGCAGGGTGGGCGCAGGGCGGTAAAACGGTCTCCCGACTGCGGCCGCAGTCTGCGGAGTGGACGGTCAGATGCCTCGGGCGCGGAACCCCTTCTGGTCAGGCTCCCGAGGTTCCCGCGACCTTTGAAGTATGACCGTAATTTAATAAGGGGGCAAGAGGGGAAGCGGAACGAGATGGGTGATGACGGGGATCGCGGGTTCTGCCGGACGTCGGGTGGCAGGCCATGCCCTGCCACCAGAACAGGGACGGGCCGGCACATCAAGGTACGGTGCATGCAGCCCGGCTACCGCAGACGAGCTCTGGGCCGGCACCGACAACCGGCCTTCCGCGTGGCGCAGGGCCCAGGCCGGTTCACCGAAGCAGTTGCCCCGCAGCCCCGACCTGCCTCGTGCACCGAAAGGCACGCTTGTGACCACGATCCTGCGGAAGAGGTCGGCCCGGGCCCAGGCCAAGGCTCACGCCACCAGAGCCCCGTGGTCGTGCCCCACGATCACGGGCACCCGACCTCAAGAATCGCCGCCATGCTCGGGCACACCGGGAGCAGCAGCCGCACACGAGCCTGCCGCAGCGACACCGTGAATCGCCCAGGCAGCTGCCGGCGCCTATGACAGCAGGGACGCGTACGACGGTCAGGGGCGCGACTCCCGTGGTTCCTACGAGGGCCCGAGCGCGTATGACAACCAGAACTCCTACG
>NZ_JBSFVC010000076.1:0-9024 GCF_053592095.1 Streptomyces sp. NPDC002787 | reverse complement strand
CAAGACGATGAAGGACACCGGCGCCGACATGAGCGTCAAGTACAAGGAGACGGCGCGGGGCGGGCTGGCGGTCAACATCATCGAGTGCTGAGGGCACCCGCCCGAACCACGCGTCCGGGGTCATATACGGACTTCGCGGGGTTTCGGGGCGACAGTCCGCCGAGGATACTCACACGTGTGGCGGACCAACCGAGCACCCGCAACGAGATCATGGCGACGATCACCGGGGATGTGGTGCAGGCCGGGACCATCCACACGGTCGTCCTGCGGGGACAGGCTGAGGAGGCCGCGCCCGTACCGAGGCAACTGCCGGGGGCGCCCCGGGATTTCGTCGGACGAGGCGACCACGTGGCGGCTCTGGACTCGCTGCTCGCCACCGCGTCGGAGAACTCGGCGACGATCTGTGTGGTGGAGGGGACGGCGGGCGCGGGAAAGACGACACTCGCGGTGTGGTGGGCCCACCGCGCCCAACGCCACTTCCCCGACGGCACGTTGTTCGTGAACCTGCGTGGCTTCGACCGCGAGGAGCCCTTGGCCCCTTCGCTGGTGCTCACAGCGTTTCTGCAGGCCTTGGGGGTCGTCCGAGAGCGCATCCCGCTCGGGCTCGACGCCCAGTCGGGCATGCTGCGGTCGCTCCTGGCCGGGCGGCGGGTCCTGATGGTGCTGGACAACGCCGGGAACGCGGAGCAGGTCCGGCCGTTACTACCTGGTTCCACGGGGTGTTTCGTGCTCGTGACCAGTCGGCGGAGCCTGACCGGACTCGCCGTCACCGACGTGGCCCGGTCGGTGCCGCTGGATCTGCTCACCCCTCACGAAGCCGAGCGTCTGATACGCAACGTGGTCGGCTGCGATCGGGTCGAGAGGGAGCCGGAGGCCGTGGCGCGGCTCATCGACCGGTGCGCTCGGCTTCCCCTGGCGCTCCGGGTGGCGGCCAGTCGGCTGGCCGCCCGCCGCCTGAGCATCACCGAGCTCGTCGACGAGATGGGGGAGGACCTTGCTCAGCTGCGGGCTCTGAGCAGCCCGCCTGATGATCGCAGCGCCGTGTCCACCGTGTTCGACTGGTCCTACACGCGGTTGCCCGCGAACCCGGCCAGGACATTCCGTCGACTCGGGCTACACCCGAACCCCGAGTTCAGCCTGCACGCCGCGGCCGCGTTCGCCGACCTCGATGTGACCGAGGCCCACCGGCAGGTAGAGGAGTTGGTCGACGCCCATCTCGTCGAACCCGTCGGCCACCGCCGTTACCGCCTCCACGACCTGCTGCACGCGTACGCGGCCCGAAGGGCCGATACGGACGAGTCACCGGACAGCCACGTCGAAGCGTTGCGCGGCGGGCTCGCCTGGTACGCGCGCACGGCACTCGCCGCCGACCGTCTGGTGTTCCCCGGCCACCCGTCCCTGACCGTCGACGTGGGCCCCTCGGGCGGTGGGACCCCGGTGCTCGATCGGTCCCAGGCGTGGGCATGGCTCGACACGGAGCGCATGACGCTTCTCGCCGCCATGAAGGTGGCCCACAGCCGGGACCTGTACGAGATCGTCGTCGCGCTGGCGGGTTCGATGCGTTATCTGGCGTTCCAGCCGCGCGCGTTGTGGCCGATCCGCCTCGAAGCGGAGTCCATGGGTCTGCGCGCCGCCCGCGCCGGAGGCGACCCGGAGGCCGAGATGGCCCTCCTGCGCAGGCGGGCGGACACCCACCAGATGCTGGGGCGTTGGGAGGAGTCTGACGCCGACCTGGAGGAACACGCGGCGAGGGCCGCCGAAAGCGGCGACCGGTTCCTGCTCGGGACGGCGCTGTGCGGACTGGGGCGCAGCCGAAAGCTGCAGAACCGGCTCGACGAGGCATGGGACCACTACCTCCGGGCGTTGCCACTGGTGCGGGGCGACCGGCGGGCGGAGGCCGTCGTCGCGTGCAATCTGAGTCAGATCGGCGTCGGTCTGGGCCGCTACCGGGAAGCTCTGGAACACGCCCGGCGTGAATTGGAGCTGCGTCTGGGCGACGGCGATGTGGTGGGCGAGGGCTACGCGTTGCACGACATGGCGGTGGCGCATCAAGCCCTGGGCGAGGACCGGTCCGCCGTGGAGTTCGCGGAGCGCGCCATCGCACTGTTCAGGGGCGCGGTGGCGTCCGAGCGCTATCTGGCCCATGCCCTGGAGACCGCGGCGCTCTCGCATGCCCGGACGGCATCGCGAGGCCGTGCCTCACGATGCCGTCAAGAGGCGGCGGCGATCCTCGCCCGGCTCGGCGACCCCCGGGCGGACGCCCTCCGTGAAGCGGCGGACACCGACACTGCGACGTACCCGAGTGCGGGGGAGGCACCTGTCACCGTTCCCGCCCGCATGACGGGCACAGCGGACTCGGCTCAGCCGCCTCGGGGACAGGAACACTCTCCATCGTCATCAGATTGAGCCCGAACCGGCGGTTGGCCGGGAGGGCGGGCACTCCGGTGATCAGGCTGATCACCGCGTGCGCCGCGAGGGTTCCGGCGCAGCCGGCACTCACCGCGTTGGCCGCCTGCGGAACAACCACGTCGATGCCGGGCGACCACTCGGTCCGCTCGGGCAGGGCGGCGAGCCGGGCTCGCTGTTCCGCCGGCCCGCAGTCGGCGCAGGGACCTTCGCCGGGTCGATGGAGCCCGACGGTGACGAGCGGCCCGTGGTAACCGGCGTACACCCAGGAACTGCCCGTCTCCAGGCAGGCCCGGTTCGTCCACGAGCGGATCTCCCCTGGCGTGTCCGCGGCGAGCAGGACCACGTCGAAGTCCGCCGCGAGCGCGCGAGCGGCGGACGGGCCGTCGATGTCGACCTCCGCACCGGTGATGTCGGCCGTGGAGTTGTACGAGCGCAACCGGCTCACGGCAGCAGCGACCTTCGGCTGTCCCACGTCCGCTTCGGTGTAAAGGATCTGGCGGTTGAGGTTGGACAGTTCCACCGCGTCACGATCGACACAGTGGAGGCGTCCGACGCCGGAGAGGACAAGGGCGAGGGCTGCCGTACAGCCGACTCCCCCCAGTCCGATCACCACGACACCGGCCTGCCGCAGCGACATCTGAGCGTCCCAACCGGTGCGAAGCGGAGACCGGTCCATCCACCGGAACTGCGCCTCGCTCCGGCTGTACCGCTCCTCGGTGACCTCGTCGAGACCGCTCACGGGTTCATCGGCGTCCTCGACATGACCGGCGAGAACGAGTTCGTCGATGGCGGCGCGCACCAAGTGGGCGGGCCTGTAGGGAAAGGACCTCGTCATGGCCTCCGCGACGGAGTCGACGGTCCGCGAGCCGTCCAACAATTCGAGCAGCGCCCACACCCAGCCATCGCGGTCGACGAGGTCGCCGCGGACACCGGGCACGATGCCGCCGATCCGCACGTGTTCCTCGCCGTAACGGACCGGGCGGTGCGAGAACTTGATCCTCGGCCGACGCATCATGCTCCCTATGCCTCGAGCGAGTCGTGGCAGAACTCCGTCTCGCCATGGGGCTCGAAGAACTCGAGAATCACGAACGCGGGTCGCGACGCGGGGAGATCCCACCGCGCGAGATACGCTGACCGAGGCCGGGGCGCGTCGGGGTCCGAGAGGTTCCCACGCGGGTGGGAGCTCATCAAGTGCGGGGTCGGGAGCACGTGTTCTTCTCCAAAGCCACTCGGGCCCACGCATCCACATCGCAGGCGGCAACCAGGGAGACCTTCTCGGTGTTACCCGGTGTTTCCGTCTTTCCGCGTGTTTCGGTCCCTTTCTGGAAAGTCGTGGCTCAGCGGGGAAGGTGACATGACGGGAGTGGATCTGCGTGACGCACGTGCGGCCCACGAGATTGCCGAGAAACTCGTGGAACAGGCTCGCGCGGCCCTCAGGGAAGCGGGGATCCGGGCCCGGATGGCGCTCGACGAGTCACGTCGTGAGTCGGGCCTGACGCTCAAGAGGCTCGCGCAGCAGATGGGGCTGCTGGAACCGGCGTTGAGCAAGCTGTACCCGAAGAAGGAAACCACCGTGTGGAAGCCGCAGGGGATCGACGCTTACCTGGCCATCGACGACCACACCGGATCGGAGTTCCAACTCGCTCTCCGTCGTAGGGCTCTCGATACGGCCGAGAGGGAGTTGAAGGACGCCACCGACGCTCTCGCCCTTGCAGAAGCGCGGGCGGACAGGGAAGGGCCGGCAGCCCCGGTCGCGGCACAGCGCGTTCCGGTGAACGGTGCCGACGTGGTCGTCGACGACGTCCTCGTCGATCGGTTGTACGACCGAGTCGTCCTCGACGTACGGGTGCGCAATGCCGGGGACCAGGTCGCCAACATCACGCGCGCGGTGCTGCGCATCATCAAGCGGAGGCGGTTTCTGGCGGCGTACGCGCCCAGCGCTCGATACGACCTCTTGATCGACGGCGACCACAACGAGTGCGCTGTGGCCCACCGTCTCGCCCCGGACGAAGTGGATGGTTTTCTGCTCACCCTGGGCTTCGCGGAGCAGGAGATCGGCACCTCGTTCACCGCGGAGCTGAGCCTGCTCTTCAATCGTGACCGCACAGCGACGTCGCAGCACATCGAGTTCGACTCCTGCTTCGAGTGAGACGGGATGCTCCGGGGCCGCTCAGCCGTCGTCCCGGCCGAACACCGCGAGCCCGAGGCCGTCGACGACCGACTCACGTCCGTTCCGGTGGATCGCCCCTCGTACGGCAAGGGACAGACTGTCGGTGGGAGTGCGCAGCGCCTCCGACAGGATGCCGGCGGTGGTCTCGCTGGGCAGCGGCCACAGACCGGCGACCACGGTGCTGACACCGGCCAGCATGAGCACGGTCGGAACAGCCAAGGGGAACGCCGTCGGGGCGGGCCCGCCCGACCGGCAGGCGGCGATCACGGCACGGCGCGGCAAAGGGGCGTGCACGAGGTCCCTCATCCCTATGGGGCCGCCAGGCAGATGCAGGCGGTACTCGAGCCCCTGCCCACCGCCATCGGCGAGGATCAACAGCACATCACCGGGCTCCGGACGCGAGGGAAGGCTGTCGAGTGCGCTGTGCCGCACGACGGGCCCCCGCAGCTCCGCCAACAGTTGCTCGGCGCCCGGAAGCCGGGTGTCCACGAGGGTGTGCACGGTCGTCCACCCCTTCCGCGGTCGTGGCAGCGCGCCGGCGACGGACATCGACGGTGCCACGACGCCAGGCGCGGCGGTCCAGGAGTGGCCGTGGACTTCAGCGGTCGCCCAGGGGACTGCCGCCAGCCGCCCCATCGGAACGATGATCAGCTCCCGGGAGTCGGGGCGCGCGACGGAATCCGCGACGTGCTCGGCGACGATGCCGGTGACCAGCCGGTCGAGCCGCTCGGGGGAGACCTTGGACAGGTCGGCTAGCGATCCCGCGCAGAACGCCCGCAGTGTGTGCTGGTCCTGTGCGTCCAGGCGGGCTCGGCGCAGGGAGAAGCCGGCCGGGGTCCGCAAGTACACGGAGGTGACGTCGACGACGACGCCGTGGCGGTCGTGGCGGGGGTGGAGGAGGAGAAGGTCGCTCCCGTCGAGAGCAGCCAGGAGCCCTGCGAGATCCGGCCAGGTGGGCCGCCGCGCGGCCCGTCGCGACAGCGCCGCCTGCAGAACCGACGGTGCCGTGCCGTCCGTGGCCCATTGGATGTCACCAGGTACGAGTCCCGCGTCGACGAACGCCTCGAAGAGTTCGCACATCAGGATGACCTCGTCCGAGGAGGCGTCGATGAGGAGGAGGTCGATCGCCACCTCGAGTCCGGCCGTCGCGGCGCGCGGTACCTGACCCAGGCCGCGGCGGGAACGCCAGTGCCGCAGGGCGGTCATCAGCCCCTTCCGCGCAGCCGGCAGGTCGAGTTCGGGCGCCGCGTACGCCTCCATGGCCAGGCGCAGACCCGTGAGCATGTCGTCTTCGTACCCCTGCTGGACGATCTCGGCGAGATCGCCCAGCACACGTCGGGCTGCCTGCCGGCGGTCTCGCAGAGGAACGCCGGGGGTGCCGGGCGCATCGCTGGAAGCCGTCCGGACGGGTGTCGTGGACTCGACCCACCGTCGAGCCGGGCTGTCGACCGGTAGCGGCGCCGCAGCCGTGCGGGCCCGGTCCTGGGCGTCGGGGTCGGAAGTCGCCAGTGCCACCAGCATCCAGGCGTTGGCCGTCTCTTCGTCGGTGAGTTCCCCGGTCGCGATCGCGCGACGGGCCGACCAGGCAGCCAAGTCGTGCTGCTCGACGCGACGCAGGGCGGTCGAGGCGGCGAGGAAGTCCGTCCCGGTGTTGTCCGCGTGGCCCGCCTGTGCCGTCAGAGCGATGACCAGGGCCCCCAGCAACACCTTGTGCTCCGGCTGGTCCGTCGCGCAGAGGGCTCTGGCGCTGATCCGGACAGCCAGGACAAGTTCGCGTTCCGTGAGTCGTTCGGGAGTGAACGCCGTAGTGATGCCGCCCGCCGCCGCGGCTCTGGTCGTCCCGTCGACGTGCGGCTGGTGCAGTTCGGTGAGGAACGCGACCGCGAGATCGCGATCCCCGACGCGGGACCGGCCGAGGCACGCCCTGCCGAGGACGTTGGTGATCGCCAGGACGAGATCGTGCTCGAGGTCGTCGGTGTCCGATGGGTGGGCGGCGCTGGCCTCGTCGGAATCCCCCATGGGTCACACGATCCCGTGCACGGCGAGTCCCCACCGGTCCAGGTAGCCGTCCGGCACGCGCTCGCGCGCCTGGGCCAGCACCGGCATCAGCCGTCCACCGGCCGCGACGCCCGAGATCACCTCGGCGATGATCGTCGCCGTCGACTCATGGGGCAGCGGCCACAATCCTCCGACGACGGTGGACATGCCCTGCAGCAGCATCGCGGCGGACAGGTTGATCGGAAACGAGACCGGTGGCGCCGCGAGTGATCTGCATGCCGCCACCAGCCCGGCTCTGGCCCGAACGGTCGCGGCGAGGTGCAGGACCGACAGGGGCTTCGCGGGGGAACCGGTGCTGAACGTCAGCCCGGAACCGGACCCATGGGCGTGAATGAGCAGCAGGTCGCTCTCCTCGCCCGCCTCCAGGGCGGTGTGGTCACGGACGGTGAAGCCGTGGACGGCACGTGCTTCCTCCAACGCCGTGAGCACGAGGTCGGCATGGGGCAGATCCTCGTCCACGAGTGCCGTGATACTGCGCACGGTGCCGTCGAAGAGGGGGAGCCGGGCATAGACGGACATCGACGGCGCCATGCTGACCGAAGTCGAGCGGAACAGGGTCGACGCCTGCCAGGGGATCGACCACAGTTCGGCATCGGGCACGATGAGCAGAGAGGGGAGCTCCTGCGCGGCCAAGCGGTCGCGCAGCGCGGCCGGAAGCAGCGATCGGATCAGTGCTTCGACGTCGTCGACAGGCATGGACGACACGTCCCCAGGGTTCCCCCGGCCGAATGCGCCGAGGACCGATGTGTCCGCGGCGTTCAGCAGCGTCGACTTGATCGCGACCGAGTCGGGTGGCTCCAGATACATGCTCAGCACGGAGCCGTGCCGTGCGGAGAACATCCGCTGCCTGCGGAGGATGAGGGCGGGCCGGTGCCGGAGGCCGTCGACGCAGGCTTGTAAGTCGGGCCAGGCGGGGCTGCGTGTCACCGCTTCCGCGAGCCTGGCCTGGGTCGCGGCGGGCAGGTCGTCGGCCTCGTCGGGCAACGAGATATCCGTCAGGCCCGCGTCGGCGAGAGCCTCCAGCAACTCAGCCAGCACATCCACCGATTCGGGCGTCGCACCGACGTGCAGGAGGTCCGTCACCATGTCGATGCCGGCTTTCACGGCGGGCGGCACCTGGCCGTAGCGCTGACGTCGTCGCAGCAGGGCGACGACGTCGACCAGGGCCTTCCTCGCGTCCCGCACGTCGATCTCCGGCTGCGACAGCGCGGCCATGACCATGTGCATGGCCGTGGCCAGGGGGTCACCGGTCTGGCGGGCGGTCTCGGCGAACTCCCCCGCCAGGGACATCGCGGCGGCCCGTCTGTCGCCGGCCCGGACGGCGTCGCCCGCCGGGGAAGAGTCGTCCGGGGCAGTGGGACACAGATGCGGGCGGACGGATTCGGCCCACCGTGCACGTGGGTCGTCCGGCGGCAGCGAATCCGCCAGTTCGTAGGCTCGGCGAATGTCGGACCGGTCCTGGGTGATCAGCGCCAGGACCAGACGGGCCGCCGTCTCCTGCGACGGGGTCAGGTCGGTCTTGGCGGACAACGCCCGCCGTGCGGCCCAGAGTCCGAGCCGGTCCTGGTCGATCTTCTGGGCGGACATCGCGACGGCCACGTAGTCCGTCGCGGTCCGGTCACTCAGCCCCACCTTCGCCAACAGGGCCAACGACACGGAGACCAGGAGTCGTTCGGTGTCCCCGAGGGGGGTGGGGAGCAACCGGTAGGCGGCGTCGAGGGCGTTTCTCACGACCTCGGCACGCACGTCCTCGGCGGGTCCAAAGGCGGCGCACACACCTCCGTGGGCCGCGACCAGCAACTCCGGGGCGAACTCCTGGGCTGCGACCGAGGCCAGAAGATGCCGGGCGGTCCTGTCGTCCTCTCGGCGTCCACGATCCAGGCACCGACGGCAAAGAAGTTCAGCCAAGGCGGCCATGGGCACATCGTCCGTGGTCACACGCCCATGGTCCCACAACGACCCACCGAGTCCGGCTGCGCCGAGTCGCCGCTCCCGCTCGCGCGGCGGTCCAGCAGACGTCCAGGCTCCGGTTGCCGGCTTCGGGGAGGGCCTGGGGCGTCCCGGTGCGGATCGAGGAACGACGAGCGGCCCGGGGCCCCGTCATCCGCAGCGGGTCGTCCTGGTCGCTCCAGTCGACGGCGACCGTCCCCAGTCCGTTGTCGTCGTCGGCCATGAGAGTGGGTGCCGCGCCACGGGGTGCGGACGGCGGCCCGGTCCTCTGCCCACGGGGACGCGGGTATGACCGGAGCCGCCGCATACTCCCGCGGCCTTGGCCCCGCGATGGTGATCTCCTCCGCCAGCGGGATCGACACGGACATCCGATTCCCCCCAGTTAGGCGGCTGGCGTGAGCGGGGCGAATCACGGGCGCGCCGGGCGCGCCCGTGAT
>NZ_JBSFVC010000075.1:0-9389 GCF_053592095.1 Streptomyces sp. NPDC002787 | reverse complement strand
GCACCCCCCGCCAGCTCGGCACCCCCGCAGACGACCGAACCGGAGAGCGACAGCGGAAGCGGCGACGGCAGCGGCGGCGGGGGGTCCGGCGGAGGCTCGGGGGAGCAGCAGGAGAAGAAGGCGCCGACGGCCGCGACCGCCGTACGGCAGCTGGCCGCCGCCGACCCGGGCGGCCGGCACATCTGCTACCGCGCCTTCGTGACGGGCAAGGGCTGGACGGCCCCGGAGTGCGACGGTGACACCGCCGGAACGGTGGGCCAGGGCAGGCCGCTCAAGGCCCTCAACATCGCGGTGTCGGGCGTGGGCGGCACGGCCAGCGCCGCCTTCGTCCACAACCCCGACTCGACCAACGGCCAGGGGCACTACAACGGGAAGCCCTGGTCGAGCGCGCTCGACGGCTTCGACAACTACTTCGGCAGCAGCAAGGCGGGCGCCCCGGACATGCTGGGCTTCACCATCAACGTCGACGACGGCGGCAAGGCGGTCTGCCAGTCGGTTCACCAGAAGGACAGGGGCTGGCAGGCCCTGGCCTGCGACAAGCCCGGTGAGGGAGAGCACTTCATCTTCGGCGGCACCCTCGACAACGGCGTCTGGCTC
Organism: Streptomyces sp. NPDC002787; assembly: GCF_053592095.1. Taxonomy (NCBI): domain Bacteria; kingdom Bacillati; phylum Actinomycetota; class Actinomycetes; order Kitasatosporales; family Streptomycetaceae; genus Streptomyces; species Streptomyces sp. NPDC002787. The sequence continues at coordinate 8,792 of NZ_JBSFVC010000075.1, read as the reverse complement.
GAAGCCGTCAAGTTCACCGTGTGACAAGGCCGTGGGGACGGGACCCGGTGGCCGTCGGGGCAGCCGGGCCTGCCCCGAGTGCTCCTGACCGGGCGCCCCGCGCCCCGTAGCGTCCCTCCGTGAGCCTTTGGACTTCTCTGGAACCGCCGTCGGCCACGGTGGATCCCGGTGGCAGTACGACCGTACGGCTGCGGTTGCGCAACACCGGTGACGTGGTCGACGAGTACCGATTCGAACCGGTCGGTGACCTCGCGCCGTGGACGCGGGTGGAGCCGCAGACGCTACGGCTCTACCCGGGAACCACCGGGTCGGTGGAGCTGACGTTCGCCCCGCCCCGGACCCCGGACGCGACGGCCGGTCCCAACCCGTACGCCGTACGGATCACCCCGAGCGAGCATCCAGAGGCGACCACGGTCCCCGAGGGCAATGTGACGATCACGCCCTTCACCGAGGTGCGGGCGGAGCTCGTCCCGCCGACCGTGAAGGGACGCTTCCGCGGCCGGCCCAGACTGGCCATCGACAACCTCGGCAACACCAAGGTGACCGCGTCGGTCGGCGGCAGCGACAACGGCGACCAGTTGTCGTACGACATCCATCCGAGCAATGTGCAGATCGAGCCCGGCCGTGCCGCGTTCGTGAAGACGACGCTGAAGCCGAGGCAGCTCATCTGGTTCGGGTCCAAGGAGGAGCGGCCGTACACGCTCGCCGTCCAGCGGTCGGGGGTGGCGCCGCACCCGGTGGACGGCACCTACGTCCAGCGCGGCTTCCTGCCCGGCTGGCTCGCCACCTGCCTCGGGATCTTCCTCGCGCTCGCGATCACCTTCCTGACGCTGTGGCTCGCCTACACACCCAAGGTGACCAGCGCCGCGACCGAGCTCCGGGAGGCCGGTACGCAGGTGCTGCCGAGCGCGAGCCCGTCCGCGATGGCCCCGGCGCCGAGCATCTCCGCGGCGCCGCTGCCCTCGGAGACCCCTGAGGCTCCCCAGCAGCAGGAGGAGCAGCCGGAGGACTCCGGTGGGGACGCGGACACGGGCTCGGGTTCCGGCTCGGGGTCGGGTTCCGGGTCGGACAAGGAACCGGACAGGCCGGCCACGACGAAGAAGCCGTCCGCCGCCAAGGGGTTCCTGATCATCGGCCAGGGCTCGGACCGCTGCGTCGACGTCACGGACGCGGAGGACGGCGAGGGCAAGGACGGCACCCCGCTCCAGATCTGGGACTGCGCCGGCTCCGCCAACCAGAAGTGGGACTTCCGGGGCGACGGGACGGTGCGCTCCCTCGGGCTGTGCATGGACGTCGCGTGGGGCTCCCGCGACGACGGCGCGGTCATCCAGCTGGCCAGGTGCAGCGGCAACCCCGCCCAGCAGTTCGTGCTCAGCACCGCCGGTGACCTGGTCAACCCGCAGGCCGACAAGTGCGTCGACGTGAAGGACAACGGCACCGGCAAGGGCGCCAAGCTCCAGCTGTGGACCTGCGCGGGCACCCCCAACCAGAAGTGGCGCGTGGAGTAGCCCGTCCGACCAGGCAGTGCACCAGCGGCCCGCCCCCTGCACGCGGAGCGGGCCGTCTGCCACCGGGGCCACGGGGGTCGGCCCCGGCTGCCTGCCACCGGCCATCGGGCCGGCGCCCGGCTGTCTGTCACGGGCCATCCGGGCCGTCCGGGTCGGCTCCGGCGGTCTGTCACCGGGTCGTCCGGTCGGCTCCGGTGGTCCGTCACCGGGTCGTCCGGTCGGCTCCGGTGGTCCGTCCCCGTACCATCCGGGTCGGCTCCGGCCGTCCGTCCCGGGCCATCCGGGCCGCCCCGGCCATCTGTCACCAGGCCACCAGCCGCGCAAGCCGGCCTCCACCGGGCCACCGGACCACCCAGCCGACCTCCACCGGGCCACCCGACCGCCCCTGCCGGCCTCACCAACCCGCCCCGCCCCGCTACCAGTTGCCCTCGCCCGGCACGAGTCGGCCCGCCTTGCGGTACTCGCGCTCCGCGCCCTCCCGCAGGTCGGCCGTGGTGACCGGGCCGGCGCGGCCCGCCGCGGCGTAGGCGGCGGTGACGACGGCGCTGCGGATCGAACCGCCGGCGAGCTCGAAGTCGCGGGCGACAGCCGCCGGGTCGGTGTCGTCCGCGCCGGGCACCGCGGCGAGGCTGTGCCGCCACAGGGCGAGGCGCTGGGCGACGTCCGGGAACGGGAAGTCGACCACCAGATCCAGCCGCCGGGTGAACGCCTCGTCGATGTTGGCCCGCAGATTGGTGGTCAGCAGCGCGATGCCGTCGAAGGACTCCAGCCGCTGGAGCAGATAGGCGCTCTCCATGTTGGCGTACTTGTCGTGGGAGTCCTTGACCTCCGAGCGCTTGCCGAACACCGCGTCCGCCTCGTCGAAGAGCAGCACGGCATCGGTACGGTCGGCCTCCGTGAAGATCCGTTCGAGGTTCTTCTCGGTCTCGCCCACGTACTTGTCGACCACCGACGACAGCTGCACCACATAGAGGTCCAGGCCGAGTTCGGCGGCCACCACCTCCGCCGACAACGTCTTGCCGGTGCCCGAGTCGCCCGCGAAGAGCCCGAGGACACCGCGGCCCCGGCCACCCCCCGCGCTCAGCCGCCAGTCGCCGAGCACCCGGTCGCGATGCCGGGCCCGCAGGGCGAGTTCCCGCAGCTGGGCGAGGGGCTTGTCCGGCAGCACGAGGTCGTCCCAGCCGACGTCGGGCCGGATGCGGCGGGCGTGCCGCTCCAGACCGGAGGCGGACTGCAGCCGCGCGGCCAGCCGCAGATGCGCGGCCGTCACCGGGGTACCGTCGAACGCCGCGAGGTCCACGGCCGCCCGGGCTGCCCGCTCGATCCGGTCACCGCCAAGCCGGTACGGGGCGACCGTGGCCGCCAGGTCGAACCCGGGCCCCTCCGGCCCCGCGCCGAGCGCCGCCGACCACGCGTCCACGGCCCCCGAGGGCGGCCGGGGCACATCGAGGACCAGCGGATCACGGTCGCACCACTGCGGGTCGTACGGCCGCTCCCCCACGCACAGGACGGACACATCGTCCGCCGCCAGCGCCCGGAACAGCGGCCCCGGCTTCTCCGGCAGCGGTGACACCACGAGCGCGCACGCCCGCAGCCGGACCTCGCGCAGCAGCCGGGGGAGGAGCGCGGCGCTCTCTTCCGCGGCCGCCGGGGGCGTGAAGTGCAGGGCCCGCAGCCCCGCCGCACGCAGGGCGGCCCCGGCGCGCATCAGTCCGTCGCCCTCGCGGTGCTCCCGCAGATGGACGGTGACCGGGGCGGCGGCCAGCCGCGCGGCCAGCCGGGCCGTGAACCCGCCGTCCTCCACGGACGACGGCGGGGACGAGGGGGACGAGGGGGACGAGGGGAAGGCGAGCGGACGGACATGGCCGACCAGCTCCGCGTCCAGCGTGTCGTCGCCGAGCAGATGCGCGACCAGCCGGTCCGGCACCCGCAACCCCCGGCTGAGGAACGGGCGTTCGGGATCCTCGACGGTCAGCAGCCCGAGCGCGCTCAGCGGCGCCGAGGGCCGGAACCGGGCCCGCGCCCGAGCGAGATGCACGGGCAGCCCGCACAGATCGAGCGCCAGCCCGACCGTGGCCCGCCGCCTGCTCACGTCGTCGTTCAGATAGCCGTACAACTGCTCGTAGGAGCGGTCGAGATCGGGCGCGAGAGCGATCAGCAGAATCCGCGCGTCCAGTTCGGTGAGCCCGAGCCGCCCCGCGAGCCGCTCCAGCGGGCCGTCCGGTACGGCATCCCCGCTCTCGAAGCCCCCGACCTCCACGGGCTCCAGCGGCTCGAGCACAGGCGTGTGCGTCCCCGCCGAGGGCCCCAGCAGATGCCGTACGCCCTCCTCGGACAGGTACAGCCCCCGCAGCGGATCACCCGCCGTCGGGTCACCGGCGCTGCGGTCGGCCACCAGCTCGGCGACCCGGTCGCGCAGCCGGGCGAGCCGGAGGAGAAGCGGATCGGCGGTGGGGGAGTCGTGCGCCACCGGGGAACCGGGGGAGGCGTGCGTGGTCACCGGCGCCGTTCTCCGGTGTTCGGGGCGGACGCCAGATGGTGCGGCCGGTGCGCGCGCTCCTCGGAGCCCCCGGGCGAGCCGTCCATGCCGCGTACGCGGACGGCCGCACCCTCGGTGACCGGGGGACCGGCGTCGTACTCGGGAAAGGCCGGGAAGGGGGCGGTGACCACGAGGTCGAGGGACGGTTTCAGCTCGCCGCCCAGCGCGGACCAGATCTCGGCGAGGGACCGGGACTCGGAGTGCAGCCCCGCCACCGACAGCGGCACGGACAGGCCCATCGAGCCCAGCGCGCCCGGGAGTTCGTCGGGCGGCAGCAGCTCACGCGGCAGCAGGGTGGCCAGCACCGCGGAGAGCAGCCGGTGTTCGTCCTGGGGCTGTTTGGTCCAGGCCGTGACCAGGTACGACAGCCGGAACCAGCGGGGCGGCTGACGGCGGCGTACGACGATGTCACGCTCGTCGCGGACCGGCATCTGGCCGCGCTGGCGGCGCGAGACGTCCTCGCGGATGTCGTACAGGTAGGTGTTGATGGTGGGCGCGTTGCGCCGGGCCGCCCAGTCGCGGGTCGGGGCCTCGAAGGAGACGTCGATGCCGGAGCCGGCCAGGGCACCACCGCCGATCAGTCCCTTGAGGACCTCGTCCACCTCGTGGATCACGGTCATGCTCCTGCTGTGTCGTGTGCCTGTCCGCCGATCCTGCCCGCCGCGGCGCCGCCCTTGTAGACGCGCCGGGGACGTCGAGGGGGCACGGTGTGGTGCCCAACCGGCCCGGTCGGTCTGCCCGTTCGATCAGATGTAGCCTTCCCGGAGGGCATAGGCCACCGCGTGCGCCCGGTTGCGCAGATGCAGCCGGGTGGTGAGCCCGTGCATCACGTTCTTGACGGTGCGTTCGGAGTAGGAGAGCTTGCTCGCGATCTCACCGGTGTCCATCCCCTCGGCCACGAGCCGGAGGACGTCGATCTCACGCGGCACGAGGCCGGACAGCGGCGCCCCGCCGCGCCCCGCCACGGAACGCTGCAGCGTACCCACCTGGTTGATCAGCCGGCCGAGCAGATCGGCGGGCAGATCGCCGTCCCCCCGGGAGGCCGCGAGCACGGCCTGCGACAGGCGGTGCGCGGTGGCCTCGTGGCGCCACACGATGGCCCCGACCCCGCACTCGATGACATCGAGCAGCTCGGTCTCCCGGATCAGGCTCACCACCAGGACGGCCCGCGCGCCCTCGCTGCGCACCAGCCGGCGCAGCGCGGACAGCAGCGACTCGTCCGGTGTCTCACCGACCAGCACGGCCACGGTGCCCGGCCGTACCTCGGCGTCGTCCACCAGGTCGATCACCGGGTGCCCGCGCAGCTGGCTGAGGACTCCGGCGCGGGAGAGCGGGTCGGGGGTGTGGACCACGACCGGGATGCGGCGCGGTGACTCCTGCGGCCCCGCCGTGCCGGTGGCCATGGGGACGGCCGTGGCCCTGGAGGCGGCCGTGGCCATGGCCGTGTCCGCGGTCCGGAATGTGCTGCGCAACCGTTTCTCCCGTATGCACGAAAACGCCACTCCCGTGAGGGGAGTGGCCGATGGGCTCGATTCACACTTCTGTGTGCCGTGTGCGCCGCGCAATCGTGGAGGACCACGAGATAGACCACGAGATTGCCCGCAGGACTCTTTACGAGACCGGCCACGACACTTTCCCGCCGACCACCCGCGACCGGTGCACCCCGACGGGCCGTTCCCCGTCTACGGAAGCGGAAAACGACAGTCCACGACAGACAGACAGTCCACGACAGGAGGCAGTGATGTGCGCGCCGGAACCGCTTCTCGAACGCGATGAGCCCCTGGAGCTGCTGGCCGCCGAGGCCGCCCGCGCCCGGACCGGCTCCGGCCGCCTGGTGCTGCTCCGGGGTGCCACCGGCACCGGCCGCACCGCACTCATGGAGGCCGCCGCCGACCACGCGGCGGCCAACGGCATGCGCGTCCTGCGGGCCCGCTGCTCGCCCGAACACACCTCCGTACCCTTCGACACCGTCTTCCAACTCCTCGCCCACGGGCCCGAGTTCGACCAGGCGGCGGGCGAGGCGCCGGACCCGCCGGGCACCCCGCCGCACCGGGGCAGGCCCGCCCGGCTGTGGCGCCTGCTGAGCTCCTACGCGGCCGAGTCCCCGCTGCTCGTCGCCGTCGACGACGCGCACTTCGCCGACGCGCCGTCCCGCCGCTGGCTCGTCGAGGCCGTCCGCCGGATCGACCGCCTGCCCGTGCTGCTGGTGGTCACCGAGCGCAGCCAGTACGACATCGACCCCCCGGCGGACGGACTCGCGCACGCCCTCTCCCCCGCCCTGGTCCACACCCGTACCCTGGCCCCGCTGAGCCCCGACTCCGCGGCCCGGCTGGTCCGTTCCGCCCACGGCGGCGCCCCGCCGGAGTGGGTCGACGCCTGCTTACGGGCGGGCGCGGGCACCCCGCTGTTGCTGCGCGCCTTGCTGGACGACCTCCAGAACGTGCACTCCGGTGCCTTCCCGGCTGCCCTTCCGGACACCTGCGCCGCGCTCTACCCCGGCACCTACGCCGCCGCGGTCTCCTGGTGGCTGGACAGCGCCGGGCCCGCGACCACCGAGGTCGCCCGCGCCCTCGCCGCACTGGACGACGAGGACGCCCCCGTACCGGCCGACGCCGAACTGCTCGCCCGGACGGCCGGCGCCGACCCCGCCCGCGTACCCGGCTGGCTCACCGCGATGACCCACCTGGGCCTGCTCCGCCCCGACCCCGAAGGACGGCTCCGCTACGCCCACCCCCTGCTGCGGGACGCGGTCCTCGGCGGCTGGGCGAGCGCCGACCGGCGGAGCGCCCACCGCCGGGCCGCCGAGGCGATGCTGCACCGCGGCGACCGGGCCGAGGCCGTCGCCGGCCAGCTGCTGCGCTCCGGCCCGGTCGGCGAGGCCTGGGCGACCGGCGCCCTGCTCGACGCGGCCGACCTCGCCGTCCGCGCCGACCGCAGCGACGACGCCCTCGCCTTCCTCCGCCGCGCGCTCGACGAACCGATGCCGGCCGCCCGCCGCACCGTCGTCCTCACCGAACTGGGCTCCCTGGAGTACGCCACCGTACGGTCCACCGCCGGCATACCCCGGCTCGCCGAGGCGATGCGCCGGCCCGGCCCGCCCCGGGAACGCGTGCACGCGGCGGTGGCCCTGGGCACGGCCCTGGCCCGTCGCGGCGAGGCCCGCGCCGCCGTCGACGTGCTGCGCGGGCTGCGCGACGAGCACCTGACGGGTCACCCGGACCTGATCCGCACGGTCCAGACCGCCTCCGCGCTGCTCTCCGACCACGACCAGGGCGTACGGCAGGAGGTCTACCGCTGGCTCCGCGAGACCGCCGAGCGCTCACCCCACCTGGTCGGCACGGCCGGGCAGGCCCTCCTCGTCCGGTACGAGGCGACCGCCGGCCTGGTCTCGGCGGCCTCGGCGATGCACCGCGTCCGCGCGCTCCTCGCCCAGCCGGCCGACCCGCTCGCCGAGGTCTTCCTGCTGGGCACAGCCGCCGCCGTCGCCCAGTGGGCCGACCAGCTCGACGAGGCCGCACGCCTCGTCCGGCGCGGCCTCGCCGGCCAGCGCACCTCCCTCCTCCACCCCATGCACCTGGCCCTGGTGAACGTACGCATCGACATCGCCGCCGCCCGCGGCGCCCACGAGGAGGTCCTCGCCGACCCCGAGGTGTCCCGCGCGGCCGACGGCCGACCCGAGTCCGCCAACGCGCTGGCCCACGCCGTCATCGCCCTCGTGGAGACGGGACGCCCGGACGCGGCCGGCCGCCTGGCCGACGCCTTCGACCTCCCACACGCCCACGACTCCTGGGAGCTGAACCGCTTCCTCTACGCGCGGGGATTCCTCCGCGCCGCCACCGGCGACCCGGCCGCCGCCCTCGACGACTTCCTGGAGTGCGGCCGCCGCCAGTCCGCCCGGGACGTCACCAGCCCCGTCGTCACACCCTGGCGCACCGCCGCCGCCGAATGCCACCTCGCCCTAGGCCGCCCTCACGAGGCCCTCGCCCTGGCCGAGAAGGAACTCAGCCTCGCCACCGTCTGGAACACCCCCCGAGTCCTGGGCCGCGCCCTGAGCGTCCTGGGCACGGCGACGGGTGGCCGCCGGGGCCTGGAACTGGGGGAGCGGGCGGTACGGGTGCTGAGGCAGGGGGTCGACGGGACGCCGGACGAAGCGGTGACGGTGGCCGAAGCCGAGGCCGGAGCAGCGACCTCGATCGACGGCCGGGTCTCGGCCGCGACGGCGGACGGGGCGCCGGACGTGGCCACGGGCGGGCGGCCGGTCGAGACGGAGTTGATCCGCGCGCTCGTGGCGCAGGGACGGGTGCTCGCCGCGGCCGGGGAGCGGTCGCGGGCCCGTGACGCGTTCCGGGAGGCGGCCGCCCGTGCCGAACGCCTGGGCGCGCTCCGCCTCCGCGCGGTCGCGGAGGCGGCCCTGCGCGAGGGCGGCGCCCGCCGCACCGCGACGGCCCTGACGGGCCCCTCGGCACTCACCGCCGGCGAGCGCCGCATCGCCGAACTCGCCGCCCAGAGCCGCACGAACACGGAGATAGCCCAGCTCCTCCACCTCGCCCGCCGCACGGTCGAGACCCACCTGACCAGCACCTACCGCAAGCTGGGCATCCGCCGCAGATCGGAACTCGGCGCGGCCCTCACGAACACCGGCGAGGGAGCGCGATGAGGAGCGCGGCCGGGGGGGGGGGGGGGGGGGGGGGGGGGGGCCCCCCCGCGGCCCGCGGCGCCCGCGCCCGCCCACCCCCCCACCCGAC
>NZ_JBSFVC010000074.1:0-12622 GCF_053592095.1 Streptomyces sp. NPDC002787 | reverse complement strand
AAGAGCCCGATCGACTACGAACACGACTACTGGGCCAGCCTCGGTGAGGGGCTGGCTGCATAGGAAGGTCTCCACGATTCGAGGGGATTGACAAAATCGGAGATGTCGCTATCGATGATGCTGCGTTCGCCGAGCAGGACCGCGATCGCATCCAGCGTCGCTGTCTTCCCACAGTCATTGTGCCCGGTCAAGATCGTCTGCTTGTGGATCGGAATGCTCTCGACGTGGCCCAACGAACGGAAGTTGCTGACGCTGAGTTCGACGAGTCGCACGCTGCTCCCTTGCAGTACGGCACGAGCGCGTGCGGTGGGCAGCCAGCAACGCGTCGGTGTAACGCCCCCATTTACAACGAGATGGAACTCTAGCGCCTGCCGGGACGTGAGGGAGGGCCATCACTCGAAGGTGTGCTCGGTGGCTCTGGGCTACGTGTTGCTCTCGAGTGGCAGTCGGGAAGCAACTGCCCATCCGGAGCGCCAAGCCGTCGAACCCACGTGAGCGACCAGAGGACGGAGATCTCCGGCGCGGATCGAAGCGTGATGCTGGAGGTGTGCCGTTCGGTCAGGTGGATGAGCGGGTGGGGCCGGGGGCGCGGACGGTGGGGAGGTCGGTGCGTTCGTTGTCGGCGGTGAGGGCGTCGGCGGTGAGGCGCCGGTAGGTGTGGAGGAGTTCCGCTATGGCCTCGGGTGCGGTCTCGGCGGTGGCGACGAGGGCGGCGAGGATCTGGGAGCGGGAGGTCTGTTCGCCGGCGGCGGCTGCGGCGCGGACGAGTATGTCGAGGCGTTGGTTGATGTCGTGGGGCCAGGAGACGAGTGTGTTGCGGCGGGGCTGCTGCCACAGCAGGTCCACGATTTCCCCCTTTGGCTGTGCCAACTGCCCTATATCGAATATATATTGAGCGCATGGTGACGCTGCTGCAAGGACGCCGGACGTCGGAGGGCTCGGGGGCTTCGGGCCGGGGCGGTGTCCGGGTCGCGGGGCGGACGCTGCGTCCCACGCCGGTGTTCGATACGTACTGGCGGTTTGCTGCGGCACGGCAGGCGGTGTACGAGGCGCGGCTGGCCGGCGGGCCGGGGCCGTGGACGAGTGATCCGATCCTGTCCAGGTACCGGTTCACCAACTGCTACCGGGCCGCGGACCGGGTCAGCCAGGCGTTGATCGCTGACGTCATCTACGGCGGTGAGCAGGAGTGGGAGGAGGTCTTCTTCCGCACTCTGCTGTTCAAGGTCTTCAACAAGGAGTCCACGTGGCGGCTGCTGACCGGTGCGCTGGGCGAGGTGCGGTGGGACGGGTACGACCACCGGGTCTTTGACCGGGTGCTGTCGCGGGCATTCGCGGCGGGGGAGCGGCTGTACTCGGCCGCCTACATCGTGCCGCCGCCGCAGCTGGGGGAGCAGCGCAAGCACCGCAATCATCTGCGGCTGCTGGAGATGATGATGACGTCCGGCGCCCCGGAGAAGGTCCTGGCAGCGTCAACGCTGCGGGATGCCTACGAAGTCCTGCTGGGCTATCCGGCCATCGGTCCGTTCCTGGCGTACCAGTTCGTGATCGACCTCAACTACGCGGCACAGATGCCGTTTTCGGAGATGGACTTCGTCGTGCCCGGGCCCGGCGCGAGGGACGGGATCCGCAAGTGCTTCGGTGTGGCGGCCGACGGCATCGAGGCCGATGTCATCCGGTACATGGCCGACACCCAGGACGAGCACTTCGCCCGCCTGGGCCTGGACTTTGCAGGGTTGCGGGGGCGCCCGCTGCAGTTGATCGACTGCCAGAACCTGTTCTGCGAGGTCGACAAGTACGCGCGCGTCGCCCACCCGGAGATCGCAGGAATCAGCGGCCGCAGCCGCATCAAGCAGACCTACCGCTCCTCGACGGCACCGGTGCCGGCCTGGTTCCCGCCCAAGTGGGGGATCAACGCGGCTTGCTGAGGCGGGTGTCATGCGGCCAGGGGCGGGGTGTCGCTCAGCAGCGGGCGTATGGCGGTGATCGGCCCGTCCAGGTGGGCGTGCCCGGCCACGACGGTCAGGGTCCCGACGGCCAGGTCGGCCTGGTCGGCGATGTAGGCAAGCAGCCTGCCCAGGCCCAGGTAGTTGCCGTAGGCCCGTTCGAACATGTAGTGGCTGCGGTACAGCGCAGCGGCGTGCACTCGGCCGTCACGATCCAGCTGGAAGGAGACGTGGCTCAAGCAGGGGAAGCCGCGGTAGAGGTTGTCGCGGTCGGCGGCGTGCACGAGCAGCTCGGCCGGCACGTCACCGTCGTCGGGGTGGGCGAGGTCCGCTTCATAGGCGGCGGTCATCGGCCCTTTGCCCGAGGCCTGCTTGCGCAGCCGGCTGATGATGTTGCCGACCTGGTCGATGTCGGTCTTCTTCACGCCGGGGTAGGCGACCAGGCGGCCGAAGTAGGTGCCGTGCGCGTTGCCCGGGAACTTCTTCAGCCGCGGGTACATGGCGCGGTAGCGGGACACGAGATCGGCGTGATCGGCGGCCCGGGCCGCGAGGCCGGCCGGGAAAAGGGTGCCGGCGACGGTATCGATCGGCTCGTGCCGTTTGGCGGTGCGCAGCCGGTCCAGTTCCGTGCGGAAGCCGGTGTCGTCAGTGGTGGGGTCAGTGATGCGTACGACGGTTTGTAGGCCGGTGCGCGACGGGTTGTCCTTGCGGTCCAGGGCATTGCAGGCGGCGATCCAGGCGCGGGTGACGTCACGGCCGGTGACATCGAAGCTGATCATGAATCCTCCTGGCACGGTCGACGGGGCAAAAAGGAGTCCGGTGCGGCAGGTGGTCAGTCCGGCCAGACGTCGTGCACACCGGTGCGGGGCGCGTCCCGCACCACCGTCAGCCGGACCGGTTCGTCCCAGTCGGCCGCCGACACCTCCAGCAGGACCGGATCGCCCAGCTCGTCGGTCACCACGGCCGCCTGCTCTACATCCGTGCAGCGGGCCAGGCCCTTGGGCAGCGAGACGAACGCAGCTCCGGCGCTGCGGACGGTCAGCACGTCACCGACGTCGACATGTATCTGCTGCTGATGGGATGACGTGGTGACGACATGGACCTGGGCTTCCGCAGACAGGGCCGCCCCGCCCGCCAGGGAACTGCGCAGCGCGGCCAGGGAGATCTTCGCCCACTGGCGAGCACGGTCGGCATCCAGCAGACGAAGATTCTGTAGATGCCGCACGGTGCCCGTGTAGGAGGTGCCCAGCTCCCTTGCCAGCCGGTACACATGCTCCGGGCTGGTCGGCTGTCCCTGGCAGATTCGGTCGAGACCGGCCAGCACCGCCGGGCGTGGCATGAGGAACCATGCGGCGAACGCCTCCGCGGTCTTCTCCTCGTCCGGCCAGCTGCCGTTGCCCCACCGCAGCGCCGGGCTGAGGTCGTCGTCGGCCGCTGTACGGTGCCGCAACTGGTGGTGCCCGAGTTCGTGGGCTGCGGTGTGCCGCTGGGTGACGATGTTCAGCTTGGCGTTGAGCAGCACGGCTGGCCCGTTGTCGGCGGGGGAGAGGTAGACGCCGAACAGGCGCGGCATCGGCTGCGCCATGCCGACGACTTCGGCTCTCTTCAATGCCTGGTGGACGGGTACGTAACGGGTGCGGTCGATGCCCAGATCACGGTGGGCCTGGGCAGCCGCGATCCCGGCGATGCGGTGCGCCACCGCCCAGTTCACCGCTGACTGTCCTGTTCCGCGGAGTCTTCCTGCTCCTTCTCGGCCGCCCGCCGCAGCGAGAGGTACTCGGCGAACTCCATCACCGTCTTCTGGTCACCGTCGGTCAACTGGGCCAGTGCGCGCGGCAGTCCAGCCAGGGCGTACTCGCCGGCGTCCGCATCCTCTTCCTCGGCAAGGAAGTAGGCGACCGGCTGCCGGTACAGGCGGGCGAGCTTCTTCAGCTCCAGGCTGTCCACACGCCGCTCACCGCGCTCGATGTCGCTGATCGCCGAACGAGGGATGCCGGTGTTGTCGGAGACGAACTGCTGCGACATGTTGAGGTAGTCGCGGGTCTTCTTCAGCCGTTCGCCGAGCCGGGTGAGTTCGGGATCACGGGCTCGGGCGTCGGAGGGCGGAGGGGTCACGATTGCTGCCTTTCGATGATGGCTTCCCGTACCGCGCGGGCGAACGCCTGCACGGACCGGGTGGCCTCGGCCGACTGGCGGTCGGCCGGGATGGCGATGGAGTAGCGCTCCTCAATGCGCGTGAGGATCTCCACGATCAGGAGCGAGTCGACCGGCAACTCCGCTCCGCCGTTCTCGAGTTCGGCCCTCACCTCGGGTGCGGGCTTCTCCTGCAGTTCGGCCAGGAACTCGATAACGACCGAGACGATGTCGTCGGTGCCTGGTGTGACGGTGCTCAGCATTCCTCCCGATCGTCTGCATTTCCAACGTCTGTGTCCTACGATACGACAACGTCGGGGAATCTGACAGGCATGTCCCATGATCAGACAAGGAGTGAGGCGTGGACTTCAAGCGCTATCAGCAGGCCGCCATCAAAACCCTCCAACCCCCCACCGAGGACACGGACCCCGTCCTCATCCCCCTACTCGGTCTCGCCGGCGAGGTCGGCTCCCTCACCACCGCCTACAAGAAACACCTGCGCGACGGGCCCGCCCATGAGCAGGGCAAGCATCAGCTACGCGAAGAACTCGGCGACGTTCTGTGGTACATAGCCGCCCTAGCCCACCGCTTCGACCTCGACCTCGACGACATCGCCACCGCCAGCCTGGAAAAGACCAAAGACCGCTGGCGCACAACCCCCGACGCCGAACACGCCCGCTTCGACGACCACTTCCCCGACCATGAACGCCTCCCGCGCCAGACCACCCTCACCTTCACCCCCACCACCCGAGACGATGGCAGTACCGTCATCGTCCTCACCCGCGAAGACGGCACCCCCGCCGGCGATCCCCTCACCAGCGCCTCCCACATCGAAGACGACTACCGCTTCCACGACGCCTTCCACCTCGCCCACGCCGCCGTCCTTGGCTGGTCCCCCGTCACCCGCTTCCTCCTCGGCCGCAAACGAAAAAGCAGCCCCCACACCGACGAAGCCGAAGACGGCGGCCGCGCCATTGCCATCGAAGAAGGCATCTCCGCCCTCGTCTTCTCCTACGCCGCCCGCCACCGCTACTTCGCCGACATCAAGCACATCGACAACGAACTACTCACCACCATCGGCCACATGACCGCCCACCTCGAAGTCAGCATCTGCCGCGCCGCCGACTGGGAGCACGCCATCCTCACCGGCTACACCGCATGGCGCCAGCTGCGCGAGCAGAACGGCGGCATCATCCACCTGGACCTCGACCAGCGCCTTCTCACCGTCGATCCGCTATAACCCAGGCCCGGCTCAGCCCGCCCGCGCCATTGGCCCCGGCGGCGGGTTGCGCGGGAGGAGCCAGACATGGCCGTCCTCACGCTTGAAGCGCTTGACGGTGGCCTCGCCGTCGAGCGTGGCGGCCACGATGTCGCCCTTCTCGGCGACGGCAGGCGGCGGACTGTGCCCCAGTTGCCATCGCAGATCGCTGCCTCGACCATTGAGTCACCGACGATCTTCAGCACAACAGCTCACTGTCACCGACGAGCTGGCGGGGGAGAGGGGAAGCCGTCCTCTACTTCCTCGGTGGCGATCCGGCCGGCGAGCGGGGCGTATGACGCGGCCGGCGGGCTGCACGGAGGCGTCCTGGGTCTCTGTCGTGACGCTCATCCAGTCTGTGGGCTATGGACTTTCCTTGCGGAAGTGAGACAGCAGGGGCCGGGCCTGCAGGGCGCTCGGGCCGAAGAACTGCGTGGCCAGGGCGGGCGGCAGGGCCGCATGCGGACCTCGTGGCGGGTGAAGCAGAGTGCCGCCTCGAACAGCGCCAGATCGAGAGAGTCGGCGTAGGCCCGGACGTCCAGCACCCCCTCGTACTGCGTGCACCGGCGGACGGCGTCCGCCGGTGCGTGACCTACTGGTCTCCGGCCGCGCCGGTCTTACGGACGATCAGCACCACGACCGCGCGAGCGTGGTTGGCCACGGCGCGCAGGTGGTCGGTGATGGTCTCGGCCTGCTGCTTGGCCTCGTTTCCGCATGGGGCGTACGGATCGGACGCAATGGCGACGAGAGAGACGGTGCCGAGCGCGAGCGGGATGATCTGCGTGAGGTCGAACACGGGTTTCCCCCTGATGAGTTGCGATCGTCGATGGTGTGCGCCGGGCGCCTCGGCACAACATCAGATTGGCCACTGCGGGACCAAGATCGCAATTCCCGTTTTCGCAGGTCAGGCCACCTTTAGGGAATTCAGTGCGTACCCTGACAGCCGTCAGGGTACGCGCTGGAATTCACCAACTTCCGAGAAAGCCGAAATAGAGTGACCGGGATCACATCGGCAATTGAGTGATAGTCAGGTAAGCGATAGGGCCGCGAGTTCGCTGCACCCATCGCGCTCAGTCGTAACAAGCAGGTGCTGGGCCCGCCGACGGGTCTGGAGGTTAGTAGTCGAGGTCGAGGTAGTCGATGTCGTTGAGGGTGACGTCGGAGAGGCCGAGGGCGCGGGCTCCGCTGTCTTGGAAGTAGATCTCTTTGAGGCCGTCGGCGATGATCCCGCGCATCTCCTGGTCGCCGGCACCTGTGTTGCGGGCGTCGAAAAGGCGTTGTGCATACGTCGGGGGGAGGTGCACGGTAAGGCGCCTGAACCGTCCGTCGTCGGTCGTGCCGATCGGCGCGGTGTATCCGAACCGGGCCCTGGTTTCCACGGTGATCCCGCCGGTGGTGGCGGCTTGTTGCTGTCGGCGTTTGCGGACCTGGGGCTGCCAGCGCTGCCGTACGGCGGCGTCGATCCGTTCGGCGATGGCGCGTGGCGGGTGTTTGCGTTCGCCCTTGCGGTAGCGCTCCACTGACCGCTGGCTGACGCCGATCTCCTCGGCGACAGCCCGGGTCGTCTTGAGCTGCTTGATCAGGTAGCCGATCTGGCCTTTGAGCGTCTTGGGCGGTTGGCGGGTGAAGCTCTCCTGGTCGGCCCGCTCGATGGCGTCCTCGATCTCTGCCATGGCTCAGCCCTTCTCGACGGTGGGGTCCTGGCCGTCCGTGTCGGCCGGCGGGAACCAGGTCTTGTGCGTCGGGCCGGTGTCGGGCACTGGCTTACTCGCCTTCGTCGAGGATGGCGTCGCCGCCTTTGATGTGGCGGGCGGGGTTGTGGCCCTGTTCCATGAGGTCGACGGCCCAGAGCATGGACTGGACGCCCTCCAGCTTGGCCAGGCCGGGGGTGGGTCCGAGACGGAAGGCGCCGGGCTGGGGCTTGCCGGACGCGGCGTACGGCAGGAAGTCCAGCGGCGAGGCGCCGGGACTGGGATAAACGACGCAGTCGGAGAGCACGGCGAGCGGGAACAGGCCCGTCATCGTGGCCATGTTGCGCATCTTGCGGTGCATGTTGATGCGGGCCTTGCTGATGACGGCGGCGCGGATGTCGGGCCGCCAGGTGGGGCGTTGGAGGGCCGGCCACCGTTCGCCCTCCTTGTATTTCTTGCCCTGGGGGCGTTCGCGGAGTTTGCCGATGCCGCCTTTGACGGTGGCCTTGATGGCGGCGAGGACGGCCGCCATGGCCGGGTCGGTGTCCTTGTGTCGTTCCATCGCCGCCAGGAACTCCACGTCCGCGAGCTCCTTGGTGACGCCGAGGTCGGCGAGGGTGTCGACGTAGGCGCTCTTCAGCCTGTCGTGCCACGGATCCAGATAGGCGCCGGTCTCGCGGCGCAGGTACGCCTCGATCGGGGCGACGTTGTAGCCGAGTTCCTGGGCGTAGGCGACAGTGTGTGTCTGGTACCAGGCAGGTCCCGTCGGCCGGGTGCCGTCCGGCGTGAAGGGTGAGGGCAGGCGCGGGTCCATCTCGATGTGGGAGAGGTCGACCAGCCAGCTTCCGGGGATCTTCGGGTTGAATTTCGGGCCCATGAAGTGGTCGGGGGCGGACAGGCCGACGACCAGGCGGGCCGCGGCTGCGAGGAAGGCGGTGTTGAGGTCCAGGCCGACTGCGAAGGGCAGCGTGCACTCCTCATCGCTCAGCAGGTCCACCGGCCGCACCCACTGGTACGCCTCCTCGTTCAGGAACCCGCCCGTCCAGCCGGAGTCCACCACGACCGGGTGCTCGGCGGTGGCCTCCGGCGGCGCCGGGTCCATCGGCTCCGTGCCCAGGGAGCCTGGGTTGTAGGCGGACACCCAGTTCCCGGTCGCTTCGTCGCGCACCGCACGGGTGGGTGGCCGCAGCGCCGTCATGAGCTCAAGGCCGGAGACGGCTGTGGAGCCGCGGGGGGTGATGACGCGGGTGGCGTAGACGCCGAGGACGCGGGCGATGTCGGCCGGCTCCATCTCGGCAACGCCGGGCCAGGCCCGCTCATCGAGAGCGTCCCAGGACAGGACCGCGAGCTGCACGCACTGCCGCTCACGCCCCTGCGCCTTGCGGTAGATCCTTGCCCACGGGCCGAACCCGCGCTGGGTGAGCCGCCACTTCGCCTTCACCACCTGCTTGACCACTGGGTGGTCCTCCGGCAGGCGCAGCGAGCGGCGCTGCTCGTGGCCCTCCAGACGCTCCGGCAGCCCGAGCTTCACCGCGGCCGCCACCGTGAGCACGATCAGGGGGTCGGAGTCCTTGCCGTGGCGGTTGAGCTTCGGTGCGCCGAGGCCGGACTCGTGCAGCGTCCACTCCACCAGCTCCACAACGGTGCTCGCCGGGCAGTCGAGCACGATGCCGTCCACGCCGTACGCGCAGCCGTCACCGTCCAGGACCACGAGCGGGCCGTGCGGGAAGCGCGGGTCGGCTACGGGCTGCGCCGCCTTCTTCGCGGCCGGACGACGCGATGCCGCAGCGGGCCGGATGGCAAGGCGCGCCGGCGTCTCAGCCGGAACGGCGGGAGCCTGCGGGACGAGGGCATCTGCCGTCTCCGCCCTGGACACACCCGGTTCGGCAGTCGCCGCGGGCACGGTCGCGGCAACCGGGGCTGTGCCGGGGGCTGGGTACTTCGCCGCCCAGCCGTTCAGTAGCCGCTGGTAGGCGTCCAGGCGCGGCGACTTCGGCTCGCTGCGGCCGTTCTCCCAGTTCTTCACCGACTGGGTCGTGGTCTTCAGCGCGGTGGCCAGGCGGGCCTGGGTGATGCCGGCGGCCTCCCGCAGCCGGGCACGCTCCGCCGGTGGCGGCAGGTGTGGCTCCTCGTTCAGCAGAGCGTCGACGGACGCGAACAGCTCTTCCTCGGACGGCATGACTCTGCACCCTTGCTCCAGGCAATCCTTAACCACAAACTTATCCCACTCGTTAACCTTGCTGCGCCCATTCCAGCGCGGCGGGTGCGGTGAGTTTGCCGACGATGGGCTTCGCGCAGCGTGCTTACGGTCGTCGGGGAGGGGAAGTGTGATCGCCATGACGAGCGTGATGCAGCACTACGGTCTGCTGTGGACCGACCCTGACGGTGCCCCGCAGGCGTCGGCCGGCAGGTACGACAAACGGTCGGCGAAGCGTCGCCGCACCGAACTCAAAGCTGTGGGCTGCACGCGTGTCGAGATCGTGCCGGTCAGGCCGGGTGACGTTCCCGAGCCGGTTTCCTGAGCGAAGCGGGACGCAGACAGAACTCTGAGATCAGAAGTCCCGCCCAGCAAGCAACCCCCGCCACGCAACAGCGTCGACCAGCCACTGAGCCATCCCTCACTCGAACAGACCGAGGTCCGCGAGCAACTGGCGCCGTGCATCGGGCAGCGAGTCTCGCCTGCTGCGCATGTTGCTGCGCCACACTCCGAGCTTCACTACGTGCTCCTGGCCGTCAACCACGATGCTCTCTTCGTGGGCCCTGGGGACCTTCACAGAGCCCTCGCGGGCCTTGTACTGCGCCAGGGCCGCGACGCCCTTCTCGAAGGCCCCAGAGGCCGTGGTTGGCGCCTTGGCGGGTGTTCCCGGCTCTGGGGTCACCGGCACGATGCCGAGCTGCTCCAGGCGCTCACGCTGCCCGTCCGACAGGGCCTGCCAGACCTTCGGCATCCGGTGCTTGGCCAGCCATTTCCCGACGTCCATGCCGTGGACAGTGACGCCGGGCAGGACATCGACTCCGCCGACCTGGCCGTCTTCGTCCCGTACGAGCTCGCGCAGCGCGGCGTAGTGCCGCTGCCACTCCGCCGGCCACTCCGGGTTCCAGTCCTCGTCCACGGCCTCCAGCGCCGTCTTCCACTCCGGGTGGCCATCCAGCGCACCCGGCCGCCTCAAATTCGCGAGCCACATCCCCAACGGCCGGTCCAGCATCTTCGCGGAGCGGGGCGCGCACAGCGTCCAGTGCTGCGCGTAGTACGCCTTGGCGGCCTCGAGGTTCTCCTGGAACCGCTCATCGGCCAGGGACCAGACCATGCCGAGCTGTTCGAGCCGTCGGGCGCGCTGGCCGGTCATCTGCCCGGCTGTGTAGGCGCGTCGTTGTTCTGCGACCCATTGTCCAAGTGGTGTCGCGCCCTCGCGGTGTCCGTAGGG
This sequence comes from Streptomyces sp. NPDC002787, assembly GCF_053592095.1. Lineage (NCBI taxonomy): Bacteria > Bacillati > Actinomycetota > Actinomycetes > Kitasatosporales > Streptomycetaceae > Streptomyces > Streptomyces sp. NPDC002787. The sequence goes on along the minus strand of NZ_JBSFVC010000074.1, from coordinate 2,172 downwards.
CACGCGGGCGTTCCCGACCCGTTCGACGTACGTCTTCAGTTTCGCCCAGCCGCGTGCCCAGTCCTGGCGTTCGGTGTCGATCACGTTGAAGCTGACCCAGTCCGCGACCATCACCGGATCCCTGGGAGCGGCGAAACGGAGCAGCAGTCGTGATTCTTCCTCGCCGTCTTCTGGCCCGACACCGATGTTCACGGACGGCTGCGCCACGTCCTTCTGAGGCTCCTGCGGAATCGCGAGCAATTCCACGGCCTCTTCATCGTGAGCGCGCAGACCTTCCAATACCTTCACCAACGGGCGATACGATCCCGAGGTGAACATATCCTCCGGCTTTTCTCCGGGCTGGAGAAATACCGGCACGATCAGAGAGGCGAGCTTGCCTTCTCCTGGCTTTTGACGGAGCGCCCGGCCGATGGCCTGGACGATGTCGTGCGGAGCACCCTTGGGGTCCAACAGGGCAACGCTGTCCACCGCTCTGATGTCCACGCCCTCGCCCAGGACACGGCAGTTGGAGAGCACTGCCCGCTGCGCCGTGGACCCGAACGAGCCGAGGACTTCCCGCCGGCGCTCGGGGACGTGCTCGCCGCACAGCCAGTCCGCCCAGATCCGAGCGGGGTACGTCTCGGGCTGATCAGCGTGCAGCTTCGCGGCCACCTGCTCCAGGCCCTCCGCGTACGCCTGGGCCTCGATGGTCCGGTGGTGGAAGGTGATGCACGTCTGAAGGTTGTGCTGCGCCATCGTGTGCAGCAACGCGGCCTGGAGGGCTCCGAGCCGCTGACCGCGCACCTCTTCGGTGTGCCGCTCCTCGCCCATCAGCTTCTCCGGGGTGACGACGGGGTCCTTCAGCTCCAGGACGATGATCTGGTACCGCGCCAACAGGTCCCGGGAGACGGCAGAGGCCAGCGAGAGCTTGTAGAGGACGGGCCCGAAGACCTTCTCGTCATCCATGCTTGCCGCCATCTCACGCGGCAGCGGGTCACGCGCACCCTCGGCAACCTCGCGGTTGAGCCGCTCCTCCCAGATCCGCGGCGTCGCCGTCAGGTACAGCCGCCGGTAGGCCGGGATGACGCTCTGGTCATGGATGTCCGCCCACGCCTTACCCATCGAGCCACTTGTCCGATGGGCCTCATCAACCACCGCAAGGTCTACGGGATCAAGCTTCTGACCGTAGACACCCTCGAACGCCTCCGCCAGGACACCCAGGCTGGCGTACGTCGCGTAGATGGTCACGGGCCCGGAGCCGTGCCACAGCGCCAACTGGATCGGGTTCGTCGTGGAGCGCACTTTCAACGACCACAGCTCCGGGTCGTCCTGGATCGAACACACCGCCACCGCCGGCCCCTTGTGGCCGGCCTCGTGCCACGCCCTCACCGTCTGCGCCAGCAGATCCAGGGTCGGCACCAGCACGAGCACACGTCCCCTGGGCACAAGCCGCCTCGCCGCCGTGGCAGCCATGATGGTCTTCCCCGTGCCACACGCGGCGTGCACCTGCCCACGAAGACCATTCCAGGGAATTCCACCCGGCGGAACATCAAGACCGCGCACAATGGCCGCAACGGCCTCGATCTGGTGATCACGCAGCTTCACGGACATGCCCCCTATTCTCCTTTTCGCGGAATGCAGCGCGTAATAGCAAATGGAAACCAGGCGCAAGGGTGCGCGGCGGTAGGGGTGTAGCATCTGATCCCAGACTCTACACATGAATGATTCGTGATGCATCACCGCGCACCAACTTCTGCACCCGAGGGTGACACCTGACTCAATCCCATCCACGAACAGCCGGTTGTCCTATATGCTGACAGGGTGTTGGTGAACACATCGGGACAGTCAGACGATGGGGGAGGGGTTCAGGGTGGAGCGCAGCGGAACCCGTCGCTACCGTGAGGCCGGCACCCCGTCAGGCCGACGGCCTGTCACATCCGGTGCAGGGGTGGTAGCTGAGAATCCCAAGCCCTACACAGACCCGCGCTTGATGCACCCACCCCTTACTGCCAGCCCCAAGAATCCCGCTTGCGGGATTCCATCAATTCGCGCTTGCGCGAATTGAAACGCATTTAGAATTCCGCTTGCGGAATTCGATTTCCCCGCTTGCGGGGGAATCTAGCGGAGCGTCAGCGGAGCCGTTCTCTATGCAGCGCGCCAGCGCTGCATATCCCGCGGAGCGGGATATGCAGC
>NZ_JBSFVC010000073.1:0-17099 GCF_053592095.1 Streptomyces sp. NPDC002787 | reverse complement strand
AGTGAAGACGGCTATCTCCACTACGCCCGGAGGTCCCTCCATGATCAACTACCGACGGCTACGTGTCACCAACGTGACGGCCGAGTACACCTAGAACAGGCTCAGCAACGCCTCCGCCGGATCGGTCAGCCCGTTCTCCCCACCCGGCAACGGCAGTTCGAACCACACCGTCTTACCGCGCGGCGTACGGCGGGAGCCCCACGCCGCCGAGAGCAGGCCGACGAGCTGCAGCCCGCGTCCCCCCTCGTCGGTGTCGCGGGCCCGGCGCCGGCGGGGCTGCACGAGACCCGCGTCCCAGACCTCGCAGACGAGCGTCCTGTCGAGCAGAAGCCGCAGCCGGATCTCACCCTCGCCGTACCGCAGCGCGTTGGTGACCAACTCGCTGACCAGCAGTTCCGCCGTGTCGACGAGCGGCTCCAGGTCCCAGGCCAGCAACCGGCCCCGGGCGTACTCGCGGGCGCGGCCGACACTGCGCGGCTCGCGCGGCAGCGTCCAGTCGCCGACGGAGTCCTCCGGCAGCCCCTGGACACGTGCCATGAGCAGCGCGATGTCGTCCTCGCCGTGATGTGTGTCGAGCGTGTTGAGGACGTGGTCGCAGATGTCCTCCAGCGACCTGGGTGTCTCGGCGCGCAGCGCGGTCGGTGGCTGGGCGGGGTCCGTGAGCGCGCCGACGAACGCCTGGAGGCCCTCGTCGAGAGGATGGTCGCGGGATTCGACCAGTCCATCCGTGTAGAGTGCCAATAGCGCGCCTTCGGGCAGTTCGACCTCGACCTCCTCGAACGGCTCGCCGCCGACGCCGAGCGGCATGCCGGGCGGCACGTCGAGCATCAGCGCGCTCTCGCCCGGCTCGACCAGCACGGGCGGCAGATGGCCCGCGTTGGCGAAGGTGCAGCGGCGGGTCACCGAGTCGTAGACGGCGTAGACGCAGGTCGCGAGGTAGACCTCGGAGAGGTCCTTGTCGCTGGGCCGGCTGGCGGCGGTGCGGGACGCGGACTGGACGCCGCCGGGCGTGCCGAGGCCGCGGGCGATCTCGTCGAGGGCCGAGAGCACCTCGGCGGGTTCGAGGTCCAGCAGGGCCAAGGTGCGCACAGCCGTACGCAGTTCACCCATGGCCACCGCTGCCCGCAGTCCCCGGCCCATGACGTCGCCGACGACGAGTGCCGTGCGGTGGCCGGGGAGTTCGATGACGTCGAACCAGTCGCCGCCGACCTCGGTGGCGGCGTTGCCCGGCAGATAGCGGCAGGCGATGTCGAGCCCGGAGGCCTCGGGGTCGCCCGGGGGCAGCAGGGAGCGCTGGAGGATGAGGGCGCGTTCGTGCTCGCGGCGGTACAGGCGCGCGTTGTCGATGCAGACGGCGGCGCGCGCGGCCAGTTCGACGGCGAGCGCCCGGTCGCGTTCGCCGAACGGCTCGCTGCCCTTCGTCCGCGAGAACTGCACCAGTCCGACGACGGTGTCATGCGCGACCATCGGCACGGCGAGCGTCGTCTGGATCAGGTTGCCCTCCTCGGGCACCTGTTGGGGGCGGGCGGTGCGCAGGGCGTCCGCGCAGGGCGAGTTGAACGGGTAGTGGTGGACCGCGCCGACGCGCACGGGGGCCGGCCCGCCGACGAAGGGCGCGTCGGAGACCGCGCTGGCGAAGGCGACCCGGCGCAACTCGGCGCTGCCGTCGGCGAGTCCGGGCGGGGTCTCGTCGCCGACCAGGAGGCCCTGGTAGAGGTCGACGGCGGCGAGGTCGCAGAAGCCGGGGACGACGACGTCGAGGAGTTCGCGGGCGGTGGTCTCCAGGTCGAGGGAGTTGCCGATGCGTGTCCCGGCCTCGTTGAGCAGAGCGAGATTCCGCCGGGCGGCGGCCGCTTCACGGGCGGCGGAACGGCGGGCCGTGATGTCGGTGGCGAGCCAGGCGATGCCGATGGGGCGGCCGGTGCCGCTGTGCACGCGGAAGAGGTTGATGGACCAGTGGCGGCGCTCTTCGGACCCGGGCACGAACCCCGTGATGTGCATGTCCGTGACGGAGTCGCCGGTCTCCATGACCCGCCGCAGGGTCGCCTCGACCCGCTCGGCCTCCGGGGACTGCAGATAGTCGTGGACACCCCGGCCACGGTGGTCGTCGACGTCGCCGCCGTAGATGGAGGCGAAACGGTGGTTGGCGCGCCGCACCCGAAGGTCGGTGTCTATCAGGAGGAAACCGAACGGGGATTGGCCGAAAATCGCCTGCGAAGCGGCGAGGTCGGTCTCTATCCGGCGCAAGGTCCGGACGTCCACCACGATGCACACGGCGGCCCGTTCGCCGCCCTCCACCGTGGTGGGCATCACATAGACCTCGGCGAGCCCCTCCGCCCCCTCGGGTCCCGGCACCCGGAAGGGGACCACCCCGGTCCACTCCCGGCCGTCGAGAACCTCGGCCATCTTCCGCTGGCCCTCTTCACGCCGGTCGGGGTCGATGAACGCCTCGATGGGGTCCATCCCCATGGCTCGCTCGGCAGATATGCCGAACAACTGCTCGGCGCGCAGACTCCACTGGTCGACGAGTCCGTCGGCGCCGATGGAGAACGACGCGACCTTGATGTAGTCGTACATGGACCCGGGCGGGCTGGTCTGCCACATCGGGTCGCCCATCCCCTGACCGGCAAGGACACCGGCCGCCGCGGCGGCCTCGACGGCGGCGCCCTCGCCTTCGGGCCCGGCCGCCGTACGGCTTTCCGAGGTACGACTGCCCGGCACACGCCCGCCGGACGCCGAACTCCCCGACGCCCGGCTCACCGACTCCCGGCTCCCCGGCTTTCGACTCTCGGGCGCCCGGCCCTCGGACGCGCGGCCCGTCGGGTCCTCGCCCGTCCTGTCGCGTGCGGCCCCGCTGTCTCGCGCGGCTCCGCCCAGGCCGGAATCGTCTGCGGCCTCGGGCCTCGCGCGGTCCGACGGGTCCGTGGACCCGCCCGACTCCGTGGCCTTCGCTGGTATCTCGCTCACGCGAACCGTCCCCTCCAGCTCACCGCGTCCGGCTTCGGTCACCAGGGGCGGCTGCCCGCAGTATCCAGCACTACGGCGCCGCGCAACACGGTGTTCACGATCACAGCACAGTCCCGATCGTTTTTGGACCGGCCGCGACATACTCCCAAGTCTTCTAACCAGGCGATGCCCCCTCGAACCAAGAACTCCAGCCAGCGCTACTGGCCTGAACCAGTCGGTCGCACGCGCGCCCCGGGGAGCCGCCCCCTCCCCCGGTCCGTACGCCGTGGACTCCGGTCATGCACCAGGACCTTCACCCCGTACGTCTGCGGGGCCGCTCAGCGGGGAACCGTCAGCTCGAACCAGACCGTCTTGCCCGCTTCCCCGGGGCGGGTACCCCAGGCCCGTGAGGACCAGGCCACCAACTGCAGACCCCGGCCGCTCTCGTCGTCGGCGTCGGCCGCGCGCTCGCGCGGTGGATCGGGCAACGGGTCGGAGACCTCGACCAGGAGAGTGCCCAAGGGGTCCGCGGGACGCACGAGCCGTACACCGATGGGTCCTGTCGCGTGCCGCAGCGCGTTGGTCACCAGCTCGCTCACCAACAGCGCGGTGATGTCCCCGAGCACATCGAGCTGCCACTCGCGCAGCTGCCTTCGGACCACCGCGCGCGCGTCCCGCACGGCGCCCGGCTCCGCGGGAAAGGTCCACTCGGCGCACTCGTCTCCGGTGTCGATCACGCCGATCACTTCCCAGTCCAGAAGCGGACCCTGTCCGGTTTCATGGGGTTAATGGGCACATACCCGATATCCATCCCGGAGTACCGCGCACGAGGGCGCACAGTGGCACGAACGGCGTAGGGCGTCCTCCCGAGCCCGGACAGGGACGCGGGGGGCCTCGCGAGCAGCCACAACGCACCGCGGACGGCAGTCGCCCCACTGAAGCCTCAGCAGGCCTCCAAGGGGCACACTCAGCCTCCGTCGCCCCACGCGATCCGCGCCGTCTCCATCACCGCCGGCACATCCTGATCCAGCCAGTCGACGTCCCAGACCTCGTCCACGGTCAGCCAACGCAACTCGTCGTGGTCCTCCAGCGGGCGAGGCTCACCGGACAGCAGATGCGCGATCCACACCCGCAGCACATACCCCGGACGCACCTCCCACTCCCCGGGCACGCGCTCGGCGGACTTCGCCTCGACCCCGAGCTCTTCGCGCAGCTCACGTACGAGCGCCTGTTCGGGGGACTCGCCGGGCTCCACCTTGCCGCCGGGCAGTTCCCAGCGTCCGGCCAGCTCGGGCGGTGCGCTGCGGCGCGCGGCGAGCAGTCGCCCGTTACTCAGCAGGGCGGCCCCCACCACCACGATCGGTTCGGTCATGCGCGGGAGCCTACGGGAGCGGACACGGGCGCCGGGCGGGGCGCATCACTTGCTCCCACTCTGCCCGTTCTGACCGTTCTGCCCGACGCGTTCGACCCAGTAGAGCTGCTTGTGACCGCGGCTGTCGAGGCTGTCCGCGATCTTCTGCGCCTCGGCGCGCGTCGCGTACCTGCCCACCCGGTAGCGATTGCCGTTGTCGTCCTGCCTTATGACGAGCCAGGGAAGCGTGATCGTGCCGTCGTTCATCGACCCCCACCGATCCTTCCCGCCTCGGCTCGCCCGGGTCCCGTCCCCGGATGCCGCCGCGCCCCGCCGCCTAAGGAAACCGCATTCCGCATATGCCCGAGCGTACGCCTAACCTTCACGGAGCGAATCCGGCTTTTTACAAAGAGGTACGCAACCAGCCAAGATGAGGGGCGCGCACGCCGTCGAACGCGCCGGTGATCACTACTCGCGCGCCCCCCAGCGCCCCAACGAGCAGCCATCCAGCGCCGTTCGTACGAAACGGGCCGCCGCCGGCCTTCACGGCAGCCGGGCGGCGAGAACGACCGAATTCGAACTACGTTCGGACAGACCCCCAGGCTCCGACAGTTACAACTTCCGTCAGGCAAAAGCCACTTGACCCATGCCCGCGTCACCGCCCGGTACACACGCATTGTCGCCCGGTGCACACGAAACCGGCCGCTTTCCCGAACGGGCGGGCGCCCGCGCTCACTTCACCGGCAGGTGATAGGCCACCCGGTAGCGGTCCGCGGGCAGCACCACGTCCGCCGTCTCCACCGGGCGGCCGGAGGCGAAGTACGTGCGGTGGACGACCAGGACGACATGCCCGGGGACGCCACCGAGGGCGAGCAACTCCTCGGCGAGGCCGGGGCGGGCGCCGACCTCCTCGGTGACGTTGTCCACCACGACGTCGATGGCGGCCATGCGCTCGACGACGCCCATGCCGCCGAGGGGGCCCTCCTCGGGGAGCATCACCGGGGTGCGGCCGGTGAGGGCGAGGGGCTCCCAGGAGGTGGAGAGCATCATCGTCTCCCCCGCGTCCCGGAAGGTGTACTTGGTGCGCATCACGCGGTCGCCGGGCTGGATCGCGAGCCGCTCGGCGATCACCCGGCCCGCCTCGGCCTGCTCGCTGCGCGACTCCCAGGTGCCGCGCGCAGCGGCGTCGGCCTGCTCCTGCCGGAAGGGCGTGGCCCCACCGGCGGGCCGGAACCCCGAGCGGGCGACCCGACGCGGCACCGGCCGCTCTCGCACATACGTGCCCGAACCGGAGCGGCCCTCCACCAGCCCCTCGGCCATGAGCACCTTGCGGGCCTCCAGCGCGACCGTGTCCGAGACGCCGTACTCCTCGCGGATGCGGGCCTGGGAGGGGAGGCGGGTGTGCGGCGGCAGCGAACCGTTCACGATCTTCCTGCGGAGATCACCCGCGACACGCAAGTACGCCGGCTGCTCACCGAAAGTCACTGGCCGCTCCCATCTGGATGTACAGACAGCAACAGCGTGGCAACCGTGGGTTGAGCCACGCAAGCAAAGGCCAGAGAATCACTCGATGTGATGACATGTGCCCGGTGAGGGCTTTACGCAGGCACTTTCTCCCCACTATGGCTGCCGTCACACCTCCGCGCCGGAGCCGTCCTCGCCCTCGTCCCCGCCCGTGCCCTCGTCGTCGTAGGCGGGCGACTCGGCGGCGAGCCCCAGAGCCTTGCGCGCGGTGACCGCCTTCGGGCCGATGGCCAGCCGGTGCGCCTTGTCCCAGTGGTCGCTGAACTCATCGGCGTCGCTCGCCTCGCTCGCCGCCTCCCACTCCTCGCGCGCCCGGTCCATGGCCTCGGCGTAATCGGTGACCGCCTTCTCGGCGGAGGGCTCCCAGTCGTGCGCGCGCAGGTCGGACGTCTGCTGTTCGTGGGCGCGGACCACCTGCGACGCCCACACCTTGTGCGCCGTCAGGTCGTCCTCGACGTACTCCGTGTCCGGGACCTTGTCGAAGGCGTCGTTCAGGATCGCCTCGGCCTCCAGGAAGGCGAACTGGTCGTCGTCGAGGGTCGTCCCGTCCTGGCGCAGCGAGCCCGTCAGCGTGCCCTCGGCGTCCACGTTGCCGAACATGCAGGTGATCTGCCGATCTCCGTACCGCCAGCTCTGCCGCGTCGGGGTGAAGTAGTAGACGTCGACGTCGAGCGGCAGCGCCCAGGCGTCCATCGCGTACAGCTCCGAGCGCTCGTAGCACTGCTCGTCGGCCTCGTCGGTGACCGCGGCGTCGCCCGGGTAGTCGCCGTCCGGCATCAGGAAGTCGGCGAACACCTCCGCGTCGTGCTCACCGGCGCACGGCACGATGTCGACGTCGTACGCGTACCCCTCCAGGGAGCCGGTGGGCGTGTCGAAGCACTGGCCCTTGTCCACCGAGAAGGCGCCCCCCGCGCTGCTCGCCGCGTCGCGGAAGCCGTCCCACGCGTCGCGCGCGCCGCCCGTGGTGAACGCGAGCGTCATCAGCAGCGCGCCGATCGTCGAGAGAGCGATTCCGGCCACCGCCATGCCCTTGCCGCGCTCCCCGCTCTTCCTGATCTGCACCAGCGCGACGATCCCCAGCAGCAGCCCGATGCCCGGCAGGAAGCACAGCACGCCGAGCACGAGCGCGGCGATCGCGAGCCCGTTGACGGGCGTCGGCGGCTGGAGGGCGGGATACGGCCGCGCCCAGGCCTGACCCCAGGGCTGAGGGGCCGCCGCGCCGTACGGATACGGCGGCGGCCCGCACACGGCATACGGCTGTGCCTGCGGCTGCGCTTGTCCCGGGGGCGAGAACGGGTCACCGTCCTGCGGCGGCTGGGGCCCGAGGGGCGGGGGTGTGGCCACGGGTGCACGTGCTCCTTGCGCCGAGCGGGGTGGGACGAGCCGACTCGAGTCGGATGAGCCGGGGGGATGAGCCGTGTGGGAACTGACGTACGACTGGGCGCATGGTAAGCGGGCGACGCGGCGAGGGCGATACGCGGGGCGAACAGCGGCACCCGGAGATCACTACGCTTCCCTCATGACCCCTCTGCCGGATCGCTTCTGCCCGACGGACGGCACGCGCGTCCCCGCCGCCTCCCTCTCCTGGTGCTGCCCGGCCTGCCGCGGCCCCCTGGACCTGGACTTCGCCCCCACACCGGCGCCGCTGAAGTCCCTCGCCGGCCGGGTGAACTCCCTATGGCGGTACGCGGAATGCCTCCCCCTGGCGGCGCCCACGGTGTCACTGGGCGAGGGCCGGACCCCGCTCATCGACCTCAAGGACGGCGTCCGGGCCAAGCTCGACTACCTGATGCCCACGCTCTCCTTCAAGGACCGCGGCGCGGTGCTCCTCGCCGAGCTGGCCCTGCGCCTCGGTCCCCGGCAGGTCGTCGCCGACAGCAGCGGCAACGCCGGCACGGCGGTCGCCGCGTACTGCGCCCGCGCCGCACTGCCCTGCACGGTGTACGTCCCGGACGGCACGTCGGCCAAGAAACTGGAGCAGATCGAGGCGCACGGCGCGCGGCTCCACGTCGTCGACGGCGACCGCGAGGCGACGGCCAGGGCGGCTCGCGAGGCGGCGGACGCGGACGGCGTCTTCTACGCCTCGCACGTCTACAACCCCTACTTCCTGCACGGGACGAAGACCTACGTCCACGAGCTGTGGGAGGACCTCGGCGGCCGCCTCCCCGAGGTGCTCGTCGTCCCCGTCGGCAACGGCACGCTGCTGCTGGGCGCGGCCCTCGCCGTCGCCGAGCTGCACGCGGCGGGCCTCATCGACCGCCGCCCCGCTCTCCACGCCGTCCAGTCCGCCGCCGTGGCCCCGCTCGCCCACGCCTGGCGCGAGGGGGCCGACGACCTCGTCGGGACCACCCCCGCGGCCCCCACGTTCGCCGAGGGCATCGCCATCCCCCGCCCGCCCCGGGCCCGCCAGATCCTCCGCGCCGTCCGCGCCTCCGGCGGCGCCTTCCTCACCGTCACGGAGGACCAGATCCGCCACGCCCAGCGCGACCTCGCCTCACGCGGGTTGTACGTCGAGTCCACCGGGGTGGCCTGCTGGGCAGCGGTACGAGAGGGAGCGCTCGGGGGGCGTACGGCGGTGGTGCCGTTGTGCGGCGCGGGGCTGAAGTCGGGGCTGGCGACGGCCTGAAGGGTGGCCGGGGTGGTCGGTTCACTTCGTGGCGCCCCGGGCGAAGCCGTTGTAGATGTAGCGCTGGAGGAAGAGGAAGACGACGAGGGTGGGCACGATGACGAGGATCGCGCCGGCGGAGATGGCCTCCCAGTGGGCGCCGAAGGGGCCCTTGAAGCGGAACAGGGCCGTGGAGATGGTGCCGAGGTCCTCGGAGGGCATGTAGAGGAAGGGGATGTAGAAGTCGTTGTAGACGGTGATGCCCTTGATGATGACGACGGTGGCGATCGCCGGTTTGAGCAGCGGGAAGATGATCCGCCAGTAGATGGTGAGCGCGTTCGCTCCGTCGAGCCGGGCGGCCTCGTCGAGGGAGACGGGGATGGAACGGATGAACTGCAGGAAGACGTAGATGGACACGATGTCGGTGCCCATGTAGAGCAGGATCGGCGCCCACCGGGTGTCGAAGAGGCCGAAGCTGTTGACCACCTGGAAGGTGGCCACCTGCGTGGTCACGCCCGGCACCAGGGTGGCGACCAGGAACAGCCCCATGACGAGCTTCCTGCCGCGGAAGGTGAACCGGTCGACGGCGTACGCGGTCATCGAGCCGATGATCACGGTGCCGGTGATGGAGAACAGCAGGATGAAGGCGGTGTTCCCGAACGCCGTCAGCATCTGACCGTCGCGGAAGGCCGTGACGTAGTTGGAGAAGTTCAGCCAGTCGCCGGGGAGTTGGAAGGCGCCGCCCCCGCCCGTCGCCTCCTTCTCCGTCTTCAGCGAGGTCAGGAACACGACGGCCAGCGGGACGAGCACCACCAGCGAGGCGAGGACCAGGGACAGATAGATCAGGGCCGAGCCGATGCCCCGGGGGCGACGGCCGTCCACCGCGTCGGCGGTCATACGAGGTCCACCTTCTCGTCGGGTACGAGGCGCCGCTGGATCCAGGTGATCAGCAGGATGATCAGGAGCAGGACGACGGCCGCCGCGGAGGCCAGGCCCGTCTTGTTGAACTGGAACGCCAGCTTCACGGTCTGGATGACGAAGGTCGTGGTGCCGGTGGCGCCGCCGGTCATGATGTAGGGGATCTCGAACACCGACAGGGAGCCGGAGACGGCGAGGATCACGCTGAGGCTGATCACGGGCCGGATGCTCGGGACGATCAGGTACCGGAACTGGTGCCACCGGGTGGCGCCGTCGAGCTGGGCGGCCTCGTACAGTTCGCCGGGGATGGACTGGATGGCACCCAGGAAGAGCACGAAGTTTAGGCCGGTGAAGCGCCAGACGGAGACGCCTGCCAGGGAGATGTTCGCGGACGTCGGGTCGCCGAGCCAGGCGTGATCGGTGCCCGCGCCGAACCAGGACAGCACCGTGTCGAGGGTGCCGCCGTCCTGGAAGAAGTACAGGAAGACGAACCCGATGGCGACGCCGTTGATCAGGTACGGGAAGAACAGGATTCCCTTGAAGAGGTTACGCAGGCGCAGGTTGAAGCTGAGGACGGTCGCGAAGTACAGGGCGACGGCGATCTGCGCGCCGGACGCGGCCAGGTAGTAGAGGCTGACGAAGAACACCCGGAACAGCTCGGGCCGGGTGAACAGTTCGACGTAGTTGGCGGTGCCGGTGACATGGATCTCGGGGCTGACGCCGTCCCAGTCGGTGAAGCTGTAGTAGACCATGTTCGCCACGGGCACGTAGGTGAACGTGATCAGCAGGACCAGTGGGGCCAGCAGGAACAGCCAGGGTGTGGCCTTGTGCAGAGCTCCTCGGCCGGGACGGGAACCGCTGGTCGCCGCACGGGCGCGGGTGCTCTCCTTGCCCACGCGTGCGGTGGGCCTGTGCGTGGTCTGGGTCATGTCGGCCTTTCGGTCGTCCGCGGACGAGGTCGGCGGGCCGGGCCCGGTTCCAGGGAACCCCGTCACCGGGCCCGTGCGCCGCTCTCCGTTCCGTCAGGAGCCCGCGCTCTTCTCCGCCTCGCTCCACTTCTTGTCGAGCTCGGCGAAGTAGTCCTCCAGGCTGCCGCCCTGGACTCCACGGGCCATGTCGACCAGCTTCTGCCGGTAGTCGGGCTTGCCCAGCCCGATCTCGGCGGCGTTGTCGATGGCGTTGACCTGGGTGCTCCTGGCCTCGGACCGTTCGAGGAGGGTGACACCGTTGTCCTCGAAGGGCTTCAGGGTGTCCGGCAGGGCGCCCGACTTCAGCGTCGGGATCGAGCCCTCGTTCTGCGCGAAACCGGACTTCTCGGTGAACCAGTCGACCCACGCCCGCGCGGCGCCCTTGTGCTCGGAGTGGATGCTCACCGCCTGCTGGTAGTCGGAGGAGAGCATCCCGCAGAACTTGCCGTCCTTCTGCGCGGGGAACGGCATGAAACCGATGTCGTCGGGGTTCGTCCCGGCCGTCTTCGCCGCGCCCCGCATCTGGCTGATGGCCCAGGAGCCGAGCTGCATGGTGGCGATCTCCCCGCGGGCGAGCATCCCCTTGGAGTTCTCCCAGTTGGTGGTCGTGGGGTCCTTCTCGACGAGCTTGTCGTGGACGACGTCGTAGAGCAGGGTGTCGATGACGTGGAGGTCGCTGCCCTCGGCCCAGGGGGCGGTGGAGGTCGCCAGCTTGTCGTTGCCCTCCGCGTCACAGCTGACCGAGCCGATGCTCGCGGTGCCGGCGGTCAGCGGCCACAGATCCTTGAAGTTCGTGTAGTACGGCACCGCGCCGGTCTTGGCCTTGATGGCCTTGAGGCCGGTCAGGAACTCCTGCGGGCTGGTGGGCCAGGAGGTGATGCCGGCCTTCTCCCAGACGGCCTTGTTGTAGACGAAGCCGTCGGCGTTGCCCACGGTGGCGAGGCCGTACACCTTGCCGTCGACGGTCGCCTTGCCGGTGAAACGGTACTTCTCACTCAGCTCGTCGGCGCCGCCGAGGGAGGCGAAGAACGAGGGGTAGTCCTTGGTGGCGATCGCGTTCGGGATCATCAGCACGTCACCGTAGTTGTCGGTGTTCATGCGTATCTTGACCTCACCCTCGTAGTCGGTGATGCCGTCGAACTTCACCGTCACCTTGGGGTAGGTCTTGTTGAACTCGGCCGCGTACTTCGTCATCGTGCCGTTCTGCACGAGGTCCGTGCGGTGCGTCAGGACCGTGATGGTGCCGGAGACGCTGCCCGGGTCCGTCGCCGCGGCGGCGGACTCGCCCTTCGGTGCCGCCGCTCCTGTGCATCCCGTCACGGTGAGCGCCGTGACGGCGGTCAGTGCGGCGACGACCAGCACTTTCCTCCCCATATGCCCAGCTCCTTCAAGATCGCGGCTCAGGCCCGCCTTTGGGCTGTCGGCACTATGGCACCGCGCGTTTGAACCGGTAAAGCTTCCGCGTTCACCGCGATATCCAATCGTTACCTAGTGGCTCCGAGCACGACAGCAACTACCGGCCTTTATTGGTGAAACACCGCCAAAATGGTCACGAGAAGCAGAGCTAGACCGGTTTATGGACATCGATCGCACGGGCGGCTAGGTTGGCGGCGCCTGTCACCAGAACCGACCTTGCGTCACGTGAGGGGAGCCGCACATGAAGGACGTCACCCTGCTCAGCGACGGGTGGGGGCTGCGCCATGAGGACGCGGTGCTGCCGGCCCGGGTACCGGGCTGCGTGCACACCGACCTGCTGGCCGCGGGGCTCATCCCGGACCCTTTCATCGGCACCGACGAGCACGAGGTGGCCTGGGTCGGCGACCGGGCCTGGACGTACACCACCCGGCTCACGGCGGACACCCGCCACGAGCGCACGGATCTGGTCTTCGACGGCCTCGACACCGCGGCCGAGGTCATCCTCGGCGGGGAGGTGCTCGGCCGGACCCGCAACATGCACCGGACCCACCGGTTCGACGTCACCGGACGGTACGGAGAGCTCCGGGTGCACTTCACCCCGGCTCGCGAGGAGGCGGAAGCGGTACGGAAGGCGGTCGGCGACCGGCCCAACGTCTATCCCGCACCGTCCCAGTACATCCGCAAGATGGCGTGCGCCTTCGGCTGGGACTGGGGCCCCACCGTCGTCACCGCCGGCATGTGGCGGCCCGTCCGCCTGGAGCACTGGTCGACCGCCCGGATCTCCCAGGTCCGGCCCCAGGTCACGGTCGCCGGGACGCGGGGCCGCGTCGAGGTCCACCTCACGGTGGAGCGCACCGCCGACGGCACCGGGCGGCCCCTGACCGCGCGGGCCTCGGTGGCCGGGGTGGACACCGAGGTCACCGTCGAGGACGGCCACGCGGTCCTCGGACTGGACGTGCCCGACCCCCGGTTGTGGTGGCCGCACGGCCACGGCGAACAGCCCCTGTACGACCTGACCGTCACCCTCGCCGACGGCGACTCCGCGCTGGACACGTGGCAGCGCCGGATCGGCTTCCGCACCGTCGAACTGGACCACACCCCCGACGAGCACGGCACCGGCTTCACCCTGGTCGTCAACGGCGTACGCCTCTTCGCACGCGGCGTGAACTGGATCCCCGACGACGTCCTGCCCTCCCGCATCACCCCGGAGCGCTACCGCCACCGCCTCACCCAGGCCACGGACGCGAACATCGACCTCGTCCGCGTCTGGGGCGGCGGCATCTACGAGGACGAGGCCTTCTACGACGTCTGCGACGAACTCGGCCTGATGGTGTGGCAGGACTTCCTGTTCGCCTGCTCCGCCTATCCCGAGGAGCAGCCGCTGCGCGGCGAGGTGGAGGCCGAGGCGCGGGAGAACGTCGTACGCCTGATGCCGCACCCGTCGCTGGTGCTGTGGAACGGCAACAACGAGAACCTCTGGGGCTTCAGGGAGTGGGGCTGGGAGCCCGAACTCGCCGGTGACTCCTGGGGCGAGGGGTACTACCTCGGCCTGCTGCCCCGTGTCGTCGCCGAGTTGGACCCGACCCGGCCGTACACGGCGGGCAGCCCCTGGTCCGGTTCCTGGGACCACCACCCCAACGACCCGGCGCACGGCACCCACCACTCCTGGGAGGTGTGGAACCGCCGGGACTTCGCCGAGTACCGCGACAGCGTGCCCCGCTTCGTCGCCGAGTTCGGCTGGCAGGCGCCCCCGGCCCTGGCCACCCTGCGCCGCGCCCTGCCCGGCGAGGACCTGGCACCCGACTCGCCCGGCATGGTGCACCACCAGAAGGCCGAGGACGGCAACGGCAAACTCAACCGCGGGGTGGCCCGCCACTTCGCGCTCCCCGAAGGCACCGGGGCCGGCTTCGACCGCTGGCACTATCTGACCCAGCTGATCCAGGCCCGGGCCGTCGCCACGGGCATCGAGCACTGGCGCTCCCACTGGCCGCGGTGCGCGGGCACCGTCGTGTGGCAGCTGAACGACTGCTGGCCGGTCAGCTCCTGGGCGGCCATCGACGGGGACGGCCGGCTCAAGCCGCTCTACCACGAGCTGCGCCGCCTGTACGCCGACCGGCTGCTCACCCTCCAACCCGCCCCGGAGGGCATCGTGCTGGGCCTGGTCAACCAGTCGGCCGACCCCTGGCGGGCCGAGGTAGCCGTACGCCGGACGACCGCCGACGGGAGGGTGACGGCCCAGGTGCCGCTCACCGTGGAGGTGGCGGCGCGGGACGCGGTACGGACACCGCTGCCCGTGGACGCGCTCGGCCTCACCGGGGACGGGGAGTTCCTGGTGGCGGACGTGGAGGGGCTGCGCGCCGTGCACTTCCCCGTGCCGGACCGCGCGTTCCCCTATCCGCGCCCGGAGTTCGACGTGCGGGTGGAACCGGTCGCCGGCGCTGCCGATACAGTCGACGTCGTGGTGACAGCACACACCCTCGTACGAGACCTCCTGCTCCAGCCCGACCGCCTCGCCCCCGACGCGGTGGCCGACACCGGTCTCGTCACCCTGCTTCCCGGCGAGGAGAGCAGGATCCGGGTCGTCGGCTGGCCCGAGCCCGGCGCCGGAGCGGCCCGCGCCGCCCTCTTCTGCGTGGAACCGGCGTGAGCGCGGCATCCACCCAACGCATCACCATCAAGGACGTCGCGGCCCGGGCCGGCGTGTCGAAGGGAGCGGTGTCGCTCGCCTTCAACGGCCGGCCCGGGGTGTCCGACACCACCCGGGACCGCATCTTCCAGGCGGCCCGGGACCTGGGCTGGGCCCCCGACGCCCGGGCCCGCGGCCTGTCGTCCGGCACCAAGGTGGACACCATCGGCCTGGCGATCTGCCGACCGGCCCGGCTGCTCGGCCTGGAACCCTTCTACATGGAGTTCATCTCCGGGGTCGAGAGCGTGCTGGCCGAGCGGTCCTGCTCGCTGCTCCTGCACCTGGTGCGGGACATGGACGAGGAGATCGCGCTCCAGCAACGGTGGTGGCAGGCCCGGCAGATCGGCGGATCGATCCTGGTCGACTTCCGCGAGAACGACCCCCGCGTGCCCGCGCTGCGCGCCGTCGGACTCCCCGCGGTGGCGGTCGGCCACCCGTCGCTGACAGGCGGCTTCACCTCGGTGTGGACGGACGACGCCACCGCCGCCACGGAGGCCGTACGGTATCTGGCCGCCCTAGGCCACCGCCGCGTCGCCCGCGTCGGCGGACCCGCCGGGCTCGGCCACAGCGCCATTCGCGCGAAGGCGTTCACCGAGGCCACGCGCGAACTGGGCATCGCCGACGACCTTCAGGTCGCCACGGGGTACGAGGGCGAGGAGGGCGCCCGCGCCACACGTTCCCTGCTGCTCATGGCCGAGCGGCCCACGGCGATCCTCTACGACAACGACATCATGGCCGTCGCCGGGACCGCCGTCGCCGCCGAGCTGGGCCTGTCGGTGCCGCGTGACCTCTCCCTGCTCGCCTGGGACGACTCCCAGCTGTGCCGGCTGACCCATCCGCCGCTGTCCGCGATGAGCCATGACGTGCACGGGTTCGGCGCCGACGTGGCCCGGACCCTGTTCGCGGTCATCGACGACGAGGACCCCCCGTCCCACCAGGTCGCCACCCCCTCGCTCACCCCGCGCGGGTCGACGGCACCGCCGCTGACGTAGGACCGGCACCAGCACCGTCCTCGGGCCTCGGGCCTCGGGCCTCGGGCCTCGGGCCTCGGGAAAGGACACGTGGCAGCACGGCTCGAACGGCTCGTGGGGTCGGATCCGCAGGGCGCTCGCGGTGAAATTCTCATGGCCGACTGGTGAGTTCGTTCCTGTCGGCGGTGTACCCCCGGACGGGACTCTTGGCGCGTTCGCTTCCGAGATGCCGTCACCGCCGGAGGTCACGCCATGCGCCGTCGTGCCATGCCCCTCGTCACCGCCTTACTCGCCCTGCCCGCCGTCCTGTCGACCACGGGCGCCGCCCACGCCGCCGAGCCGGCCGACAAGGCCGCCGTGCTGTCCACCTGGACCCAGACCGGCGCCGGCGGTTACAACGCCTGGCTCGCCGCCCGCAACAACCAGGCGGCCTGGAGCGCGTACGGGTTCGACTGGTCGACCGACTACTGCAGCAGTTCGCCCGACAACCCCTTGGGTTTCCCGTTCCAGTCGTCGTGCGCGCGGCACGACTTCGGCTACCGCAACTACAAGGCCGCCGGCGCCTTCGAAGCCAACAAGGCGCGTGTCGACTCCGCGTTCTACGCCGACCTGAAGCGGGTCTGCTCCGGCTACTCCGGCGTGCAGCGGACGTCGTGCGACTCCACGGCCTGGATCTACTACCAGGCCGTGGACAAGTTCGGCGACGTCGCGCCCTCCGGCGTCGTCGCCGGCTGACCGGCCACGGGAACCCCGTGACGACCCGGGCGTGAAAACTTCACGTCCGGGTCGTGACGGCGTAGCTGGGCAGCACCGTGCCGAAGATCGCACACTCGGAAGGCTCACCGCGTCCGCGGCACGGCGAACCCGAGAGAGGAAGCGCGTCACCTTGGACAGCGTCGGGAACCGGACCGTTCACCTCTGGTCGCTCAGCGAGGACGTCGTGGTGGAAACGGAAGATGCCGAGGGGCAGTTGGTGCTGACCGGCCCCTGGGGCCGGGAGCGGATCGACGGCGCCCGCGCCCCGGTGCGGGAGGCACTGCACCGCATGGAGCTGGGACCGGTGCTGCTGACCAATCTGGAGCCGCACGCCGGGGTCCGCCTCGTGCTGCTGCCCCTGCTGGAGCGGCTGTCGCACCTGGTGGTGCGGACCCTGGGGGTCGACGACCTCGGCGGGCCGCTGCTGTCGGCCGCCCCGGTGGCCCGGGCCGCGTCGTTCAGGCTGACCCGGCTGCCGGGCCGTCGGCCGGTGCACCTGTCCGCCGACGTGACCGTACGGCGGGTGCCACCGGGCTTCACGGTGGAGTCGTCGGGCGCCCCGTACAAGGTCATGGTGCACCGGCCCGAGGCGGCCTGGGTGCTGGGACTTCTGGCCTGGCCGGTCACCCCGGACGACGCCTCCGCCTCGCTGGCCCTGCCACCCGGGGTGACGGAGGCGATCCTCGACTACCTGGTGGCGGCGGGGATGGCGGAGCCGGTGGAGCTCCCCGCCGACGACGACGGCTCGTACCCGGGCTCCAAGGCCGCCCGCGGGCGCATGCCGCCGCTCCTGGGCGGCGCACCACCGGACGCGGCCCCCGGCCCGCCCCCGTCCTGAGCATCCCCGTCCGGGCCATGTAGCCCTAGCTTGATCTTTAACCTGTGCGGCGGGGTTGTGGGGTCGTTGGCTTCTTCGTTCGCTGCTTCGCTGTCGGTGATTTGCGGGGCGTGTGCACGT
>NZ_JBSFVC010000072.1:0-17960 GCF_053592095.1 Streptomyces sp. NPDC002787 | reverse complement strand
GTTCAGCCGAAGGCCGCTTCCGTGTACGGCGGTTACCGGACCAGGTGATCAAGTTCGGCACACCATTCGACACCGGACGTTAAAGATCAAGCTAGCCGGCGCTCCGCGGGTCGGCGGGCCGGCCCTGCGCATGTTCCAGCCGGAGCGGGAGCCGTGCGGCGAGGTAGTCGATGAGGGCGCTGACACGTCGCGGGACGTGCCCGTCCTCCTCCAGGAGGGCGTAGATGTCGGCAGCCGGTGTCGACAGGTGCGGCAGGACCCGGACGAGCTCGCCCCGCTCCAGATGCGGCCTGACGTGCCACTCGGAGCGCATGATCACACCTCGGCCCTCCAGTGCCCAGCCGGTCACCACGTCACCGTCATTGCTGGACAGGCTGCCGTGCACCCGCACATGCCGGGGACGGTCCGCGTCCCCGAAGCGCCAGAGCGCGAAATCGCTCTCGTTCTCCCGCAGCACGATGCAGTTGTGGTGGGCCAGGTCCTCGATGTCGGCCGGGGTGCCGTGCTCGGCGAGGTAGGACGGCGACGCGCAGGGCACGCGCCGGTTCCTGGCCAGACGCCGCATGCGCAGCGAGGAGTCGGGCGGCATGCCGACGTGGACGGCCACGTCGAACTCGCGCTGGTGGGGCCGCAGTGGAAGCGCGGACGTCTGCATCCGGACGTGCAGGTCCGGATGGGCCGCGGCGAACTCGCCGAGCAGCGGCGCGATATGCGCGCGACCGAGACCCAGGGTGGCTTCGACGACCAGCGACCCGCGCAACCCCCCGGCTCTGTCGGTGATCGTGTCCTCGAGTTCGCGTACCTGGTCGAGGATCGCCTCGACGCGCGCCGCGTACAGCTCGCCTTCCGAGGTCAGCACGAGCCGGCGGGCGCCGCGCTGAACGAGCCGGACATCCAGGCGGCGCTCCAGCGCGCTGAGGCGTTTGCTGACGACGGGCAGGGAGCAACCGAGTTCCCGCGACGCGGCAGTCAGCGTCTGGCTCGACGCCACCACGTGGAAGAACTCCAGGTCGTCCACGACTAAACGGCTCCTGGACCAAGGGCGGCCGGAACGCCGAGAGCTTTCCATGGGGGAAAACGTACCTTGCCGGTTACGGGCTTGTAACGCCTGTCGCCGCTGGCCAAGGTAGGACCCAGCAGCGCCGTCGCGGAACGCCTCCAAACAGAGTGCTCAGTACCGGACTTGCGCATCGACCACATCAACTGGGGAGTGCCTCCGTGCCGCAGAGCTATCGCATCGCAGTGATTCCGGGTGACGGGATCGGCCGCGAGGTCGTCCCGGAGGGTCTGAGGTGCCTACGGGCCGCTGCCGAGGTGCACGGCTTCGAACTCGACGTCACCGAGTTCGACTTCGCCAGCGCCGACTACTGGCTGAAGCACGGCACGATGCTGCCCGAGAACTGGCGGGACGTACTCGGTGCGTTCGACGCGATCTTCTTCGGCGCGGTCGGATGGCCGGAGGTGGTCCCGGACCACGTGTCGCTGTGGGGCAGCCTGCTCCAGATGCGGCGGGGCTTCGACCAGTACGTCAACCTGCGCCCCGTCCGGCTGCTGCGCGGGGTACGCAGTCCGCTGCGCGACCACCAGCCGGGCGACATCGACTTCTACGTCGTGCGGGAGAACACCGAGGGCGAGTACTCCAGCATCGGCGGCCGGATCTTCGAGGGCACCGATCGCGAGACGGTGGTCCAGGAAACGGTCATGACGCGGACCGGCGTCGACCGTGTCCTGCGCTATGCCTTCGAACTCGCCTCGTCCCGCCCGGGCAAGCACCTGACCTGGGCGACGAAGAGCAACGGGATCTCGATCTCCATGCCCTACTGGGACGAGCGCGCGACCGAGATGGCCGCCCGGTACCCCGACGTCACAGCCGACAAGGACCACATCGACATCCTGACCGCGAAGTTCGTCCTGCAGCCCGACCGGTACGACGTGGTCGTCGCCAGCAACCTGTTCGGTGACATCCTCTCGGACCTGGGCCCGGCCTGTACCGGAACGATCGGCATCGCCCCCAGTGCCAACATCAACCCCGACCGCTCCTTCCCCAGCCTCTTCGAGCCGGTGCACGGGTCGGCGCCGGACATCGCAGGTCTCGGTGTGGCCAACCCCGTCGGGCAGATCTGGAGCGGCGCCATGATGCTCGCCCACCTCGGCGAGCACGAGGCGGCCACGCACGTCGTGGCCGCGATAGAGAGCGTCCTGGACGAGCGGCCCGATGTGGTCACCCCCGACCTGGGGGGCCCGGGGACCACGGCGGGACTGGGAGAGGCCATCGCGGCCCGGATCGCCGCGAGGCCGCTCGCCGGCCACGGCGGAGGAGCGGCGGCCGGTGACGGGGCCGGTCGCGCGGTCGAAGAGGGGAGCTCGGCGTCATGATCAGACCTGTCTCCCACCCGGTCGGCTTCGAGGTGCGCTGGGACCGGCCGGCCGCCGCCACCGACGAGGCGGCCTCCACGATGCTGCGCACGGCCTTCTCCACGATCATCCGGGAGTCGAAGGACCACACCGTCGTCCTGATGGACCGAGCGGGCCGCACGATGGCCGAGTCGCGGGCGGGCATCCCCGCCTTCGCTCCTGGGCGCGCCGGCGGCACACGGCGTGCGCCGCGGCCTGCGCCTCCAGGTCGCCCCACACCCCGTCTGGAACCGCTACGCGCTCACCCCGGGAACCGAACTGGCCGGCCCGGCGATCTTCGAGGAACGCGAATCGTCCTGCTCCTTCGGGCCCGACTGCCGGATCCGGGTCACCCAGGACCTGGCCCTCGTGGTCGAGGTCGGCCGGGCCTGGCCACGGTCCCCCCGCTCGTCCCGAAGAGGGCGGATGTCTCCCAGCCCCCACGCCCACACCGAACCCATCCAGTAGCTGCCCAGCATGGTGGCGGCGCGAAGGGACGCCCCCTATGACGACGGTGTCAGCAGGGCACCGCACACGTACACGGCGCATCACGTTCCTGGTCGCTCTCGCGGTCTTCGCACAGGAGTCGACCTGGAACTTCTACGAATCCCAGGTTCCACCCCTGCTGCGGGAGCACCTCACCAGCGCGGGCGTCGTGGGCCTGCTGATGGGCATGGACAACCTGCTCGGCATCTTCATCCAGCCGTGGATCGGCAACCGGTCCGACCGCACGAGGACCTCCTGGGGACGGCGGATGCCCTACCTGGTGGTCGGCATGCCGATCTCCGCCGCGCTGTTCCTCCTCATCCCGCACAGCGCGGCGTCCTTGCCGCTCCTGATCGCGGTGCTGTTCTCGTACGCGCTCGTCGCCAACACCTTCAAGCCGATCGCCGAGGCGCTGGTACCGGACTTCATCGCACCCGAGCGACGGAGCCGAGCCAACGCCGCGGTCAAGATCGCTTCGAGCATCACAGCCATCGTCGCCGCGCTCATCAGCATCTTCCTGGTCGACAACCATCTGAGCCTCGCGTTCGCGATCCCCTCGATCATCATGCTGATCTCGATCGGGGTGCTCGCGGCCACCGTGCGCGACAGCCGCTCCCCGGCCTACCAGGCGGCAGTGGCCGAGAGCGAGGAGAAGCACGGTGCCGAGCGCGCCGGGCCACGGGTCCGCGACACCTTCACCGAGATCCTCAAGGACACCGATCGCAGCCGGCTCCTGCTGCTCCTCACGATTTTCCTCTTCGGCAGTGCCTGGGCCGCCTCCCGCTCACTGATCACGCCCTACGGGATGGAAACCCTGGACATGTCACGGGGAGCCGCCGGCGGTCTCACGCTCCCCAGCGGCATCGCCTTCATCCTGGCGGCCTACCCGGCAGCCGTGCTCGCCGAGCGTTACGGACGGCTCCGGGTCATGGCCGTGGGCATGTCGATCTTCGCCGGTTCCATGGTGCTGGGGACGCTCATCCGGACTCCGACGGGGGCCACCGTGGCCCTGTGCCTCGCGGCCGCCGGCGCGGCCTGCTTCCTGGTCAACGCGGTGGTCGTCCTGTGGAATCTCGCCCCCTCGGCACGCGTCTTCGGAACCTACGCCGGGATGTACACCGTCGGCTGGGCCGGCGGCGGCTTCGTGGGCCCGGCGGTGGTCGGCGCGATGGTCGACATCACCGGCTGGCCCCTCATGCTCATCGACATCGCCATCGTCGCCACGCTGTCGATCGTCGTCGTGGCCAGGATCAGTGTGCTGCAGCGGCGCACCGCCCTGACCCCAGCGAAGTAATCAGCCCATCCCCGCAGCTCGGCGCGAACCCGGCGCCCGGCGCAGCCAGAGACGAGGAACCGTGCCCCGCATCCTGATCACCACGGACTACCTGCGGCCCGACGACGAGGTCGACCACTACCTTCGGGCGCACGGCCACACGACGGTCCACGCCCCGCTCATCGGCCGCCGCGGGCCCGAGCAACTCGTCGCCGCCCTCGACGGGATCGACGCGGCGCTCGTCGCCCATGAGCCCCTGACCGTCCAGGTCCTCTCCGCAGCACCCCGCCTGCGCGCCATCGTGCGCACCGGCGTCGGCTACGACTCCATCGACATCGCCGCCGCGGGCAAGCTCGGCATCACGGTGAGCAACCTGCCGGGAATCAACGCGAACGCCGTGGCCGAGTACACCCTCGGACTGCTGCTGGCGGCCGCGCGGCGGCTGGTGCAGAGCGCGGCGGGTGTCGCGGCCGGCCGGTGGCCGAGGGAGGACGGTCACGAGCTGCGCGGCTCGACGCTCGGCCTGATCGGGTACGGGGCAGCAGCGCGCGCCGTGGTGCCGCTGGCGCGGGCCTTCGGCATGGAGGTGCTCTGCACGACCGGTGTACCGGAGAACGAACGGCCGGACCCGTCGGTGCGGTTCGTCGCGCTGCCCGAGCTGCTGGCGGCATCCGACTACGTATCGGTGCACACCGCGCTGACGAACCGCACCCGAGGTCTCCTCGACGCCTCAGCCTTCCGGCGGATGAAGCCGACGGCGGTGCTGGTCAACACCGCGCGGGGCGCCGTCGTCGACGAACGGGCCCTTGCCGACGCCGTGCGCACCGGCGAGATCGCCGCGGCCGCTCTCGACGTGGTGAGCGAGGAGCCGCTCCCGGCCGACAGCCCGCTGCGGGACGTCGAGGGAATCGTCGTCTTCTCCCACCTCGCGGGCCAGACCGCCGAAGCCCGCGCCGCCGCCGGCCTCGAAGGGGCGGCCGAGGTGGTGGCCGCCCTCGAGGGCCGCCCCCGGTTCGCGGTGAACACCCACCTACTGCCGCGCACCCCCACTGCCCGGGCCGACGGGTGACACCCGCCCGCCACGTGCCCGGCACCGACAAGAAAGAGGAACATGGACAACGAACGGCGTGACCAGGTCAAGGTCCTGGCACCGACCGGCATGCTCGGAGCCGGCTTTCCCGAGGCCACGATCGAGCGAGGTCTGGCGCTCGGCGCCGATGTCATCTCCGTCGACGGGGGCAGCACCGACTCCGGCCCCTACTACCTCGGCGCGTCACAGCCCAAGACCACCCGTGCGGCGGTCGCCCGTGACCTGAGGGTCCTGCTCAAGGCAGCGGCAGGCGCCGGCATCCCGCTGATCGTGGGCTCGTGCGGCACCAGCGGAACCGACGCCGGTGTCGACTGGGTCGCCGGCATCGTCGCCGACATCCTGGCCGCCGAGGGACTTCGGCTACGGGTGGCGCGCATCTACAGCGAGCAGGACACCGGCGCGCTCCTGAAGCGCCTGGACGAGGGCCGGATCCATGCCCTGCCGCCGCTGGGCGAACTGGAGCCGGAGACGTTACAGAGCTGCACGCACATCGTGGGCGCCATGGGGCACGAGCCGATCGTCGCCGCGCTCCAGGCCGGTGCACAGGTCGTGCTCGCCGGGCGCGCCACAGATACCGCCATTGCCGCCGCCTACCCGCTGATGAAGGGAATGCCGGCCGGGCCGACCTGGCACGCTGCCAAGATCATCGAGTGCGGCGGGCAGTGCACCAGCGATCCCCGCGCGGGCGGGGTGCTGGCCACCATCGACGCCGACGGCTTCACCATCGAGCCGCTCGATCCCACGGTCGCCTGCACACCGATCCTGGTCGCCGCCCACATGCTCTACGAGACGGTGAACCCGTTCCAGATGCGCGAGCCGGACGGCACCCTGGACGTCCGTGAGGCCGCCTACACCGCCTTGGACGACCGCACCGTGCGGGTCGAACGCTCCCGGTTCCATGTCGCCGACCAGCACACCATCAAGCTCGAAGGCGCCCGGATCACCGGCTACGAGACGATGTCCTTCAGCGCGATCCGGGATCCGCACATCCTCGAAAACATCGACGACTGGGCCGATCTCATGCGCACGATGATCAGGCAGCGGGTGGCGCAGACGATCGGCCTGAGCGAGGACAAATACGCCTTCGACCTGCGCCTCTACGGTCACAACGCCATCCTCGGGGATCTCGATCCGGCAGCGGGTCCGCCTCGTGAGGTGGGAGTCATGCTCCTCGTCAACGCACCGGACCAGAGCACCGCCACCGCCGTCGCGAAGATCGCCAACCCCTTGATGCTTCACCTGCCGACGGCCGACATGGACTACCTGCCGAGCCTCGCGTTCGCCACCTCACCGGCCGAGGTCGAGCGCGGCCCGGCGTACGAGTTCGTGCTCCACCACGTCGTCGACACCCTCACCCCCACCGACATGTTCCGCACCGAGATCGAGGAGGCCTCCCACCATGGCTGAGACCACCCCCACCACTCTGGGAGACCTGGCGTACGAGGTCCGGTCCAAGAACGCCGGGCCCTTCTGGGTCACCATGGAGCTGTTCATGCGTGACGCGGACGGCTATCGCATCGCCGCCGACGAGACGTTCCTCAACGAGGGCACGGTCGCCCGGCTCTACGGACTCGACGAGGCCGACGTGCAGATGTTCCGCATTCCGTCGCTGAACGTCGTCAAGATCTCCTTCCCGCGTACCGTCAGCCAGGCGTCGCTGCACGACCGTGACATCCACTCCGGTCAGCACCATGTGCCGCTGGCCGTTCTGCCCGTGCCCGCGACCTGACCCCGAACGCGCCTGCCCGACACGGTCGTTCACCAGCGCACCCCCACAAGCACCTGAAGGAGCAGTCCTTGATCACCCCTGTCGTGCCCGAACCCGGTACCCGTCTCCGGACCCGCTTACGCCGTTTGGCGACGTTGACGGCACTGCTCGCGGCCGCGGTCGTCGGCACGCTCGGCACCGCACCGGCCGCCCCGGCGGACGCCACGCGCCCCAACGCCACCACCTGCCCGGGCCACTTGGAGGAGAAGGCCGACTGTTACACCGGCCGGGACGCCAACGGCGCCTACTACACCATGGCCGTCCCCGAACACTGGAACGGCTCCCTCGTCGTCCACGCCCACGGCGGTCCCGACTTCTCCTACGACGAGTCCACCACCACCGAGGACCTGCAACGCTGGGCGGTGATGGTCGACGAGGGCTATGCCTGGGCGGGCTCCTCGTACCGGCGCGGTGGCTACGGGGTCAGGATGGCCGCGGCCGACACGGAGAACGTACGCCGCCTGTTCGTCAGCCACTTCGGCCGCCCCGACCGCACCTACCTCCATGGCCAGTCCTGGGGCGGCAACGTCGCGGCCAAGGTCACCGAGACCTACGGCGGGAGGCGTGGCGCCTACGACGGGGTCCTGCTGACCAACGGCTTCCTGGCCGGCGGTTCGCGCGGCTACGACACGCGCGTGGACCTGCGGACGGTCTACCAGTACTACTGCCGCAACCTGCCCCGTCCCACCGAGGCGCAGTACCCGCTGTGGCAAGGGCTGCCCGCGGACTCCAGGATGACGCCGGAAGAGGTCCACGGCCGACTCCAGGAGTGCACCGGCATCGACTCGGAACCGGCCGACCGGACCGCGGAGCAGCAGCGCGACCTCGACGACATCCTGGCCGTCACCCGCATCCCGGAACACTCACTGGCCACGAACATGCAGTACGCGGCCTTCCTCCTCCAGGACATCGTGTCCCACCGGCTCGACGGCCGGAACCCCTTCAGCAACCGTGGGGTCCGCTACGACGGTTCGCACGACGACAAGGCACTCAACGCGGGCGTCGCACGCTTCTCGGCCGACCCCACCGCACGCCGCGACCTCTCCTACGACAGCGACCTCACGGGACGGATCGCACTCCCGGTCCTCACGCTGCACGCAATCGACGACCCACAGGTCTTCGTCGAGCACGAGGCGGCCTACCGCGCCACGGTCCAGGCCGCCGGCCGAAGCGAGAACCTCGTCCAGACCTTCACGAGGGAGAGCGAGCACAGCGCCCTCAGCACTGCCGAGTACGCCAACTCCCTGGCGGCACTGGACACATGGTCGCGCACCGGCCGGAAGCCCTCCCCCACCTCGATCGCGCGTGCGTGCGGCGCGTTCGACACCGCCTACGGCGGCGGCTGCTTCTACGATCCGGCGTACCGACCCGCGCCGTTCGCCTCCCAAGTCCGTCCCCGGCCCGGCGGCTTCCACTGGCCCGCCATGTCCGCCGCGCGGGAACAGGCGTGGAGCCGCATCGACGGCGTGGGCATCGCCCCCTGAGACCGTCCAGCGGTCCCGTATCCCCCAAGCGCCACCGCAGCAGCCCCGGCGAACCCAGCCCTCAAGTCGACTTCAACTCCTAACGTCGCTGTCATTGATGAAAGGAGCACCATGTCAACCACATGGTTCATCACCGGCACTTCTTCAGGTTTCGGGCGTCTGCTCACCGAGAGGCTGCTGGCCCGCGGTGACCGGGTCGCCGCGACCGCACGCCGGCCTGAGGCGCTGGATGATCTGCGTGCTCGATATGGTGAGCGCCTCTGGTCGGCCCGGCTCGACGTCACTGATACCGAGCAGGTCCACCAAGTCGTGGCGGATTCCTTCAAGGCGCTCGGCACGATCGACGCGGTCGTCAACAACGCCGGTTACGGCGTCTTCGCCTCCGTGGAAGAGGCCACTGACGAGCAGATCCAGCGTGTGATCAACACCAACCTCCTCGGGTCGATCCACGTCATCCGCGCAGCCCTACCGCATCTGCGTGCGCAGGGGCACGGACGCATCGTGCAGGTGTCGACCGCCGGCGGCCAGACCACCTACCCGAACTTCAGCTACTACCACGCGTCGAAGTGGGGAATCGAAGGCTTCTGCGAGACGGTGGCTCGCGAGATCGCCCCGTTCGGCATCGGCCTGACCATCGTCGAACCCGGCGCCACGCGGACCGGATTCGCCGGTGCTCTCGACACCGCACCCGTGATGCCGGAGTACGAGAACACCCCGGCAGGTGAGGTGCGGCGCGCCATCGCATCGGGCGACTTCCCCCTGCCGAACGACCCGCACAAGATCGCGCAGGCCATGATCGACCTCGTCGACTCCGGAGACACGCCGCTGCGCCTGCCCCTCGGGTCCGACACCTACGAGGACGTACGGGCATCGCTCGTCGCCCGGCTCGCCGAACACGACGCACATCGCGACATCGCACTCGGGGTGGCGAATCGCGACTCGGAGTGATTCGGCCTGTCGGCGGGCGTGTATCCCGGAGCGGGACGAGCCCGAGACATGGCCACGGTCGCCGGTTCGAAGAGGCCGGTCCCGGAGCGGACCCGGATGCCTGAATCTGATGTCGGCCCTCGACACCAGTACGACGGCAGGCGGGTCCGTGCCGGAGGCGGGCTCAGTTGCGGCGCGTACTGTCACATGCGCCGATCCCTGGGCGATGTTGTGGAGGCACGCGTTGTCCGGGAGGTTGGCGACGACTCGGCGCACCAGGTCCTCGTCGTCGGCCATCCGGCACACCCCACCCCGATACTCACCCCACGCACCGTGTGCGTCACGCCGTCGTTGTTGCGGCTCGGACCCGAGACGTCGACCGTCCGGATCTCCTGCGTCTGTCCGTCCGTGATCGGCCGGCTCGAACGATCTGTCGCCTCTCGGCGCCTTGGTGCGGCTTCCCCTCACTGTGAGCAACGGGACGGCATGCTGTGATGTGCGCAGTTGCTGAGGGCCGGCGACGCCGGTCGCCCGGCGCCGGCCTCCCGCCGTCCCCGCGGCGGAGGGACACTTGCGTCGTGTTCGACGCACGGGTCCGGCAGCTTGGTTTCAGCTCGCGGTCGAGTCCTTGGTCAGCGCGTCCATCAGGAGGTCGATGAGGCGACGGGTCTGCTCTTCGGTGCTGTGTTGCACGGAGTAGGCGATGCCGCCCATGAGGAGTAGGACGTCGTCGGAGGTGACGTCGGTTCGCAGGCTGCCGTCCCGGGCGCCTGCCTCGAGGAGGGAGGCGACGGCGCCCGTGAGGAGTGTGCGGCTGTCGGCGTATGGGTCGACTCCGGAGGCGATGACCGCATTGAGTGCTGCGGACATGCCGCTCTTGGCCGTGGCGTAGTCGACGAAGTGTTCCATCCACATTCGGGTGGCCTCGGCGGCCGGATGTCGGGTGAGGAGATCGGTTGCCTTCTCGCACACGCCGGTGAGTTGGTGCCGGTAGGCGGCGTCGATGAGGGCCTCTCGAGTCGGGAAGTGGCGATAGAGCGTACCTACCCCGACGCCCGCCTGCTTGGCGATAGCGGCTGGCGCGGTGTCCAGCCCTTGCTCCGCGAAGACCCGGGCCGCGACCACCAACAGGCGTTCCCGATTCTGCAGCGCATCGCTCCTGGTCCGGCGGGGGGTGGCGGGCATGCGGGTTCCTTAAGGTGCCTGGCTCCGATTGCATTCCGGAATCCGTTCCGCTTAACTCGTAACCGGAATAGATTCCGGTATCACTCTACTTCCAGGAGGCTCTCATGCCCACTCCCTCCGACAAGGCCGTACGCCACTGGTTCGTCACCGGAGCCTCCGGCGGCCTGGGCCGCCGACTCACCGAACACGCCCTCCGGTGCGGTGACCGTGTCACGGCCACGATCCGCTCTTCCGCAGCCCTGGAGGACCTGCGTGAGACGTACGGCGACCGGTTGAACATCGAGATCCTCGACCTGACCCGGTCGGCCGACATCGACAAGGTGGTCAGCAGGACTCTCCAGTCCGGGCCAGTGGACATCGTGGTCAACAACGCCGGATACGCAGTGGTGGGCGCCGCCGAGGAGATGACCGTCGAGCAGATCCGCGATCAGATCGAGGTCCTGCTGCTCGCCCCGATGCTGATCACCCGGGCCTTCCTGAAACCGATGCGCGAGCAGGGAGGAGGCCGGGTCATCCAGATCTCCAGCATGGGCGGCCAGATCGGCACCCCCACCCACAGTTCCTACCACGCGGGCAAGTGGGGACTGGAGGGCTTCACCGAGAGCGTCAGCCGCGAAGTCCGCGACTTCGGCATTCACCTCACCCTGGTCGAACCCGGCGCCACTCGCACCGGCTTCGCTTCCGCCCTGCACTACACCGACGAAACAACCCCCTATCACGACAACGCCGTCGGCCGGACGCGGCGCTACCTTCAGACCGCCGACGACAGCGTCTTCACCGGCGACCCGGCCAAGCTCGCCGCCGCCATCTACGACAGCACCCGCCGCCCGAACCCGCCTTTGCGCCTCGCTCTCGGTTCCGACACCTATCACGCCATCCACGCCGCACTCACCGAACGTCTCACCGCACTCGAAAGGCAAAAGGATCTTGCGGCATCTGTCGCCTTCACCCCCTGATGCGAACGTCCTGCACGCGGTCTCACTCAGTGCCCCTCAAGCAACTCCCGCAGGCGTCGCATGTCGACACGTATCTCCCAGTGGATCCGCAGCCGGCGGAACCACTACAGGTGGGCGAACGGCTGCTCCACGACGCGGCGCTGAGTAGCCAGGCCGGGGCCGTGCTCGGTGCCTGCCGAGCCGCGTTCGGTCGGCATCACATCCGGACGGCGTCGAAGCTGGCCACGCCTGCCCGGCACTGGCACCGGCGGCACGGCGCGGAGGAGTGAGGTCGGCCGGGTGACGTCGTTGCGGCCGCCGCAGTCAGGGGCGCGGCAAGCAGAGGTGGCCACCGCACACCCCAAGGCAAGGCTTCCACTCCGATCACGCTCAGGTCGCTCGCC
Source organism: Streptomyces sp. NPDC002787 (assembly GCF_053592095.1). NCBI lineage: Bacteria > Bacillati > Actinomycetota > Actinomycetes > Kitasatosporales > Streptomycetaceae > Streptomyces > Streptomyces sp. NPDC002787. The sequence continues at coordinate 6,014 of NZ_JBSFVC010000072.1, read as the reverse complement.
GAGTGAATAGTTCCTGAGCTGGTATTCCGGCAGGACACCGGAAGCAACGGCCGAATGCGCTGCCACTCGGCGTCGGTGCGCATCTGTGGACTTCAGAACTCCGGACTGCACCAGAGGTCCTGCACTCATGCACGGTCGCGATGAGGACGACGGCTTCGAAAGGCGGGGTCATCGTCCTGTGGTGGTGGCCGGGGACGCCGGGTCAGGTGCTTCCCTGGTTCCGGCTCCTTCGGGTGGCGTAACCGGTTTGGCGGGGGAGGCGGGGGCCGGGGGCGTGGGTGTGTTCACTGAATGCGGGGGAGTGCCGGCTGGAGGGGCCGGGCGATCCGAAGTGTCGTTCGTGACCGCGAACAAGGCGCAGGCGGCAACCGCGGCCAGTCCCAGCAGTGCGACGGCGGTCCGGCGAAGGGGCAGGGGCCACCGCCTGGGCTCGGTGGGAAGGAGGGCAGGCCGCAGGTGTCCCGCTTCGACGGTGTCGGCCCGGGCGCTGAGGGCCTCGCGCAGTCGCTGTTCGATCGCCTCGTGGGGGATCTGGCCGGGGCTCATCGCCGGGGCTCTGCAAGGTGTTGGCAGCGGGAGGGACGGCAGCCAGGCCGGGCGGAGTGGGTGGTCATCGGGGTGTCTCCTGCAGTTGTCTGCCGAGGGCGTCCAGGGCCCGGCTGGCGGTTGACTTGACCGTCCCGCGGGAGATGCCGAGGGTGTCGGCGATCTGTGCTTCGGTGAGGTCTGACCAGTAGCGCAGAACCAGGACTTCGCGTTGCCGACTGGTGAGGCGCCGCAACGCGTCGATCACTTCCTTGTGTGTTTCGGCGAGGAGCACGCTGTGGTCGGCGGAGGGGCAGGGGTGTTCGCGCTCGGGGATGTAGGCGCGTGCCGTGCGGCGTCGACGCAGGACGGAGCGTGCTTTGTTGACGACACTGGTGCGCAGGTAGGCCTCGGGGTCGTCCAGGTTCTCGAGCCGGTCGCCGTGGCGGTGCAGGAGGGCGGTGAACGCGTCCTGCACGACGTCCTCCGCTGTGGGGAGGTCGTCCACCAGGAGCAGTGCCAGTCGCACCAGAGTGAGCCGGCGGTGGTGGTAGAGCTCGCTGAAGCCGTGCTCGTCCCCGGCTGCGGCCGTGCCGGGGGAGAGGGCTTTGAACGGCCTGCTCCAGCCGTCCTTCCGAGTCGTCAGTGAACGCGGAGCGAGTCCGCCCTGTACGAGCCCGCGGAGGCTCTGCCACCAGGTGACCGGTGGTGCGGGGGTGGGGATCGTCGCTGTGCTCACGTGTCTCCTGGGCGATACGGGACGGGTCTGTCCACCCGGGCGCCGGGTGGACAGACCGTGCTGTGGGGCTGGGGCCCCGCAGCGTGCGTTCACGTGGTGTTGCCGGATGGGCTGGAGCCGGTCAGCGAGTCGATGGTGCCGGAGAGCTCACTGGGCCGGAGCCGCCGGCTGCTGCACCGGCTGGGCGGGCTTGGCGTCCGCCGGGACGTCGGTCTCCGACCCGGGCGCGTGGGGCTGGGCGGGCTGCTGTACCGGCTGGGCGGGCTTGGCCTGCTTGGGGACGTCCGTTTCGGAGGTGAGTGCGGGCGTCTCGGACCCGGACACGTAGGGCTTGGCGTGCTTCCCGGTGGAGGTGGACTTCGCGGGGGTGGCGGAGTGAGCCTTCTCGGCTTCGGGGACATCCGGCCCGGTGGTGTCGGCGTGGGCCGTGAAGGCTCCGCCGAGGGCCAGCGCGGCGCCCATGACGGAGACGCCCAGTGCGGCGCGGACCCGGCCCGGGCGGGAACTGCGGGCGGCGGCGTGACGTACTGACATTTTTTGGTCCTCGAATCATCGGTTTCGACTTGCTGGGCTGGGCGTCCGTCATGGATGGCTTGCCATGCGGAGGCCCTGTGCTGGAGGCGCATCCATTTCGACAGACGCCTCAAGCCCCTCGGGGTTGCAGGTCGAACGACACCGATGCGTGGGCAATTCAGTGATCTGGGTCACTGCGGCTGGGACCGGTTGCAGCCAGTGGGGCCGGGGGTGGCTGCCTCCTCGCCGCCCGCATCGCGTGGACCGGCCCGTCGCGGTCGGACAAGCGCACTCCCTGGCCACCGTGCCGGTTGGCGATGATCTCGGCAGCGATGGAGACGGCCGTCTCCCCGGCGGAATGCCCGCCGAGGTCGAGCCCTACGGGGGAGGACAACCGCGCCAGAGCGAGCGAGGTGACGCCGGCCCGGCACAGGGCCGCGGTGCGCCGCTGATGAGTGCGACGCGAACCCAGCGCCCCCACGTACTCGACATCCAGCCCGAGCGCGGTCTTCAGCAGAGGGAGGTCGAACTTGGGGTCGTGGCTGAAGGACACGACCACGGTCCGCGCGTCCACCCGCCCGGCCGCGGCCTCGCCGGCCAGGTACTGGTCGGGCCGGGCCACGACCACTTCGTCGGCGTCCGGAAAGCGCTCGGCTGTGGTGAAGACCTGGCGGGCATCGCACACCGTGACCCGGTATCCCAGTGTCCGGCCGATCGACGCGAGGGCTGAGGCGAAGTCTCCGGCGCCGAACAGCAACATGCGCGGAGGCGGCGCGAGGGAGCGTACGAAGACGCGGATGCTCTCGGTGTCGTAGCTCAACAGTGCGCTGTCACCGCGTCGCAGCAGGGCTCGTGCGTTGTCCGTCAGGTCCGGTGGGATGTGCGGTGGGCGCAGGCTGCCGTAGTGGTCGTCGGCGTGCAGGACCACATGTGTGCCGACGGCCTCCGGACGCGGATGGTTCACCACGGTGGCGACGGCTGTGGGGATGTCGGCCCGCACGGATTCCATCACGTCGACAAGCTCGGGGAAGGTGTGGATGTCGACGGGTTCGACGAGGATCTCCAGCGTGCCGCCACAGGTGAGGCCGACGGCAACAGCGTCGTCGTCGCTGATTCCGTAAGTCACGTGTTGGGGGCTGCCGTTGAGGATGGCCTCACGGGCCCGTTCGAGTACGTCGCTCTCGACGCAGCCGCCGGACACGGACCCCACGACCCGCCCCTGAGGGGTGAGCACCATGGCTGACCCGGTCGGGCGCGGGGCAGAGCCGAAGGTGCGCACCACAGTCGCCAGTCCGGAGGTCTCGCCGGAGGACCACGCCTCGTACAGTGCGTCCCAGACTCCGTCGTGGCCGGTCACAGCAGCTTGTCCTGGGTGAGGGGAAGGTCGCGCACGCGCTTGCCCGTGGCGTGGAAGACCGCGTTGGCGATGGCGGCGGTGACCCCGGTCATGGGGGTCTCGCCGAAGCCGCGGGCGCCGAGGGCGTTGCTGGCCGGGTCGGGCTCGTCGATGAACTGCACCTGGATGTCGGGGACATCGGCGTTGACCGGTATCAGGTAGCCGGAGAGGTTCGGATTGACGATCCGCGCCGTCGCGGGATCGACGAGGGTGTGCTCGAAGAGCGTGAAACCGATGCCCCAGATCACGCCGCCCAGGACCTGACTGCGAGCCGTCTTGCGGTTGAGGACGGTGCCTGGGTCGTAGCAGCCGGCCACGCGGGTCACCCGGACCCGGCCGAGCAGCGGGTCGACGCGCACTTCGACGAAGACGGCGCCGGTCGAGTAGCCGAGGGGAGTGTTGACGGGTTCGACCTGGAAGGTCAAGGGCTTGCCGCCGTGGCCGACCACCGAGCGATAGCTCACCCGGGCGCGCGGGTCGGTGGTGTCGAAGAGATGGCCGTCGGCGGTGTCCACGCGCTCGGCGGGGACACCGCGCAGCGGGGAGCCGGGCTGGGCCACGGCCAGGTCGATGACGGCCCCGCGTGCGGCGGTGCACACGCGGTTGACGGCGCTGCCGACGCCGGGCGCGGTGGTGGAGGCGCCGGAGGCGAAGCTGAAGGGGAAGGCACTGTCGCCGAGTTCGAAGGTCACGTCGGAGACGGGTACGCCGAGCACTTCTCCGGCGATCTGCGTCATGATGGTGTACGTGCCGGTGCCGTTGTCCTGGGTGCCGACCTGGATGAGCACCTTGCCGTCGGTGCCCAGCGTCATACGGGCCCCGGCACCGGGCCTGCCGCCCGCGGTGTGCGCGGACGTGGCCATGCCCCAGCCGACGAGTTCACCGCCGTCGCGCATCGAGCGGGGGCGCGGATCGCGCCGGGACCAGCCGAACATCGACGCGGCGCGGCGGTAGCACTCGCGGAGGTGGTTGCTGCCCCACTCCTCGCCGTTCTCCATGTTCCGCGCACTCCAGTTGCGTACCCGCAGCTCGACCGGGTCCATGTCCAGGGCATACGCGAGTTCGTCGAGCCCCGCTTCCTGGGCGTGGCCGGCGCACGCCTCCGGAGAGCGCATGAAGCTCTGGGTGGGCAGATCCAGGCGTACGGCGTGCTGTTCGTTGGACAGGTGGGGGATGTCATACAGCATGCGGATCGGCTCGCTGCTGTTGAACAGCGCGACGTCGTTGCGGGTGACCTGCTGGGTGATGACGTGGTTCAGCGCGGTGATACGGCCGTCGCGGCGGGCGCCGAGCTCGATGGTCTGATGCGTCTGGGCGCGGTGGCCGTTGGAGGTGTACATGTGCGCGCGGGACAGCACGAGCTTGACCGGTCGGCCCAGTGCGCGGGCGGCGGCACAGGTCAGGATGGTGTGCGGCCAGATGGGGCCTTTGGTGCCGAAGCCGCCGCCGAGGAAGCGGGAGATGATCCGGACGTCGGCGAGGGGGACCCCCAGGGCCTGGCTGACGACTTGCCGGGTGCCGTCCACCCCCTGCGTGGTCTCGTACACCGTCACCTTCGGGCCTTCCCACGCGGCCGTGGTGGCGTGGGGCTCGATGGGGTTGTGGTGGTGCATGGGGATCGTGTACTCAGCCTTGATCCGGATGTCCGCCTGGGCCATGCCGGCCGCTGTGTCGCCGCGTCGGAAGGTGTTGGGTCCGTCCGGCCCGGTGGGTGGCTGGATCACCTCGCCCTCGGCCAGTTCGCCCTCGGGTGCGCCCGGTTCCTCGTAGTCGATCTCGATCAGTTCCGCAGCCCGCTGCGCCTGTTCCAGGGTCTGCGCGACCACGAAGGCGACGGGCTGGCCCGCGTGATGAATCTGCGGAGTCTGCAGGGGAATGAACGTCTTGAAGAACGTTCGGTAAGTGGGCTGCGACAGACGCGGCATGGTCTCGTGGGTGTAGACAGCGATCACGCCGCGCGCCGCTTCGGCGGCCCGGGTGTCGATCCGGGTGACCCGGCCGCGGGCGATGGTGCTCATCGCCATGAACGCGTGGGCCAGACGGGGTAGCCTCACATCGGCCGTGTACTCGGCTGCGCCTGTCACCTTCAGCTGGGACTCGACGCGGGACAGCGGGCGGCCGACGACATCGGTGCTCATCGGGAACCTCCAAGGAAACGGCCGAGTGCGTCCTGCAGTGCGCGCTGCACCAGCTCGACCTTGAACGCGTTGTCCTCTCGCGGCTGTGCGCCCCGGACCAGAGCGCGTCCGGCCGCGGCGATGCTCCGCCCGGTCAGCGCCCGGCCCCGCAAGGCGGCTTCAGCCTCCGAGGAGCGCCAGGGACGGGTGGCGATGCCGCCGAAGGCGAGGCTGGCCTTCTCGACGGTGCGTCCGTTCATACGCAGCACGGCGGCGACGGACACGACCGCGAACTCGAAGGTGGCGCGGTCGCGGACCTTCAGGTAGCGCTGACGGCTGTCCGGGGTCGGCAACGGCACGTCGACCGCGGTGATGAGCTCGCCGTGTCGCAGGGCGTTCTCGATGTGGGGAGTGTCATCCGGCGTCCGGTGGAAGTCGGCCATGGTGATGGTCCGCCCACCGTCCGGACCGAGGGTGTGAAGGGTGGCGTCCAGTGCGCGCAAGGCGACCGCGAGGTCGGACGGGTGGACGGCGATGCAGTGGTCGCTGCCCCCGAGGATCGCGTGCCAGCGGTTGCGACCCTCCAGCGCGGAACAGCCACTTCCCGGCGCCCGCTTGTTGCAGGCGAAGTGTCCCTCCCCTCGTAGCGTGAAGACCGTGACTGCAGGGGAAGTTGGGAGTCATGGCGGAGAAGCGACGGAAGTTCGATCCGGAGTTCCGTGAG
>NZ_JBSFVC010000071.1:0-18050 GCF_053592095.1 Streptomyces sp. NPDC002787 | reverse complement strand
GTGTACGACGCTCCGCGGCAGTCGGTCCCATGCCGGCAGGAGATCGTCGTACCAGCCCATGATCGTGCGCACCGACTCCCGCCGGTCCGCGTCCTCTACGGCGTGCAGCGACGCCTCGACGATCTCAGCGGCCCGGCGCATGTCCCAGTCGTGCGGTTCCAAACCCACCGGTGGCTCCACGCTGGAGAGTCCGAGGCTCAGCCGCCCAGCGGCTTTGCCCAGCTGACGCAGCAGCGCCGCGGGGTGGTCGTCGAGTTCCGCCAGGACCCGGCCCTCGAGCCAGCTCATCACGCGGACCACGTGCGTTCGGCCCTCGTGGACGACGCCGGCAAGGCACTTCCCCTCGCGCGTCGGGACCAGTCGTGGCACCGGAAGGTCGGGCACGGTGGAGGCCAGGTGCTGGAGGAGCGCGTTCTGCCAGAGGACGTCGGCCGAGTCCGGCTCCGCGCGGGTGACCCGTACGAAGTAGCGCATGCCGTCAGCGCCGGTGATCCGGACGTTCTGGTCGACCTCCCCTCCCAGTGGGTGCTGGGCATATCCCTCGAGTCCGAAGGACTGCCGCAGTACCTGATCGAGGAGCGGGCCCGGCAGTTGGCTGGCGTGACCGGGGGTGGTCGTTCCGTCCCGGCCGGTGGTGGTCGCTGAGGTCATCGGTGCGTTCTCTCTCTCGTCGTCAGCTCGCTCATCACTCACCGCGGGCCTGCGTCAGCCGCGGCAGCCCTGCCCGCCGCCCCCGGGGCGCACTCCCCCGCTTGGTACTTCCCCTCGATGCCCCCACTCCGACGGCCGCAGGGCTCGGGCCCAGCACGCTCTCCCCCACCTGGTCGGCGATCAGGTCCGAGGTGGGCCGTCCGTCAAAGGCGGAGCGCTCATCGAGACCGGTCATCAGCGCACGCGGCGGCGGTCATGACGTCCCAGGTGACGTTGGCGGCGAGCACCCCGCGCAGCGCCTCGGCGGGGTCCAGCGGTGTCCTCATGGTCCTCGGCCCACGCCTTGAGCTCGGCGTAGTCTTCGAGGGAGTCCTGGGTGATCTCGATCCCGCTCTGCCGGGTGAACCTGTCGTCCAGCGAGGGGAGAGCCCGCACATCGACGACGCCGACGGCAGGCGCTACATCGACGGCCTGTGAGGGCCGGCCCGCGTCGGCCTGGTCGTCGACCTGACCCCGCGCCGACTGCGCGAGAACCGGCCTCCTCGTCCGCTCGCATGACCAGTCGTACGACGTGTAGGACAGGCTGAAGCCGTGGCGGCGGCCGAGCACATCGAGCACCTGCTGTGCCGGGGGCAGTACCTCGGCGCCGATGCCGTCGCCCGGGATCAGGGCAATCCGGTGGTTCGTCGTCATGGCGTCGATTGCAGCAGGGTGGTCCGTGGGGCGTCCAAGACGCAAAGCGGATCTGCCTTATAAGCGGGGCCTATCAGCTGTCGGTGGCCGAGGTCGCGGCCGTGACGAGCGCGGCGGCCGCGGGCGAGAGGAGGCCGCAGCTGGCGACGAGGGCGATGTCCAAGGTGTTCTCCGGCTCGATGTCCAGGACGCGGGCGCCCACGAGCCGCGATAAAGCCGCCTTATAGGGCGGCCTTATAAAGCACATCGGGATTGAGTCTTGGACGCGCTGCCCGGCCCACTGCTGCAATCGGCCGTATGACGAACCAGAACCACCGCCTCACCCTCGCCCCCGGTGACGGCATCCGGGCCGGCTACCTGCCGCCCGCCCGGCGATCGCCGAAGGCACCCGTCCCCTTCTACGACGCCACCGCCTGGTTCCTGCCGTCCGGCGGTGCCTGCGACAGGGCGAAGGACGAGTCGTTCTGAGCCGATACCGACGGCGGTGACAGTGCCCAGACTTTCCGCGGCGTGGTCCTGGCAAGTCGCACCGCCCTGACGGGTCGTGCTCGCTCTCCCTCTTGCCGCACCCCACGCACCCGCACGCCCTGACACGCTCCGAGAGAAGGCCCGGCCTGCCATGACCGCCGTAGCGCACCGCAGCGAGCACGACCTGCTCGGTTATCGCGATGTCCCCGTCGAGGCGTACTGGGGCATCCACACCCTGCGCGCCAGGGAGAACTTCGCCATCACGGGCACGCCGATGGCCTCCTGCCCGCATCTGATCGACGCTCTGGCCGCCGTGAAGGAGGCCGCCGTCCTGGCGAACGAGGAACTCGGCCTGCTGGGGCCGAGGAAGGCGGCCGCCATCGTGGAGGCGTGCCGTAAGATTCGTGAGGGCAAGCTGCATGACCAGTTCGTCGTCGACGTCATCCAGGGCGGCGCCGGCACCTCCACCAACATGAACGCCAACGAGGTCGTGGCGAACCGGGCGCTGGAGCTGCTGGGGCATGCCAAGGGCCAGTACGAGCACCTGCACCCCAACCAGGACGTCAACCTCGGCCAGTCCACCAATGACGTCTATCCGACCGCCGTCAAGATCGCGACAGTGTATGCGGTGCGCGGGCTGCTGAAGGCGATGGCGGTGCTACAGGACGCTTTCGCGGCCAAGGCGGTTCAGTTCCGTGACGTGCTGAAGATGGGCCGCACTCAGCTGCAGGACGCGGTCCCGATGACGCTCGGTCAGGAATTCTCGGCCTACGCGCTCATGCTGGAGGAGGACCGCAGCCGGCTCTCCGAGGCCGTGGAGCTGATGCACGAGATCAACCTCGGGGCCACCGCGATCGGCACCGGTCTCAACGCCCCCGCCGGCTACGCCGAGGCCGCCCGCCGCCACCTCGCCGCCATCACCGGACTGCCGCTGGTTACCGCCGCCAACCTGGTGGAAGCCACCCAGGACTGCGGGGCGTTCGTGCAGATGTCCGGTGTGCTCAAGCGGGTCGCGGTCAAGCTCTCCAAGAGCTGCAACGACCTGCGGCTGCTGTCGTCGGGGCCGCGCGCCGGGCTCGGGGAGATCAACCTGCCGCCCGTGCAGGCCGGTTCGTCGATCATGCCGGGCAAGGTCAACCCGGTGATCCCGGAGGTCGTCAACCAGGTCGCCTTCGAAGTGATCGGCAACGACGTCACCATCACCATGGCCGCCGAGGCCGGACAGCTCCAGCTCAACGCCTTCGAACCGATCATCTGGCACTCCCTCTCAAAGAGCATCACACACCTTCAGCGCGCGTGCCTGACCCTGGCCGAGCGGTGCGTCGCGGGGATCACGGCCAACACCCAGGCGCTACGGGCGGCGGTGGAGAACTCGATCGGCCTGGTCACCGCCCTCAACCCGTACATCGGCTACGAAGCGGCCACCGGCATCGCCGCGGAGGCCCTCGCCACCGGACGCGGAGTCGCCGAACTCGTCCTGGACAAGGGCCTGCTGCCCGCCGGGACCCTCGCGGAGCTGCTCCGTCCCGAGTCCGTCGCGGGACCCGGTCAAGCCCTGGTGTGACTGACGTTCCCCCCTCCCCCAACTATCCGTAATGGAGCTGGAATTCGCCATGTCCCTACCCCTGCATGCCCAGACGCGGCCCGTTCCCGAGGCAGCGGTGCTCGAAGGGCTGCCCCCGGTCCGAGAGGTGAGCGCCGCGGAAGTGGCCGCCCGGATATCCGGCGGTCCCCGTCTCGTCGTCCTCGACGACGATCCGACCGGCACCCAGACGGTCGCCGACGTGCCCGTCCTGACGTCCTGGACGGTTGAGGACCTGCGCTGGGCGCTGCGCCAGCCCAGTGGCGTCTTCTTCGTCCTCACCAACACCCGCAGCCTGCCTGCCGAGGACGCCGCCGCGCGCAACCGCGAGGTGGTCCGCGCCCTGCACGCGGCCGCCGCGGCCGAGGGCACCGGTTACGTCCTGGCCAGCCGTGGCGACTCGACGCTGCGCGGCCACTTCCCGCTGGAAACCGACGTCCTCGCCGAAGAGCTGACCGAGCTGGACGGCAAAGCTCCGGACGGAGTGGTGCTGGTCCCCGCCTACATCGAGGCGGGCCGGCTGACCGTCGGCTCCGGCCACTGGATGCGCACGGCCGACGGGCTGCTGCCGGTCGGGATGAGCGAGTTCGCCCGTGACGCCACCTTCGGCTACCGCAGCTCGTCGCTGCCCGAGTGGGTCGAGGAAAAGACGGGCGGAGGCATCCCCGCGGACCAGGTCCTGCGCATCACCCTCGACGACCTGCGCGCCGGCGGCCCGGCGCACACGGCGCGGCTGCTGTGCTCGCTGCGCGGCGGACGGGTGGCCGTGGTCGACGCGGTGTGCGACGACGACCTGCGGGTGCTCGCTCTGGCCCTCGCGGAGGCGGAGGGCAACGGCACGCGGCTGCTGTACCGGGTCGGACCGTCCTTCGTCAGAGCCCGCGCCGGACAGGCCGGACGGGCACCGCTCACCCCGGCCGAACTGCGCCCGCTGCGCGGCGACGCGCCGCACGGTCTCATCGTCGTGGGGTCCCATGTCGCGCTGACGACACGGCAGTTGGACCGGCTGCGGGAGCGAGGCGGGATCGCCGAGTACGAGCTGGACGTGGCCCTGCTGCTCGACGAGGAGCGGCGTGACGCCCACATCGCCGAGGTCGCGGCCGCGGCCGCCGGCGCGCTGGAGTCGGCCGACGCGGTGATCCGCACCTCTCGCGTGCTGGTGACGGGTGCCGACGCGGACGACAGTCTGGCGATTTCCCGCCGGGTCTCCGCCGCGCTCGTTCAGACCGTGCGCCGGGTCAACGCCATTCGGCGGCCCGCTTTCGTCGTCGCCAAGGGCGGTATCACCTCCAGCGACACCGCCACGCACGGCCTTGAGATCCGCCGTGCCTGGGCTCGGGGAACGCTGCTGTCGGGCATCGTCTCGCTCTGGGAGCCCGCGGACGGTCCCGCCGCCGGCATCCCCTACATCGTCTTCGCCGGGAACGTCGGGGGCGCCGACGCCCTCGCTGACGCCCTCGACCTGCTCAGGAGTGCCTGATGCTGCTGCACGGAACCGATGCCCTGAAGGAGGCCGCGGCCGCCGGTCACGCCCTGCCCGGGTTCGTCGCCTACAACCTGGAGACGGTCCAGGGCGTCACGGCCGCTGCCGAGGCCGCCGGACGGCCGGTGGTCATCCAGGCGGGCTCCAGTCCCTTCAAGCACGCCGGCCGCGAGGCCCTGATGCTGCTGGCGCTGGACGCCGCCGCGCGCTCCACGGCCCCTCTCGGTGTGCACCTCGACCACAGCCGGGACCTGGACGAGATCACCGCCTGCCTCGAGGCGGGCTACACCTCCGTCATGGTCGACGGCTCGCACCTGCCGTTCGCCGAGAACATCGCGCTGACGAAGGAGGCGGTCCGCCGGGCCCGCGACCACGGTGCCTGGGTGGAGGCCGAACTCGGTGCGCTCCCCGGTGACGAGGACGTCTCCACCGACGCCGTCGCGCAGGCCGCGGCGATGACCGATCCGCAGCAGGCGGCCGAATTCGTGGCCGCGACGGGCGTGGACGCACTCGCCGTCGCCGTCGGCAACGTCCACGGCTTCACCAAGGACCCGGTCCGCCTGGACCTGGAGCGGCTGGCCGCGATCCACGAGGCCGTGACCGTCCCGCTCGTCCTGCACGGCGCCAGCGGTCTGCCCGTCGGGGAACTGCACGGCGCCCTCGCCCGAGGCGTCGCCAAGGTCAATGTCAACGCCGAACTGCGCCGCGCCTATCTGGAGGCCGTCCGCGTGGCCCTCCCGTCCGCGTTGCCCGGCTCCGACGTCGTCTCCCTGTGGGCGGCGGGCCGCGACGCGGTCCGGGACGCCGCCCTGGAGGTCATCGGCCGCTTGAGCCCCCGCGCCGAGGGGACGCACGCGTGACCTGATTCAGCCCCGCTGCCCTGGCCGCACCGCACCGCCAGACACAAGACCGTCGTACGCCCCCGGCCGTGCGCGCTGCGCGCGGTTCGCACCGCTCTGTTCCGCGCTCTCGTGCCCTCCCGCGCATGCGGGCCGGTACCTCACCCTGTTGGAGCCAGCATGTCCACCACTGCCTCGATCGCCGTCCTGCACACCAGCCTGCTGTTCGTCAACCCCGATTCGGTCATCAATGAATACCTCGCGGAACTCGCGCCGGACGCCCGGGTCCTGCACTTCGTCGACAGCGATGTGCTCGCAGCCGTGGTGCGCGACGGTGAGGTCTCATCCGCCAGCACGCAGCGCATGGTGCACCTGGCCCAGGCCGCGGAGTCCGCGGGGGCCGACGTCATCTTCTCCGCCTGCTCCTCGGTCGGTCCGGCCATCGACGTGGCCCGACGCCTGGTCTCCGTCCCGATCGTCAAGATCGACGACGCGATGACCGCGTCAGCGGTCGAGACCGCCGAGGCCATCGGCGTTCTGGCGACGGTCCCCACGACGCTGCCGCCGACCCGTGCCCTCGTCGAGGAGAAGGCCCGGGCCGCCGGTCGCGACATCACCGTCCAGGAGCGGCTGTGCGAGGGTGCCTTCTCGGTGCTGATGTCCGGTGACCGCGACCGCCACGACGCAATGGTGCTGGACGGAGCACGGGCGCTGGCCAAGGAGGTCGACGTGATCGTGCTGGCGCAGGCATCCATGGCACCGCTGGCTCCCGCGATCGCCGAAGCGGTCGGCAAGCCCGTGCTCTCCAGCCCGCGCAGCGGAGCGGAGAACGCGGTGCGTGTGCTGAACGAGCAGACGGCTGCACCTGCCCATGCCACGGACAGGGCCTCTGAGACCACGGGATGGCAGGGAGGCTGCGGAGCAAGGTGATCGAACCACTGACCGTAGCCGTCCCCGGCCGGAACACAGGAGCCAGCATGCCGAGGTTCGCAGCGAACCTGTCCATGATGTACAACGAGCACGATTTTCTCGACCGCTTCGCCGCGGCCTCGGCTGATGGCTTCCACGGGGTCGAGTACCTCTTCCCCTATACGTACGACGCCGCCGAGCTGCGCCACCGGCTCGACGACCACGGCCTGGTGCAGGTGCTCTTCAACGCACCTGCAGGAGCGTGGGAGTCCGGGGAGCGCGGGATGGCGGCACTGCCCGGACGTGAGGCGGAGGTGCGTTCCGGGGTGGACCGGGCGCTGGAGTACGCGGGGGTGCTGGGCTGCCCTCGGGTGCACCTGATGGCCGGGCTGGTCCGACCGGACGCGACACCGGCCGAGCGGGCCAAGCACCGCGACACCTACCTGACCAACCTGGCGTGGGCCGCGGAACGGGCCGCCGCGGCGGGTGTCGACATCCTGATCGAGCCGATCAACGGCCGCGACATGCCCGGGTACTTCCTGAGCACCCAGGCCGAGGCCCACGCGGTGGTGCAGGAGGTGGGAGCCTCCCATCTCAAGGTGCAGCTCGACCTTTACCACTGCCAGATCGTCGAGGGCGACCTCACCACGACACTGCGCCGCGACCTGCCGACCGGCCGGGTCGGTCATCTGCAGATAGCGGGCGTGCCCGACCGGGGTGAACCCGACCAGGGTGAGTTCAACCTCCACCACCTGCTCGACGTGATCGACGAGCTGGGCTTCGACGGGTGGGCCGGCTGCGAGTACCGCCCCCGCGCCGGCACGAGCGAAGGTCTTGGCTGGCTCGACGACTACCGCAGCCACCGAGCAGAAAGCGCACGAGGATGAGCGGTACGGCCTCGACCCCGACCTGGTCAACTTGGCCAAACTCCATCACACAACTCCTCACCGCCGACCCGGCCGCCCGGGCCGGCGCCCATGAGGCCGTCGAGACCGCCTGCGCCCTGCTGTCGGACGTCATCGCCATCCACCAGCGCCACGCGGACGACTACGCCGCGCCCACGCGCCCCGTTCTCCAGGAGACTCACCGTGTCTGACACCGTCGTACCCCCCGGCATCACATTGGGCGCCGACACGGCGCCCGTGCACAACCCCTATACCGGCGAGGTCATCGCGTCGGTGCCCACCGTCGACGCGGGCGCCGTCGGCGGCATCCTGCAGCAGGCCAGACGCGGGCGCCGCACCGCCGCCGCGCTGTCCCGCGCCTCCCGGGCCGCCGTCCTGGAACGCGCCGCCCACCTGATCGAGCGGCGCACCGAGTCCTTCGCCCAGCTGATCGTCAGCGAGGCCGGCAAGACCATCACCCAGGCCCGCAAGGAAGTGGCCCGCGCGGTCAACACCCTGTCCCTGTCCGCGGCCGAGGCACGGCGCAACGCCGGTGAGGTCATCCCCTTCGACTCCCACGAGGGCTCGGAGAAACGGCAGGGCTGGTTCACCCGGGAACCGCTGGGCATCATCGCCGCCATCACCCCGTTCAACGACCCCCTCAACCTGGTCGCCCACAAACTCGGCCCGGCCATCGCCGGCGGCAACGCGGTCATCCTCAAACCCTCCGCCCTGACCCCGCTGTCCGCGCTGCGCCTGGTCGACACCCTCATCGAGGCCGGCCTGCCCGAGGAGATCGTCACCGTCGTCAACGGCGACGCTGGCATCGCCGCCGCGATCGTCGCCGCCCCCGACGTGCGGATGGTGTCCTTCACCGGCGGATTCGCCACCGGCGAGGCCATCTCCCGCACCGCCGGCCTGAAGAAGCTTGCCATGGACCTGGGCGGCAACGCCCCGGTCATCGTCATGGACGACGCCGACCTGGAGGAGGCCGTGGCCTCGTGTGTCTCCGGCGCGTTCTGGGCCGCGGGTCAGAACTGCATCGGCACCCAGCGGATCCTGATCGCCCAGGACGTCTACGAGCGCTTCCGTGACGCCTTCGTCGCCCGCACCGAGCTGCTGCGCGTCGGCGACCCCCTCGACGACACCACCGACGTCGGCCCCATGATCACCCAGCAGGCCGCGGCCGCCACCCGGGCCAAGGTCGACACGGCGGTGGCCGAAGGCGCGGTGCTGCTGTGCGGCAACGACGTCGACGGCGCCCTGTACACGCCGGCCGTCCTGGAAGGCGTCCCGGCGACCTGCTCGATCTGGCAGGAGGAGGTGTTCGCCCCGGTCGTCGTGCTGCAGCCGTTCACGTCCTTCGAGGACGCCATCGAGCAGGCCAACGCCATCGACTACAGCCTCCACGCGGGCATCTTCACCTCGCGCCTGGACCGCGCCCTGAGCGCGGCCCGGCAGCTGGAAGCCGGCGGAGTCATGATCAACGACTCGTCCGACTACCGCTTCGACGCCATGCCGTTCGGCGGATTCAAGTACGGCAGCATGGGCCGCGAAGGCGTGCGCTTCGCCTTCGAGGACATGACCCAGCCCAAGGTCGTCTGCATCAACCACATCACCGACGTGGTGCACTGACCGCCTTCCGCGCCGAGCGCGACTGCCTGGGCAGCGGCGCGACCGGAGGGATTGTCAGATCGATGGATGGGGCGCGCCTGACTGTCTGTAGCACCAGCCTCATGAAGCCAGCTGAACGATCGCCTGCCCCCCTGACAGCAGAAGGGTGCCTCCCACCTGCGATGATCTGGACTGTCTAGATCAAGAAGACCGCGAGGGAAGAGGCACCCAACGGGTGAGGAGTACCGGCTGGGATCATCGGCTTGCCCTGCGGGCCGACGGCAAGAACCTGATCGGCCACGCGGGCGTGGTGCTGCTGCGGAAGGTTGCCACCCGCGTCGGGCCTGGCCACTGCGCTGAACGCGGCGTTGCCGAGGAGCACCGGGCCGGACCGGCGGGACCGGGCACGGCGCTGGTTCGGCTGGCCTGCGCAATCGTGCTCGGTGCGACGAACGTCTTGGAGGCCGAGCAACTCCAGTACCACTGGCGGGCGGTGTTCGGCCGACCGGTCTCGGACAGCACTGCCCGGATCGAGCGCGCCCGCGCCGCGATACGCCGCGTGGTGTGGACGCTGCTCGCCCTGCGGCCCGGCGGCCCTGCATCTCGGTGTGCGGCCGCGAGCTGGCCAACTGGTACGTCCTCGACCTGGACGCGACCATCGTCACCTGCACCAGCCGCAAGGAAAGGCGCCGGCGGGCACCTTCAAGGGGAGTTCAGTCACATTCCGCTGGGTGCGTGGGTGGCCAACACCCGTGAGTGCGTCGCCATGCTGCTGCGGCCCGGCACCGCCCCGCCCCGCCCCGCCCCGCCCA
Source organism: Streptomyces sp. NPDC002787 (assembly GCF_053592095.1). NCBI lineage: Bacteria > Bacillati > Actinomycetota > Actinomycetes > Kitasatosporales > Streptomycetaceae > Streptomyces > Streptomyces sp. NPDC002787. The sequence goes on along the minus strand of NZ_JBSFVC010000071.1, from coordinate 8,115 downwards.
ATGACGTTACCGACCACAAGACGGTCCTGGCCTCGCAGTTTCGGCAGCTCCCGCTGCCGCTGTGGTCGAAGCTGCTGGTACGGATCGACGGCGCAGCCTTCAGCCACGCCCTGCTCGATCATCTCCAACAGCTGTCCCCGAGCCGGCGCCGGGTGCGCTGGGTGACCGGCTGGGCCGTCAACGCCACGGACGAGCAGGCCATCGCGTTGCTGCCGGAGAAGGTGTGGACGGCCGCGCTGCGGCAGGACGGCAAGGTCCACGAGACCAAGGGACCCGACGGCGACATGGTTTCCTACCAAGTCGCCGAGTTGACCTGCCTGCGCGACCTGACCGGCTGGCCGACCGGGTTGCGGCTGATCGTGCGCTGGCTCAAGCCCTCGCGGCGGGATGCGATGAAGTTGACCGCCTTCGAGAAACACACCGGCTGGCACTATCAGATCCTCGCCCACGAACGTCCCCGCTCACCACGGGCTTTCCGGAGTTCCCGGCTCCAGGCAGGTGTGGTTCGTGCACGCCCTCTACCGTGGTCACGCCGAGATCGAGGACTGCGGGAAAGCGATAAAACGGGTCAGCCTCGGGCTGCTGCCCTCGAAGTCCTGGCCGCCTGGTTGCTGGCCGCCACGATCGCCGCCGACCTCGACGCCTGCACCCGGCTCCTTCTCCTGCACGACGAGCCCGAACTCGTCGCCGCCGAGCCGCAAACGATCCGCATGAAGCTGTACCACCTGCCCGCCCACCTCACCGCCCGCGCCCGTAGAACGACACCAGAGAGGAGCGCACAGCACCACCTCGGGCCCGTGGAACCCGACGCCATCGCAGCATTACGGGACGGCCAAGGTCAGCGCGTGCCGGTTGATATGGATCGGTCTCGACGTTGCTGCCCGGCGTAGAACTGGGGATGGGATCGGGGTCTTGACGCTGCTGTTCGCGTGCATGGCAGTGGCGACGTGGCTGGCGGAGGCGGCAGACCCGACGGGCCGCTGGTGGTGGGCCGGCGTGGTCTGTGTTCTTTGGCTGGCTTCGCTCTTCTCTATGGTCAACCGCGGATACAGCCGAACGCTTCTCGCACCTGATCGGATGCAGTTCTCCACGCTTGTCAGTCGCAGATCGATTCCGTGCAATGAGATCACCAGGATTGAAGCTGCCGGTGGCCTTCTGCTTGCGGTGCGCACCGTTGCGCTTACAGTGCTTCGCAGGCTCGGCCGGACCATGCCGTCGAGCCGGGCCGGCCGCCACGTTCCGCTGCCGTCTGCGCGAGGCGCTGGAGAACTGGCGGTGCGCTTCGCCACCCACCGCCTGCGGGCCGCGGGCGCACGGATGGCCTCTTCGATCTGGACCCTCCGTGCGCCCGTCTGCTTTCCACGCGGCGACGTCGAGCAGCACGGATGGGACCGGGCGGCAGCGGACGGTCCCATCGCCGCATACCCCGTCGCTGAGCCGCATTTCTGCCACAGGACGGTCCTCGGAGCATCGAGGGCATGTGTCTACTGGGCAGGTTGCCCTCGCGAGAGGTCCCGACGCCGATCGTGCCCTACGGGATCAGCGTTACGACACGGTCAGGTAGATCTTGCGCACGGTTTCGATGGTCTTCCAGACACCGACGTAGCCCGGCTTCATGACAAAACTGTCGCCTGCCTTGTAGATCACCGGCTCGCCGCCTTCCGGCGTGAGTTCGATGACGCCGGAAAGGATGTGGCAGAACTCGAAGGTCTCGCCCTTGATCGAGCGCGTTTCGCCGGGCGTGGCTTCCCAGACACCCGTGTTGATCGTTCCGTCACGGGCGGCGTCCTGGGCCCAGGTCTTGTAAGTCGGGTCGCCGGAGATCAGGCGTTCCGGCAGCGGGCCGGACTCGCTGGGAGCGAAGGAGGGGTTGGTGTCGATGGTCTTCAGGAGCGACATGCTCTTTCCTCTGTTGGTTTCGGGATCGATGTGAATCGAGAGCGGACATACCAGGTGTCACCGGGTCGGGTTCGACCAGGCTCATCGTGCATCTGGGACCAGGGCCTGACGGCTGCGCTCCACGGTCACGGCGCGCAGTAGGTCGGTGAGTCTCTCGGCGGGCAACAGGCCCTTCTCATGAGCGCCCTCTTGGCTTCCGGTGCTGCCCAGGCCGGCTGTCGACCGGTCAGCGGATGCGGTCCAGCGTCTTGTAGTAGGCGCCCGCGAAGGGCAGGAACCAGGCAGTGCCGTTGTAGAGGGGGATACGGGGCGGGGCGATGTCGCGGACGGGGCTGACCTCGGGGTGGCCGTCCATCACCTCGGCCATGACCTGCCCCATGTGGGTGGCCATCTGCACGCCGTGGCCGGAGTAGCCCATCGAGTAGTAGACGCCGTCATCGGTCTGACCGGCGTGCACGATGCGGTCCATGGCGAAGCCGACGGAGCCGCCCCACAGGTATTCGATCTTGGTGCGGGAGAGCTGGGGGAAGGTCGCGCACATATCACGGAACAGGACCTGTCCGCTCTTCTTGTCCGAGGTGGGGTCGGACGGTGCGAAGCGGGCGCGGCCGCCGAACAGCAGCCGGTTGTCCGGGGTGAGCCGGAAGTAGTGGCAGACCTTGTTGGAGTCGACGAGGAGGCGGGCCTTGGGGATGATGTCCCGGGCGAGCTCCTCGCCGAGCGGCTCGGTGACGATGATGAAGCTGCCCACGCAGACCTGCTGGCGGCGCAGCCAGGGGAAGTTCTTGTCGGTGTAGGCGTCGGTGGCCATCATGACCTGCCCGGCACGGATGACACCACGCTCGGTCTGCACCTCGTACCGGCCGGTGGCGGTGCGCCGCACGCCGATGGCCGCGTTGCGCTCGTGGATCTCGACACCGGTGCGCTCGCACGCCTCGGCCATACCGCGCACGAAGCGGCCGACGTGCAGGGCGGCGCTGAACGGGTCGAGCAGTCCGCCGTGGTAGGCGTCGGAGCCGATCTCGGAACGCAGCTCGGACTTGCCGATCAGAGTCGTCTCGTGTCCGAAGTACTTGGACAGGGCGCGCTGCTTGGCCTTCTGGTTCTCGAAGTGCGAGGGGCGGGATGCGAGGGCCAGGCGTCCGACACGGCGGAACTGGCAGTCGATGGACTCCTTGTTCACGAGCCGCTCGACGGTGTCCACGGCCTCGCCGTAGGAGTTGTAGATCTCGCGGGCCCGTTCGGGTCCGTACCGGCGGATGGCCTGGCGTATGCCGATGGTGAAGCCCAGGTTGGCCATGCCGCCGTTGCGGGCGGAGGCACCGGAGCCGATCTGGCCCTTCTCGACGAGGGTGACACGGGCGCCCTTGCGGGCGGAGTGCAGGGCGGTGGACAGACCCGTCAGGCCGGCGCCGACGACCACGAGGTCCGTGTCCTCGGTCAGCGGCTTGCCGGACCGGTCGGGAAACGCCCCTGCGGTTTCTATCCAGTAGGGAATTGTCTTCATGTCGGGTCCTTAGCGGGAAGTTTCGAAGGGGCGCGGCCGGGCACCACCAGGAGCGCGGCCTACGGGGCTGCGGTCGCTGATCAGCGAGGGCTGGATCCGATCAGCGGCACAAAGCGGTTGCAGACGCGGGCGAGGGGGCAGGTCTCGCCCGCGGTCGGCGCGACATCAGGTCGACGACCAGGCCGACGCGGGCCGGCCCCCACAGGCCGTCGATGTAGCGCCTGCCGTCGGCGTCGTCGGCGTGGGGACCCTCCCCCGCCGGACGACGAGGAGGTCCTCGCCTTCCGGGCCGAGCGAGCCGTTGGCGGTCATGTGCAGCAGGTGCCGCTGAGCGATGGCGGCGGTGGTCATACCGTCTCGCCTGCGGGGTTGGCGACGCCTGCCGTGTTCTCCACCGAGAGCAGGGAGCCCTGCTTTCCGGAGCCGATCCAGCGGACCAGGGCGACCAGGCCCAGGGCGAGGATGGCGAAGGCGGTGAGCAGTGCGCTGACCGCGGTGACGCTGGGGTCGATCTCGAAGGTGAGGGAGTTGTAGACCTGCACCGGCAGGGTGACGGTGTCGACGGAGGAGAGGAACTGGGAGATGTAGAACTCGTCGAAGCTGGTGATGAAGGAGAAGATCGCCGCTGCGATCATGCCGGGCGCGGCGAGGGGGAAGGTGATGCGCCGGGCGATGGTCAGCCGGCTGGCGCCCATGCTGGCGGCGGCGTCCTCGAGGCGTTCGTCGATCCCGCGCAGGGTCGCGATCAGGATGAGGACCGCGATGGGCGAGGCGAGCACGGTGTGTCCGAGGGCGATGGCGATCGGGCTGCCCAGCATCGCGGCCGGCTCGAAGAACAGGAACAGGCCAAGCGCGGTGACGATCTGCGGGATGACCAGCGGCCCGAGGACCAGGGCGAAGACCGCCGAGCGCAGCGGCAGTTCACTGCGGGTCAGCGCGGTCGCCGCGGTGACAGCGATGACCAGGGAGAACACGGTGCTCAGGGCGGCGACCAGGGCGCTCAGGGAGAGCGCGGCTGGCCATTTGCTGCCGTCGGCGAACAGTGCCTTGTACCAGTTCAGCGTCCACGCCTCCGGCGGGAAGGCCGCGACGGCGTTGTTGCTGAAGGAGGTGACGAGGATGACCACGATCGGCAGCGCCAGGAACAGCAGGATCACGGTGGATATGGCGGTCAGGGCGATGCGCCCGGCGAGGCTGCTGCGCAGTTCCATCATGACGCGCTCCTCTTCTTACGGGCGCCCAGGGAACTGACGGCCTTGACCATCAGCAGTCCGGCGAAGGTGAGCAGCAGCAGGATGACGCCTTGCGCGGCGGCTCCGTTCCACTGGTTCTCCTTGGTGACCTGCTGGTTGATGAGGGTGGCGATCATCGTCTGGTTGGGTCCGCCCATCAGGGCCGGGGTGATGTAGTAGCCCAGCGAGAGGATGAAGCTGAGCAGTCCGGCACTGGCCAGCCCGGGAGCGACCAGGGGCAGGTAGACCCGGCTGAAGATCGTCACCCGGCCCGCGCCCATGCTGGCCGCCGCGGCGAGCAGGCGGCGGTCCACCCCGCGCATCACGCCGTACAGCAGCAGCACCGTGTACGGCAGCATCATCGAGGTGGTACCGATGACCACACCCAGCTCGTTGTAGAGCAGCTGCAACGGCGCGCCCGGTATCGACAGGGCGGTGAGGGTCTCGTTCACCAGGCCCTTGTCGCCGAGCATGATGATCCAGCCGTAGGTACGCACCAGAGCACTGATGAAGTGCGGTACGACCACGACCAGCATGGCAAGGCCCGCCAGGATGGGCTTCAGCCGAGTGATCGCGTTGGCCAGGAGGAACCCGAAGACCAGGCTGAGCACGGCCGTCTCGGCGGAGATCCGCAAGGTGGTGATCAGGACGGAGAGGTTGACACCCGTCAGGGCGTCGGCGTACCAGTGCAGCGTGAAGGCGCCGTGGGCGTCCTGCAGGCTCAGCAGCAGGGTGCTGAAGATCGGGTAGACGAACAGCACCAGCAGGTAGACGACGACCGGCAGGGCGTAGAGGATCCCGACGCGGGTCTTGCGCGAGGCCAGGAGCTTGCGCGGACGGGCGGGAGCCCCCGCGGTGAGGGTGGCTGCCATGGCTCACCCGTCCTGTTCGGCGAAAAGGTTGACATCGTCGGGGTCGGCGGTGATCCCGACCCGCTCACCGGCGACGGGGCCGCGGCCGGCCGGGACCTCCAGGCGCAGCAGCGGCGCCTCCTTGCCGTCGACCCGGACGCCGGCGCGGACCAGGGTGCCGACGTAGGTGGCGGTCTCGACCGTGCCGGTACAGAACCCGTCATCGGTGGCGCAGGCACGCAGCCGGCCCGGCTGCACCGCGACCTTGACAGAGGTGCCGGGGGCCAGCTGGTGGCGGCGGGCCTTCAACAGACCGCCACTGCCATCGAGGCGGACCAGGGTGTGCTCGCCGTCGTGCTTGTCCACCCGGCCGGGCAGGAAGTTGGCCGCGCCGAGGAAGTCCGCGACGAAGGGGGTCTTGGGCCGCTCGAACAGCTCGCGGGGGGTGTCGAACTGCTCGATCAGGCCGTTGCGCATGACCGCGATGCGGTCCGACATGACCAGCGCTTCTTCCTGATCGTGCGTCACATAGATGACGGTCAGGCCGAGTTCCTGCTGGATGGACTTGATCTCCACCTGGAGCTGGTCACGCAGCTTCTTGTCCAGCGCGCCGAGCGGTTCGTCCATGAGGATGACCGGCGGGCGGTAGACCAGCGCCCGGCACAACGCGACACGCTGCTGCTGACCGCCGGACAGCTCACGCGGCTTACGCCCGGCGAACCGGGACAGGCCCGCGATCTCCAGCGTCTCCCCCACCCGGCGGCGGATCTCGTCCTTGCCCACCCCGCGCAGCGTGAGCGGGAAGGCGACGTTCTCCTGCACCGTCATGTGCGGGAAGAGCAGGTACTGCTGGAAGACGAAGCCGAGGTTGCGCTTCTGCGGCGCCAGCCGCGTCACGTCCCGGCCGCCGACGGTGATGGTGCCGGAGTCCGGCTCGCAGAACCCGGCGATCATCATCAGGGTGGTGGTCTTGCCCGACCCCGAGGAGCCGAGGAAGGTGACGAACTCACCCGCCGCGATCTCCATCGACGCCTCGTCCACGGCCACGACATCGCCGTAGGTTTTGCGCAGGGCCACTACCGACAGCGCCTTGCCGGTGGCGGTGGCCGGCTTGGCGCCGGCCACCTTCACCGACGGTGTGGCAACACCGAAATCAGCCACGAGCCCACTCCAGCCAGCTCTTGGTGACGGCCGCTTCGTTCTTCAGCCACCAGTCGACATCCGCGTCGAAGCCCTTGTCGTAGTACTTGGGCGCACCGGCGAGTGCGTTGCGCTCGTCCTCGGTGAGCTTGGCGTAGGCCACCGGGGACGACGGGTTCGAGGGGAAGGCCTTCGCCAGCGCGGCCTGGCTCTCCGCACGCAAGGCGAAGTCCATCAGCTTGTAGGCGTTGTCCACGTGGGCCGCGCCCTTGGCGATGGCGTAGCCCGAGAACTGGCGGCGGATGCCGTTGAGCTGACGCTCCACCGGGACGCCCTGCTTCTGCAGGTCGGCGATCCGGCCGTCCCAGACGGTGGACATCGTCACCTCTTGGCGGCTGAGCAGCACGCCGGGCAGCGGGCCGCTGTCCCAGAACTTCTTGATGTCGGGCCGCAGGCGGGTCAGCACCTTGAAGGCGCGGTCCACATCCAGCGGGTACAGCTTGTCCATCGGGACGCCGTCGGCCAGCAGCGCGAACTCCAGCTCGGGCAGGTCACCGTCCGGGCTGCACATCGCACGGCCGCCCTGGAACGCCTTGGCGTCGAAGAAGTCCGCCCACGACTCGGGCTTCTTGCCGCCGAAGGCGTCCGTGCGGTAGGCGATGCACTGGCCGTAGAAGCTGTGGCCGATGGCATGGTCGGTGACCTGCGCCTGGGGGATCTTCGCGCTCTTGACGCTCTTGAGCCGGTCGAGGTCCAGCGCCTCCAGCGCGTCCTGCTTGGCGTACTTGGTGTGTGACACCATCGCGTCGTTGATGAGGTCGCACTGCGGGCGGCCCTGCTTGATCTGGGCCAGCAGCGGGGCGTTGTCCAGGTTGAGCACCTTGACGCTGATGCCGGTCTCCTGCGTGAACGGCGTGTAGATCGCCTTCTGCAGGGCCGCGCCGTAGGAACCGCCGCTGTCGCGGACGACCACCGTCTTGCCGCCGCCCTTGCCGCCGCCCGTGGCGGACCGGCTGGTGCCGGTACCGCAGGCGCTGAGGGCGGTCGCGGCGGCTGCACCCGCCGTGACCCCGCCTATTCCTCTCAGGAACAGTCTGCGGTCTATTCGGGTGTCTTTCATCGTGTGCCTCCTGGTGGTGCCGGCCGCGAGAAGGGGAGCGGCTGGGGACGTGGAAAGCGGCAGCTGAAGCTGGGGCTGGAGGTGATCCGCCTCGTCGGAATCGACGCCCTGGCCTGTGGGGCCGGAGGTTGGGCGCGTGGCCGTGGCGGGGTCCCACGGGAGGGAGGGCCAGGGGGGCCAGTTCCGCGTCGGGGACGGTGATGCCGTGCATGCCGTAGGCGATCCGCCCGCCGGCCGACAGCGGGGACCGTGTGCTCCCCGCTGTCGGCCGGGTGTATGGTTGGGCGGGTGGCCGGGACCACGAACCCGGACAGGGCCGTAGTAGGGGGGGTCGCCGGCAATGGAAGGGGGGTCGTAAAGGTGGCG
>NZ_JBSFVC010000070.1:0-18295 GCF_053592095.1 Streptomyces sp. NPDC002787 | reverse complement strand
ACGACTTCCCTACCCCACTATCGGGGGTCCCCGCCGGGGGGGGGGGGCCCCCCGCCGGCGGCCCGGGGGGTTTCCGGGACGCCCGCCGCGCCCGGGGCGGGCCGACGTGGCGGTCTCAGGCGACGGCCAGCACGTCGGCCGGGCGGCTGCGCAGGGCCAGGCGCGTCGGCAGCAGGGTGGTGGCCAGGGTCAGCAGCCCCGCGAAGCCGATGACGGACAGGTAGATCCAGATGGGTCCGCGCGGCAGCCAGGACCCGTCGAGCCCGATCCCGAAGGGTGCCAGCGTGGCGACGGCGACGGCCGTGCCGAGCAGGGTGCCCAGCAGGGCGACGAGGATCGACTCGACCGTCATCATCCGCATGATCTGCCCCTCGGACGCGCCCACGAGCCGCTGCAGCGCGAACTCGCGGCGCCGCTCGGCCGCGGCCACGATCAGGGTGTTGACGAGGGAGATCACCGCGTAGCCGATGATGGTGCCGGCCAGCAGGTAGTTGATCCAGGTGCTGGTGGCGTTGTCGTCGGAGGACTCCTCCAGGGTCGCCCGGTCGGCGACCACGAGCCCCGGCTGCGCGTCCGCCACCAGGCCCCGCAGGGCGGTCAGCAACTGGGCGGTGGTCGTGCCGTCGTCGCCGGAGACGAGGATCTGCGGGAGGAGGCCGGTGTCGGTGTGCGCGACGGCCAGCTCGGCCGGCAGGAACGCGGTCTCGAAGCCGGGCTGCGCCTCGTACGCGCCGATGACCTTCACGGGCAGCCGGGTGCCGTCGCCGAGGACCATCTGCACGGTGTCGCCGACGTGTTGGCCGCCGTCGCCGGTCAGCGAGGTGGGCAGGACGACGGTGTCGCCGCGCAGCTGGTCGAAGGAGCCCTCGGTGAGCCGGGGCGTGAGGGTGCCGGCCGCGCCGTCGGCGGAGACGGCACGGACCGTCAGCTCGACCGTGTCGGGTTCCTCGTCCGGGTCCTCGTCGGCCGGGAGCGGCTGGATGATGAACGCCTCGCCCGGCGTGTACGCCGAGGCCGCGGAGACCTCCGGCAACGCGGCGATCCGCTCGACCAGTTCGGGCTTGAGCCCGTCCACGGACGAGGCCACGACGGCGTCCGCGCGGATCAGCGCGGACTCCGCGTCCTTGGCGGCCTCGGCCTGCCCCGTCTGCATGTAGAGGAGAGAGGTGGCGAGGCCGGTGGCGAGCATCACCGGTGTGACCGCGCCGGCCACCCGGATGCGGCGGGCCTTGGCGTTGTCCATGGCGAGCCGCCCGGGGAAGCCGGACAGGGCGCGCAGCGGCCACTGGAACACGGCGGTGAGGACGCGCGTGATGCCGGGGCTGAGCAGGGCGATGCCGCCGGCCCAGAGCATCGCCGCGGGACCGGAGGTGGCGGCGGCCAGCGGCCCGTCCATGACGAGCGCGGTGACGAGGGCGAGCGCGGTGCCGCCGGCCAGGCACAGCAGCGCGAACAGCAGACGCGGCCCGGACAGCCACTTGCTCTGCACCGCGGACTCGGCCAGCGCGTCGGCGGGCCTGGCGAGCGCGGCGCGCCGGGAGGCGATGAACGCGGCGGCGATCGCGGCCGCAGCGGAGGCCCCGGCCGCGACGACCATCGGCACCCATCCGGCGCGGTAGGCGACCTCGGGGGCGACGACACCGCCGCCCGCGAGCCGGTCCAGCATCCAGCGGCCCGCGTACCATCCGGGGACGAGGGCCAGGACGGTCGCGCCTGCGGTGACGACGAGGGTCTCGCCGACGACCATGCGGCGGATCTGCCCCGGCAGCGAGCCGATGGCCCGCAGCATCGCCATCTCCCGCAGCCGCTGCTGGACGAGCAGCGCGAGGGTGGAGCCGACCACGAACACGGACACCATCACGGCGATGCCGCCGAACACCGCGGACATGGAGATGAGCCGGGTGGACGCGGCGAGCGCCTCGGGGAACTCGGCCTCGCCGCGGGCGTCACCGGTCAGGGTGCGCGCCGGGGTGTCCTTCAGTGCCTCCTTGACCGCCTTCTCGAGGTCGGCCGTGGAGGTGCCGGCGGTGGGCAGCACGGCGATGGCGTCGGCCTGACCGTCGACGCCGCCCAGCCGTGCCGCCTCGGTGTCGGTGACGTAGAAGGCGGTGTCGGTGCCGGTGGCCGGGCGTACCACTCCGGTGACGCGCAGCTGTTCGCTGCCGCCGCCGACGGCGAGCGTCAGCTGGTCGCCGGTGCGTACGCCGAGCCGGTCGGCGAGCCGCTGGTCCAGGGCGGTCTCACCCTGGGCGCGGGGTTCGGCGCCGTCGGCGAGCGGGGCGTCGGCGAGCCGGGCGGAGGACCAGCCGTGCCCGGTCAGTCCGCGCTCGGGCGCCGCGTCGCCGCCCTTGAGCGCGGCGGCGGGGAACGACAGGTCGGTCAGGGCCTGGTCCACCGAGGGCAGCGCGGCGAGCGTCTTCGCCAGCTCCGCGTCGACGCGGGCCCGTTCGGGCAGCGCGTCGCCGTCGAAGGTCTGCTCACCGGCGACGACGACCGGCGCGGCGGCCAGCCGCTGTGCCGGTACGGCGCCGCGGACGCCGGTCTCCATGAGGGAGCCGCAGGCCACCAGGATGGTGGCGCCGAAGAACAGCGCGACGAAGGAGGCGAGGAAGCCGCCCTTGCGGAACTTCAGGGTCTGCAGGGCGAGCCCGAACATCACACGGCTCCTTCGGCGTAGTGCTGGTCGCCCCAGGCGCCCAGGTGGGTCATGCGCTCGGCGATCCGGTCCGCGGAGGCGCCGTGCAGCTCGTCGACGATCCGCCCGTCGGCGAGGAAGACGACACGGTCGGCGTGCGAGGCGGCGACGGGGTCGTGGGTGACGACGATGGCGGTCTGGCGGCCGTGGTGGACGGCCTCGCGCAGCAGCCGCAGGACCTCCAGGGCGGTGCGGGTGTCGAGGGCGCCGGTGGGCTCGTCGCCGAAGATGACGGCGGGCCGGGTGATCAGCGCGCGGGCGATGGCGACGCGCTGCTGCTGGCCGCCGGAGAGTTCGCCGGGGCGGTGCTTCTTGCGGGCGCCGAGGCCGACGCGCTCCAGTACCTCGTCCACGCTGCCGGGCTCGGGCTTGCGGCCGGCCAGTCGCAGCGGCAGCGCCACATTGTCGGCGACGGTGAGGGCCGGCAGCAGGTTGAACGCCTGGAAGACGAAGCCGATGCGCTCCCGCCGCAGCCGCGTGAGCTGCTTCTCGTCGAGCCCGGTGAGCTCCTGCCCGTCCAGGACGACGGAACCGGCGGACGGCCGGTCGAGTCCCGCGGCGCACTGGAGCAGGGTCGTCTTGCCGGAGCCGGAGGGGCCCATCACAGCGGTGAAGGTGCCGCGTGTGAAGCCCATCGATACCTGGTCGAGCGCGGTGACGCGGTTGCGTTCGCCGCCGTACGTCCGGCTGACGCCGGTCAGCCGGACCACGTCGTCGCCGTGCGACGGCTGTGCGGCGGGCGCGGGTGCGGTGTCCATGTGGTCATCCCCCTGAGTGGCTGGAAAGTCGGGAAGAGCTCTGAGACGGGTCGGCCGGCGCCTCGGTGGCGCCGGACAGGGGACCGGGTTCGGACAGCAGCCGTTTGGCGGCCGCCAGCGGGTCGGTCCTGGGCCCGAGCAGCTTGTGGGCGACGGCGGCGTGCAGTCGGGCCGCGCCGGCCACCGCGCAGACGGTGGGCAGGGTGATCGCGCAGGCGGCCACGGCCACCAGGAACGCGAGCGGCAGGTCGTCGACGCGCAGCAGGCCGAGTGCGCTGCCGTCGGGGACGGTCCAGTACCACGCGGGGAAGACGACGAGGGCGAGGCTGGTGAGCCACAGGAGCAGGGCCACCGCGTCGAGCAGGAGCAGCGGGACGAAGAGGGCGACGAGGTAGAGCGCGTCGCGCAGTGTTGCCGGGTCGCTCCAGCGGGCCTTGACGGCGGCGAGGATCCCGGCCGGCTCGACGGTCCGGTAGTCGGCGGGTACGGGCGCGCCGACCAGTCCGGCACGCATCCGCTCGATGTGCGCGCAGCCGCGCAGCACGGCGGCGGCGCCGATGAGGAGGGGTAACCCCAACAGGGTGATGTTGAGGGCGGTGGCCACCACGAGGGTGGCCAGGCAGAAGGCGAAGAGGACCGGTCCGAGCAGGACGTATCCGGCGAGGTAGGCGGTCGCGCGCCAGGGCTCCGACGAGCGGAGCAGGGGTAACGGGCGTAAGCCGGCTAAGGAGCGCGGCGCCGCCGGGTGCGGATGCGTGGGTGTGGTCATACGGGCATCACTCGTCGACGCTGCGCAGGAGGGCCTCGACGGAGGCGACGCGGGCGGACAGGTCCTGTAACTCGGCGTGCAGCGCGGCCTGGTTGGCCACCGCCTCCTCGGCCAGCTTGCGGTAGCCGGCCATGGCGACGGCGTCCGCGCGATGGCGCTGCAGGGTGAAGTAGGCGACCGTGCTCAGGCTGATGCCGCCGACGACGGTCAAGGTGATGACGATGGCGATGAGGCCGCCGTTCATGTGGGCGTTCCCTTCTTCCCGGCCTCGCGTTGCCCGTGCGCGGCCTGCAGCTTGTCCTCGCGGAGAGCGTCGAGGACGGTGTCCAGCGTGACGTGGAAGTCGAAGGGCGTGAGCTCGAAGAACTTCATCGCCTTGCCGTCCTCGGACAACTCCAGTGCGCCGACGACCAGTCCGGCTTTCTCCAGCCGCTCCAGATGCATGTAGAGCAAGGGCCTGGACAGGCCGAGCCTGCGGGCCAGTTCGCTCACGTGGACGCGGCCGTGGGCCAGTTCGCCGATGATGCGCAGTCGTTGGGCGTGCCCCACGGCGGCGAGCAGCGCCAGCAGCTCTTCACTCGTCAGAACACTCACCCCCTTCCTCCACCTGTAATAAGAATCTGACAGGTGTTATCGGGGATGTCAACTGTCGGACGGCCCAACTGCCGAGGCTCAGACGGGAGGTGGCCTCAGATGCACATCGACGGGAGCGCCCCGCGTGTGCCGCCCCAGCACCGCCACCGCCAGCATCACGCCCGGACGCACGAACGGCGCCGCCACGGTCAGCTCCGGCCGGTCCGGCAGCGGGAAGAGCCGCCGCTGCCCGGTCGGGCCCGCCCGCACCGGCCACCGCTCCGGCAGCGGCGCGGGCCGCGACAGCCCGCCCCGGCCGAGCCCGGTCCCGTATGCCTTGCCCATCGCCTCCTTGTGGGTCCACAACCAGAAGAACGCGGACGTGTGTTCGGCCTCGGTCTTCCGCCGTACCCAGGCGGCCTCCGCGTCCGTGAACCAGCGCTCCGCCATCCGCAGCGCCGGCACCCGCCGCTCCACCTCCACGTCCACTCCCAGCGGCCCCAGACCGGTCAGCGCCAGAGCGGCGACCCCCCGCCCGTGGCTCAGGCTCACATGGGCTCCGCCGCCCAGCCCGAACACGTGGGGGCGGCCGCCCACCTCGTGCCCCAGCCGCAGCTGCTCGGCACCGACCACGTCGGCGGCCGCCGTCAGGACCCGCTCCCGGGACGCGGCGTCGCCCAGACCGTCGGTCGCGGTGACGACCACGGTGATCCGGTGAGGTGCGAATGGCGCGCTCATCCCGCCTACCCGGACAGCTCTCCGAGGCGCTCCCGGGTGGCCCGGACGTCGCACTTGCCGTTCGCGTTCACGACGAGCCGGCTCACCACGTGCACCTCGCTCGGGACCAGCACCGACGGCAGCACCGCCGACAGCGCCGTCACCACCCGGTCCGCGAACTCCTTCGGCTCCGGCCACGCCCCGGCCGGCACCACGAACGCCTCCAGTGTGTCCACCGGACCCCGCACCACCTCGAAGGCCGCGTCCGCCACACCCGGCACCGCCAGCACGTGGTGCCGCAACTCACCCAGCTCCACCCGGTGCCCGCTCACCTTCAACTGGTCGTCCCGCCGCCCCAGGTAGAGCAACGTGCCGTCCGCCAGCAACTCCACCACGTCGCCTGTCCGGTACGCCCGGCCCGGACCGCCCGCCCCCAGCTCGGCCTCGTCGACGAACCGTTCCGCGCCCACACCCCCCAGATAGCCGGCGGCGACCGCCCGCCCGGCGACCACCAACTCGCCCGGCACACCGGGACCGGCCGGCCGCAGCGACTCGTCCACCACGTACGCGCGGGTGTTCCAGGCCGGCCTGCCGATCGGCACCGTCGGCGTGCTCGGCACCGAGCCCCGGTCGAAGACGTGCGCGCAGCACCCGATCGTCGTCTCGGTGGGCCCGTAGTGGTTGACCAGCCGCACCCCCGCGAGGCGCGGCGCCAGCGAGCGCACCAGCGCCGGGTCCAGGCCCTCCCCGCCGAACATCAGCGTCCGCGTCACCCGCCCGTACCGCGGCGGCTCCGCCAGCACGTCGAAGAACCGGGCGTGCGACGGTGTCTGCTTGACGAACGTGTACCGCTGCTCGCGCGGCCCGAACAGCGTGTCCTGGTCCCACAGTCCCGCCACGGTCACCACACGGTGGCCCTGCGCCAGCGGCACCCACAGCGACGTCATCGCCAGGTCGAAGCCCAGGCTCCCGAAGAGCGGGCTGCCGCTGCCCGACCGGCCCACCAACGTGTCGCACCAACCGGTGTAGTTGACCAGCGACGCGTGCTCCACCAGCACACCCTTGGGCACTCCGGTCGAACCCGAGGTGAACACGGCGTAGGCGATGTCGTCCGGGCGCGGCAGCGGCGGCTCCGGCAACGCGGCGCCCGCACCCGCCGTCCGCGGCAGCGCCGCGACGTCCACCACCTCGGCTGCCGGCGCTCCGGCCGCCGCGTCCCCGAACCCCGACCCGTCGTGCACCAGCGCCACCGGCGCGGCGCTGGCCACGACCGCGGCCGTCCGCTCCGCCGGGTGGGCGGGGTCGACGGGGACGTACACCGCGCGCACCGCCATCACCGCGAGAGCGGTGGCGATCACCCCCGCGGTGCGGTCCGCCCGTACGACGACCCGGTCACCCGGCCCGACCCCGGCCTCCGTCAGCGCGGCGGCCACCACCCGGACCCGCTCCCACAACCCGGCGTACGACAGCGGTGCGCCGTCGCTCTCCACCGCGACCGCGTCCGGCCGCCGCATCGCGTGCTCCCGCACCACATGGACCACCGAGTCGGCCGCGGCCGCACGTACTTCGCCGCGTACCAGGCTCGGATGCTGCACCGACGACGACATCGTCCGTCACTCCCCGCCCTGCTGATTCACTTCGTCCGTGGAAGGCCCGGCCGCCGGTCAGGCGGCCGCCGCCGCGCCGCCGCTCAGCTCCCGGCGGGTCACCATGTCGCCCATCGCCACCATGATCCTGCGCTCGCCCGCGAACGGATCACGGCCGTGCGAGACGAGCATGTTGTCGATCACCACGACGTCGCCGCGCCGCCAGGTGAACCGGTGCGCCAGGTCGTCGTAGAGACCGCGCAGCAGCTCCACCGTGGAGTCCGGGATGCGTGTGCCGTCACCGAAGGCCGCGCTGCGCGGGTACGCCGACTCGTCGTCCCCGAACAGGGACACCATCAGCTCCCGCACCTCCTTCTCCAGGCAGGCCGTGTGGTGCAGGAACAGCTGGTTGAAGAAGACCGGCTCATCCGTCAGCGGATGCCGGATGACCGCGGGCGCCCACTGCGTGGTGCGCAGCGTCCCGTCGGGCAGCCACTCGCAGGACACGTCCTGGGCGGCACAGCGGCGTTCCACCTCGGCCCGGTCGTCCGTGCCGAACATCCGCCGCCAGCCCACGTCGAGGCCCTCGATGAAGTTGCGGACGTAGCGGATCCCCAGCGTCTCGAACCGCTCCCGCAGGTCCTCGGGCAGCGCCACGTACACCTCGCGGCCGTCGACGATCGGCGTCGCGCCACCCTCCGCCGACGGTGTCACGCAGCAGAAGAACTGCCGGCTCGGCCACTGCGGCATGTGCGAACTCTCGTGGTGGAACAGGATCGACTGCTCCGCCGGATAGGGCGTCGACTTGTAGACCCGGTCCGCGTCCTTCTCGTGCGGCAGGTCGCCGTACTCGCCGTACAGCGAGGACACCAGCGAGCCCGCCAGCGCCTCGAAGGCGTCCGGGTCGAAGACGCCGAACCCGCGCAGCAGCACCGCCCCGTGCTCGTGCAGCACCGCCTCGACCGCAGCGCGGTGCTCCGCCGCCCACGCGGCGGTGTCGACACCGGCCGTCTCGCACAGCACGGTGGGCGGGAATTCACCCACCTCGAAACGCACACCGTCTCCAAAATCCATCGCCTGTCCCCTTTCCGAGCTCCACGGCAGCGCGATTGAGCCTAGATTTCGCGGCCGGCGCCCTCCAGGGTTTTAAGCGAGCGGTGAATGACGCAGGTGGCGGGCGAATGGTCCGCAAAACCGGCGGCGGATTGGTCTGGCCCGCCCGGGACGGCCGCTGTTTCGCTGGAACGGAAATTCCCGCCGACATGCCCCAGGGAGGCGCTCATGCCGGGCGACAGACCGATCGCGGTGCGGGTCAGCACGGCCCCGCTGCCCTCGCACGACCCGCTGGAGCTGTACGTCCGGCTGCGTGCCGGGCGTCCCGCCGACGACGTATACCTGTTCGAGGACCTGAGCGATCACGAGGAGGACCGCGACGCCGCGGTCGTCGGCTACGGCCGGCTGTGTGAACTGCGCGTGTACGCCGGCCATGTGGAGATCGACGGCGTCCCCGCGCTGGTGGCCGCCCTCACCCGACGGGCGCGGGCGGCCGGCCTGTCGGACGCGCTGGAGTTCACGGCGCCGGAGCAGGTGTGGGCGCTGCTCTCCGCGGCACAGCACCTGTTCGACGTGGACACCGACGTGCCCGTGTCCGGCTTCGCGTTCGGCTTCCTCACCGCCTTCGGGTACGAGTCGGTGTGGCACATGGAGGAGCTGCCGCAGCGCTCCAAGCCTTCCCGCGGCCCCGACATCGCGCTCACCCTGTTCCGGGACACGGTCCGCTACGACCGGAGGACCGGCACGGCGACCCTTCTGACGGCACACGGCTCCCTGTTCCCGCCGAGGCGGGGTCCGGACGCCACGATCCTGGCCGCGCAGGCGTCCGCACGGGGAGAGGTGCCCGAGGCCCCGGCCCCCTCCCGCGTCCACGACACCCTCTCCCGAGAGGCCTTCCTCACGTGGGCGGAGCGCTGTCTGGCGCACATCGGGGTCGGCGACATCTACCAGATCCAGATCGGCCACCGTGTCGAGGTGGAGACGGCGCTCACCCCGGTGGACGTCTACCGGCGGCTGCGGGCCCGCAACCCGTCCCCGCACATGTACCTGCTGCCCCGCGCGGGCGGCGCGGCGGACGGGGCACTCGTCGGGGCCAGTCCCGAGCTCTTCTTCCGGATCAGCGGCGACTCGATCGTGATGCGCCCCATCGCGGGCACGGCGCCGCGCGGCCCGGACGCGGAGGAGAACGAGCGGCGGATCAAGGAGCTGACGTCCTCCACCAAGGAGCAGGCCGAGCACATCATGCTCGTCGACCTGTGCCGCAACGACATCGGCCGGATCAGCACGGACAGCACCATGCCGGTGGACCGGCTGATGGCCGTGGAGACCTTCTCGCACGTCTTCCACCTGGTGTCCACCGTCAGCGGCACGCTCGCCCCCGACACCGACGTCTGGCAGGCGGTCCGGGCCACCTTCCCCGCCGGGACGATGACGGGCGCGCCCAAGGTCCGGGCCATGGAGATCATCGACGGCCTGGAACGCGAGCCACGCGGTGCGTACGCCGGCGCCGTGGGCCTGGTCGACGTGCGGGGCTGGAGCGAACTCGCTCTGTGCATCCGCACGGTGGAGTACGACGGACAGCGCTATGCCACCCAGAGTTCGGCGGGCATGGTCGCCCAGTCGAACCCCGAGGCGGAGTGGCGGGAGACCCTGGCGAAGATGGGCGCCGCCTACTGGGCGCTCACCGGTGAGGAGTTGCTGAAGTGAAGGTCCTGCTCATCGACGCGTACGACAGTTTCGTCCACATCATCGACCAGTACCTGCGCACGCTCGGCGCCGACACCCGCGTCGTCCGCTCCCGCACCCACACCCCCGCGGAGCTGGCCTCGCTGGAGCCGGACGCGGTGGTGCTCGGGCCCGGCCCCGGGCACCCGGCGGACTCGGGCCACGTCGAACTGGCCGAGGCGTTCGCGGGGCGCGTCCCGCTGCTGGGCGTGTGCCTGGGCCACCAGGCCATCGCTCTGGCGTACGGCGGCCGCGTCGAGGTCGCCGGCCAACTGATGCACGGCCGGACGAGCACGGTCGTGCACGACGGCGCCGGACTCTTCCAGGGCCTGGGCAACACCCTCGAGGCCACCCGTTACCACTCCCTGGTCGTGGCGGAGCCGCTCCCCGAGGACCTGGTCACCACGGCGGTGTCGACCGACCACGGCTATGTGATGGGCCTGCGCCACCGCACCCTGCCGGTGGAGGGCGTGCAGTTCCATCCGGAGTCGGTGATGACGACGGGCGGCCTCCAGATGATGGCCAACTTCCTGGCGACAGCCCGCACTCCGGCGCCGACCACCCCCTGATCCGTCGGGCGGCGACCAGGACAGGCCCGCCGTACGCAGGGCACCCGGCCCCGAACCGACCGCGGCCGGTGAGGGTCCGTCGGCGCCGTTCCCGCCGCGGTGGGTGGGGCGGTGGTCCGGTCAGGCGTGAGTGCTTCGCCTGGTCGCGCCCGCCGCCGTCCCCAGCACTCGTACGGCTTCGGCGACCCCGTCGCGCGGCAGGTGGGCGTGCCCGACGACCACCGCCGGCGCGCCCGGCGGCCCCGCGCGGAAGCGGTACGACGCCCCGCCCCGCACCAGCACGGAGCCCCGCAGGGCCGCCGCCACCAGCGCCTCCTCGGCCACGTGCGGGGGCAGCCGCACGTACGCGTGCACCCCGGCCGCCGGTCCCAGGACCCGGGCCCCGGGCAGGTACCGCCGCACCGCCTCGTCCAGTGCGGCCCGCCGCTGCCGTGCCCGCTCCCGCAGGCGCCGCAGGTGGCGGTCGAACAGCCCGCTGCCCAGCATCTCGGCGAAAGCGAGCTGGCTGTACGCGTCGGAGCCCAGGTCCTGCCGCTCCCGGGCCCGCTCCAGGGGCCCGAGCAGCCGCTCGGGCGCGGACAGCCAGCCCAGCCGCAGCCCGGGGGAGAGGGTCTTGCTGGCCGTCCCGGCGTACACCACCCGCTCCGGCGCGAGCCGTTGCAGGGCCAGGGGCGCGGGCCCCCGGTCGTACCAGAGCCCGCCGTCGTAGTCGTCCTCGATCACCCAGCCGCCGCTCTCCCGGGCCCACCGCGCCAGCGCCTCCCGGCGCCGCGCCGAGAGGACCGCCCCGGTCGGGAACTGGTGCCCCGGTGTGACGAGTACGGCCCGGACCCCGCTGGCCGCGAGCGCGCCGACGTCGATGCCCTCCTCATCCACCGGCACCGGCACGGCCCGCAGCCCCGCCTCCTCGACGAACCGCCGCTGCCCCGGGTGGCCGGGGTCCTCCAGGGCCAGCTCCCGCACACCCTCGGCGGTCGCCAGCGCGGCGCACAGCAGGGCCAGCGCCTGCGCGAACCCGGACACCACGAGCAGCCGCCCCGCATGGGTCCGCACACCCCGCAACCGCCCCAGGTACCGGGCGAGTTCGGTGCGCAGCACGGGCTCGCCGGCCAGGGGCGGGTACCCGTTCCCGGCTCCGCCGCCCGGGCCGGGCCCCAGCGCGCGCTGATAGCACAGCAGCCACTCGCGGCGCGGGAACTCCGGCACGTTGTCGCCGCCCGGCAGCAGGTCCCACCCCACGGACGGCGCTGCCCGGCCACCGCCGGAGCCCTCGTGAAGCAGTGCCGGGGGAGTGGCCCGCCGGTTCCACAGGTGGCCGACGACCCGCGTGCCGGACCCCGGGGCGGCCTCCAGGTAGCCCTCGGCGACCAGCTGCCCGTACGCCTCGACCACGACGCTGCGTGAGACGTCCAGGTCTCCGGCGAGCCGGCGGCTCGACGGCAGCCGCGTGCCCGGGTGCAGCACTCCGTCGGCTATTTCCCGTTTGATGAACCGCTGGATCTGCGACGTCAGGGATTCCTCGGAATTCCGTGCGACATCGACGGTCATGTGCAGGGACATGGGCGCAGCGAACAGCACGCCACTAGACCCGTGCTGACGGGCGCCTGACCCGTCGCTGACATCCGGCTGACGGCAGCGGAATTGGACCGTCTCTCTCCCTCCGGAATGGTCTGGAACACCTTCGGCGGACACTCCCAGAATCGGTTCAGGACGCCAATGGAGGGAGAATTCCCGTGCCGGCACAAACCACTGCGACAGCGCCCCGGACCGGAAACATCAATCTGGCACCGGTCCCCGAATTCCCGCCCGCCCGCACCCCCATGACGCCCCAGCGCCGTTCGTGGTCCGAACTGCTGGAGTCGGTGCTGGGAGGCCGTGACCTGACGAGCTGTGAGACCGCTTGGGCCATGGACCGCGTGATGACCGGGGACGCGGGCCCGGCCCGCCTGGCCGGACTGCTGGTGGCCCTGCGCGCCAAGGGCGAGACGGCCGACGAGATCGAGGGCCTGGTGCGCGCCATGTACTGGCACGCCGAGCCCCTCGACGTGCCCGGCCCGACCCTGGACCTGTGCGGCACCGGCGGCGACGGCTCGCAGAGTGTCAACATCTCCACCATGGCCTCGGTGGTCGCCGCCGCGGCGGGTGCCCGCGTCGTCAAGCACGGCAACCGCTCTGCCTCGTCACGGTGCGGCTCGGCGGACGTGCTGGAGGAGCTGGACGTAGCCCTGGACGTCCCCGTACGGGAGCTTCCGGCCGTGGTCGACGAGGTGGGCATCACCTTCTGTTTCGCCCCGGTCTTCCACCCCGCGATGCGCCATGCCGCCGCCCCGCGCCGCGAACTCGGCATCCGCACCGTCTTCAACGCCCTGGGCCCGCTCACCAACCCGGCACACCCGACGGCCCAGGCCGTCGGTGTCGCCGATGCCCGGCTCGCCCCGCTGGTGGCGGAGGTCCTGGCCCGGCGCGGGGTGTCCGCGCTGGTGTTCCGGGGCGACGACGGCATGGACGAGCTGACGGTCGGCACGACGTCCACCGTGTGGACCGTGACCGGTGGCGAGGTGCACCGCGAGGTCTTCGACCCGGCGGCCGTCGGCATCCCCCGCAGCCCCGCGGAAGCCCTGCGCGGCGGCGACCGCGTCCGCAACGCCCGCGTTGCGCGGCGGGTGTTCGCGGGGGATCGGGGCCCGGTACGGGACGCGGTGCTGCTGTCGGCGGCGGCGGGGCTGGCCGCGCTCCACGGGTCGTCGCGGTCGGTCACCGAGCGGATCGGGGACGGTTTGGAGCGGGCGGCCCACGCCGTCGACTCGGGCGCCGCCGCCGCGGTGCTGGACCGCTGGGCCGCCGCTACGGCGGCCCGCTCGGCCGGCCCGGAGCCGGACGCCGCCGCTCCCGCGTGAAAAGTTCACCCCCCACTGGTGAACCCCGCACTGTCTGGCTAGCGGCCCGCTTCGCAGAATCTTCACGCACGACAGAACGGCAGCACACCCGTGCGATTCGACGAAGGGGAACGATCATGATGAATGACCTCTTGCCGGCCACCGCTCTGTGGTCCATCGAGCCCGCCGCCGACCCGCAGGCCGGCGCGCACCAGCTGATCATCGAGGACCTGGACGGCTCCTCGGACCATGGCGTGGCGCTGTTCACCGTCTGCGTGGTCGCGGCCCCGGTCGCCGGACGGCCCGCCGCATGATCTCTGCCGGGGGACGGAACGGAGCACCCCGGCACGACGACGGGGGACGAGAAGAAGAGCGGAACCAGCGCCAGGCGCAGCGGGAACTCATCGGTCTGAAGACGCACTTGGGCCCCACCGTGGTCCCCGGCGAGGCCGTGTACCTCGTCTCGCAGCGCGGTGTGACGGCCCTCCTCGGACCGCATGCCGAAGTACTCGTACCACTGCTGGACGGCAGCCGCAGCGCCGACGCCGTGGTACGGGAGGCCACCCCCGCCCTGGGCGGCCCGGGCGCGGCGCGCGAGGCCCTGGCCGCGATGGAGGCCGCCGGTCTGCTGCGCACCCGCACGGCGCCCGCGGCCGCCGTCCTGGAGGGCGGCGGCCCCACGCCGAGCGCGGACGCCCCCGCGGCGGACACCCGCTCGGCCGCCGCGACCGAGGCGTACTGGGACCTGGTCGGCCTGGACGGCGCCCGCGCCGTGCACGACGTTGCCGCGGCCCGGGTCCGCATCGTCGCGCTGAGTGCGGCGCCCGCGGCGGAAGACGCGCTGCGGGCCGCGTGCGCGGAGTCCGGCATCGCCGTGGCCGGGCCCGGCGACGGGGCGGACTTCGCCGTCGTCCTGTGCGACGACTACCTCATGCCCACCCTTGGGGACATCGACAGCCTGCACCGCAACACCGGCATGCCGTGGCTGCCGGTCAGGACTGCGGGGCCGGACCCGTGGGTCGGCCCGGTGTTCCGGCCCGGCGACGGCCCCTGCTGGTCCTGCCTGGCGACCCGGCTGAGCGGCCACCGTACGTCCGAGCAGCCCCTGCGCCGCCATCTGGGGCTCACGGGACCCCTCGCCCGGCCGCCCGCCACGCTCAACGCCTGCACGGCGCTGGCGACACAGCTGGCCGTGCTGGAGACCGTCAAGTGGCTGGTCGGCGTGCGCGACCCGGGCCAGTCGGCGGTGCACGCCCTGGACACCCTGCACCTGCGGATGCGGGCGCACCCGGTCGCCCGGCGGCCCCAGTGCCCGGTCTGCGGCGACCCCGACCTGGTGGCCCGCCAGGTCGATGCGCCGTTCGTCCCGGCGGCCCGTCCCAAGGCGGTCCTGGACCTCGGTGGTCACCGCGCGCTGACGCCCGCTCAGATGCTGGAGCGGTACGGCGACCTCGTCGACCCGGTCACCGGGATCATCAAGGAGATCCGCCGGGCGCCGCACAGCCCCGACTTCGTCGACGCCTTCCTGTCCGGTCCCAACCTGGCGATGGGCTCGCGTTCCCTCACCGGGCTGCGCACCGGCCTGCGCGCCCTCAGCGGCGGCAAGGGCCTGACCGAGACCGAGGCCCGGGTGAGCGCCCTGTGCGAGGCGGTCGAGCGCTACAGCGGCACCCGCCAGGGCGACGAGCCCGTCGTACGGGACAGTTACCGCGGGCTCGGCCCGGCGGTCGCGGTGCACCCGGCCGCGTGCCAGCTCTACGACGAACGGCAACTGAGCGACCGGGACCGCTGGAACGCCTCGGGCTCGCGGCTCCAGTACGTGCCCGAGCCGTTCGACGAGGACCGGGTCACCGAGTGGACGCCGGTGTGGTCGCTGACCGCCGGCACCCACCGCCTGCTGCCCACCTCGATGCTGTACTTCAGCGAGACCACGGCGCCGGACGGGCTGTGGGCGGATTCCAACGGCAACGCGGCCGGCTCCAGCCCCGAGGACGCGCTGCTGCAGGGCTTCCTGGAACTGGTCGAGCGGGACGCGGTCGCCCTGTGGTGGTACAACCGCACGCCCCAGCCGGGTGTCGACCTGGACGCCGTGGACGAGCCGTACATCGAGCGTCTGCGCGAGGGATACGCGCGGCTGGGCCGCGAGGTGTGGGCGCTCGACCTGACGTCGGATTTCGGTATTCCGGTCGTGGCGGCGCTGTCCCGCCGTACCGGCGGGCCGACCGAGGACATCGTGTTCGGCTTCGGAGCGCACTTCGACCCGAAAATCGCGCTACGGCGGGCAATCTCCGAAATGGGACAGCTGATGCCGGCGGTTTCGCCGTCCGGACCCGGGAATTCCGGATATCGCGTCACCGATCCGGAACCGGTGAACTGGTGGCTGCGGGCAACGGTCGCCAACCAACCCTACCTACTGCGGAATCCAGCCATCCGTTTGCGGGCGCCGCGGGACTGGGGCTATGTCCCGCGCGGTGACCTGCTGGACGATGTGCGCGCCGTGACGGCATTGGTGCGGGAGCGCGGCATGGAGTTGCTCGTACTGGACCAGACCAGGCCTGACCTGCGGCTTCCCGTGGTGAAGGTGATGGTCCCGGGAATGCGGCATTTCTGGCCACGTTTTGGCCGGGGACGGCTCTTCGACATCCCCGTCAGCCTTGGGCGATGCCCGAAGCCCACTGCTTACGAGCATTTGAACCCCATACCCATGTTCGTTTAATCGATCGAAGTCGGCGTGATTCGTGAGGTTCATCGCTTACGATCTCCGAGAGCGTACGAAGGTGCGACAGAAGAGGTTGCGAAGACGATGTCACCTCACGACCGTCATCAGGAACATTCCAGATCCGCAAGACGGTTATCGGACAGGGACGCGTGGCGGGGGGCCGTACGGCACGGGCGGGAGCACGGGCTCCCCGAGTACGAGCGCGAGTGGCGTGAGCACGACACGCTCGCCGACGGGCGCTACCTCCCGGCACCGCGGCTCGCCCGCACCATCCTGCTGGCCGCCCTGGCCTGCTACCTGCTCATCACCACGCTCAACATCCTCAGCGCCCGCCTCCCGCCCGCCGTCACGGCGTCCGCCCTCGTCTGCCTCGTCGTCATCTTCGCGCTCCAGCTGCACCACTCCCGGCCGGACGCGCGACTGACCGCCCGATGGCCGAAGACCGCGACCCTCGGCACCCAGGCCCTGCTCACGTACCTGCCGATCATCGTGTTCCGCGCCGAGTGGGGCGCCATGGCGGGCTTCTTCGCCGGTTCTCTCCTGCTGCTCCTGCCGTCCAGGTGGGCCTGGCCGCTCTACGGTGTCGTCGGCCTCAGCATGCTGCTGCCGCCCGCGCTCGAAGGGCGCTCAGCGCTCGACAGCCTCTACCTGTGCCAGTCGACGCTGCTGACCGGCCTGGTCGTCTTCGGGCTGTCGCGCCTCACCGATCTCGTCCGCGTCCTGCACGAGACGCGCGGGCAGCTGACACAGATGGCCGTGACGCGCGAGCGGCTGCGCTTCGCCCGCGATCTGCACGACCTGC
The DNA here is from genome assembly GCF_053592095.1 of Streptomyces sp. NPDC002787. NCBI lineage: Bacteria > Bacillati > Actinomycetota > Actinomycetes > Kitasatosporales > Streptomycetaceae > Streptomyces > Streptomyces sp. NPDC002787. The sequence continues at coordinate 1,453 of NZ_JBSFVC010000070.1, read as the reverse complement.
TGGGCTTCAGCCTGTCCGCCATCACGCTCAAGAGCGAGCTGATCCACCGGCTCGTGCCCACCCACCCGCAGCGGGCCATGGACGAGATCCGCGACGTGCTCGTCATCTCCCGACAGTCACTCGCCGACGTCCGGGCGGTCGCCAGCGGGCTGCGCGAGATGTCGCTCGCCGACGAACTGACCTCGGCGCAGTCCCTGCTGGCCGCAGCCGACGTGGAGGTCCGCACCGACCTGCGGACCGGACCGATGAGCGGACAGGTCAACACGGTCCTGGCGGCTGTGCTGCGCGAGGCCGTCACCAATCTGCTGCGCCACTCCAAGGCCACGTACTGCGAGATCCGCGCGGTCCGGTCCGACGGGCGGGTACGGCTGTCGGTACGGAACGACGGCGTCGACCCCGACTACCACGACCTGTCCCCGCACAGCGGTAGCGGACTGGGCAACATGGCGACCCGGCTGGCGGTGGTGGGCGGCGAGCTCACCACCGCACGCGGCGAAGACGGAACGTTCCTGTTGGTGGCCGAGGCCGACGTACTGTCCAGCAGCGGGACCACCGACGCCGTTCAGGAGCCGGCGGCCTGATCCCCGGCCGCTTTCCCCACGCTCCCCCCACGCGCTCTCCCCTTCCCCCTCCGCTCCTGTCCCCGCCCTTCCCCCTGCCCCTGCCCCTGCGCCGTACGAACGACGCGGTCACGACGCCGACACGGGCGCGACCCGACGTACGGCCACGACCCGAAGAGAGGACCGGCCGGTGGCCATACGCCTGTTGCTCGCCGAGGACATGAACATGGTCCGCGGCGCCCTGGTGGCGCTGCTCAACCTGGAGGATGACCTGGAGGTCGTCTGCGAACTGGAGCGCGGCGACATGATCCTGGACGCCGCGCTGGAGCACCGCCCCGACGTGGCCATCATCGACATCGACCTGCCCGGCATCGACGGGCTGGCCGCGGCCGGTCTGCTGCGGGAGCGGCTGCCCGAGTGCCGACGGCTGATCCTCACGAGCCTCGGCCGCCCCGGCACCCTGCGCCGCGCCCTCACCGCCCAGGTCGACGGCTATCTGCTGAAGGACGCCCCGCCGCGCGATCTCGCCAACGCGGTACGGCGGGTGGCGGCCGGCCACCGGGTGATCGACCCGCAGCTGGCGCTCGCCGCGTGGGAGGCGACCGAGACGCCGCTGACCGAGCGGGAGACGGAGGTGCTCCGGATGGCGGCGGAGGGTTCGGATGCCGAGGACATCGCCCGTCGTCTGCACCTCGCTCCCGGCACGGTGCGCAACTACCTGACGACGGTGGCGGCCAAGCTGAACGCGCGCAACCGCGTCGACGCCATCAGGATCGCCCGCGACGCGGGCTGGCTCCCCTAGCTTGATCTTTAACGTCCGGTGTCGAATGGTGTGCCGAACTTGATCACCTGGTCCGGTAACCGCCGTACACGGAAGCGGCCTTCGGCTGAAC
>NZ_JBSFVC010000069.1:0-19540 GCF_053592095.1 Streptomyces sp. NPDC002787 | reverse complement strand
AAACGCCCGGTTACATTCCGAACCCGGAAGCTAAGCCTTACAGCGCCGATGGTACTGCAGGGGGGACCCTGTGGGAGAGTAGGACACCGCCGAACTCCTTTTAGAGCTCTGGCTCTTGGGCATCGTGCCCAAGGGCCAGAGCTTTTTTGCGTTGAGGTAGGGTCAGGGAGCATCATTGGCTCATTTCCCCAGGAGGCCCCCGGGTGGAGGTCCAGGAGACCCGGGTCCAGACGGACCGGGTCCTCACCATCCCGAACATCCTCAGCATGGCGCGGCTCGTTGGCGTGCCCGTCTTCCTGTGGTTGGTTCTCTGGCCCGAGTTCGGCGGTCCCAAGGCCGACGGCTGGGCGCTCCTGGTGCTCGCTCTCAGCGGCGTCAGCGACTATCTGGACGGCATGCTGGCGCGACGCTGGAACCAGATCAGCAGCCTCGGCCGGCTCCTCGATCCCGCCGCTGACAGGCTGTACATTCTGTCGACTCTGGTGGGACTCACATGGCGCGAGATTCTGCCATTTTGGTTGACCGCTGTACTTCTCCTGCGTGAGCTGGTTCTGCTGGTGATGGTGGGCATCCTCAGGCGGCACGGCTATCCGCCGCCGCAGGTGAACTTCCTCGGGAAGGCGGCTACCTTCAACCTGATGTACGCCTTCCCGTTGCTGCTGCTCAGTGACGGAAGTGGATGGATCTCGTCACTCGCTGCTATTTTCGGATGGGCGTTCGCCGGATGGGGTACAACGCTGTACTGGTGGGCAGGGATCCTCTACGTGGTTCAGGTCCGCCGACTTGTCAGTGCGGACGCCATGGCCGATTGAGCCCGTCCGATTGGGCGGCCGTAGTGGCTCGATGGCCCGCGTCGTAAATGTGCGGGACAATCTGGACGGGTGAAGTCGGCTAGACCGTCGTCTCTTCAAGGAGGACGCTTCCGACATGAAGGCCGTCGTGATGGCCGGAGGTGAAGGCACACGCCTTCGCCCCATGACCTCGAGCATGCCCAAACCGCTCCTGCCCGTGGCGAACCGCCCGATCATGGAGCACGTACTGAGGCTGCTCAAAAGGCATGGGCTCAACGAGACCGTCGTTACTGTCCAGTTCCTGGCATCACTCGTCAAGAACTACTTCGGTGACGGCGAGGAGCTCGGGATGGAGCTCACCTATGCCAACGAGGAGAAGCCACTCGGTACTGCCGGGAGCGTGAAGAACGCCGAGGAAGCGCTGAAGGACGATGCGTTCCTCGTCATCTCCGGTGACGCCCTCACGGACTTCGACCTCACCGAGCTCATCAATTTCCACAAGGAAAAGGGTGCGCTGGTCACCGTCTGTCTGACACGGGTGCCGAATCCGTTGGAATTCGGCATCACGATCGTGGACGAGGAGGGCAAGGTCGAGCGGTTCCTGGAGAAGCCGACCTGGGGGCAGGTCTTTTCGGACACCGTGAACACGGGCATCTATGTGATGGAGCCCGAAGTCTTCGACTATGTCGAGGCCGATGTCCCCGTCGACTGGTCCGGTGATGTCTTCCCGCAGCTGATGAAGGAGGGCAAGCCGGTCTACGGCTATGTCGCCGAGGGCTACTGGGAGGATGTCGGTACGCATGAGAGTTATGTGAAGGCCCAGGCCGATGTCCTTGAGGGCAAGGTCGACGTCGAGATCGACGGGTTCGAGCTCTCGCCGGGTGTGTGGATCGCCGAAGGTGCCGAGGTGCATCCCGACGCGGTGCTGCGCGGGCCGCTGTACATCGGGGACTACGCCAAGGTCGAGGCCGGCGTCGAAATCCGTGAGCACACCGTCGTGGGTTCGAACGTCGTCGTGAAGAGCGGGGCCTTTCTGCACAAGGCCGTGGTCCACGACAACGTCTACATCGGGCAGCACAGCAACCTGCGCGGATGCGTCGTCGGCAAGAACACCGACATCATGCGGGCCGCCCGGATCGAGGACGGAGCGGTCATCGGCGACGAGTGCCTGGTCGGCGAAGAATCGATCATCCAGGGGAACGTGCGCGTCTACCCCTTCAAGACGATCGAGGCCGGCGCCTTCGTCAACACGTCGGTGATCTGGGAGTCCCGCGGGCAGGCGCATCTGTTCGGCGCCCGCGGGGTGTCCGGCATCCTGAATGTGGAGATCACCCCGGAACTGGCCGTGAGACTTGCGGGGGCGTATGCCACGACCCTCAAGAAGGGGTCCACGGTCACCACCGCCCGCGACCACTCCCGAGGCGCCCGTGCGCTGAAACGGGCCGTCATCTCGGCGCTCCAGGCCAGTGCCATCGACGTACGGGACCTGGAGAACGTACCGCTGCCGGTGGCGCGGCAGCAGACCGCGCGGGGCAGTGCCGGCGGGATCATGATTCGGACGACGCCGGGGGTTCCCGACTCGGTCGACATCATGTTCTTCGACGGGCAGGGAGCCGACCTGTCGCAGGCCAGTCAGCGGAAGCTGGACCGGGTGTTCGCGCGGCAGGAGTACCGGCGCGCCTTCCCTGGTGAGATCGGGGACCTGCATTTTCCGGCCAGCGTGTTCGACTCGTACACCGGGTCCCTGCTGCGGAACGTCGACACGAGCGGGATCGCGGAGTCGGGGCTCAAGGTCGTCGTGGACGCGTCCAACGGCAGTGCCGGGCTCGTGCTGCCGAGTCTGCTCGGCAAGCTGGGAGTCGACTCGTTGACGATCAACCCCGGGCTCGACGAGTCGAGGCCGACGGAGACGGGCGACATGCGGCGCTCGGGTCTGGTGCGGCTGGGCGAGATCGTGGCGTCCTCGCGGGCGGCGTTCGGTGTGCGCTTCGACCCCGTGGGTGAACGGCTGTCGCTGGTCGACGAGAAGGGGCGGATCGTCGAGGACGACCGGGCCCTGCTGGTCATGCTCGACCTGGTGGCCGCGGAGCGGCGGAGCGGGCGGGTGGCGCTGCCGGTGACCACCACGCGGATCGGCGAGCAGGTCGCGGCGTACCACGGCACGCAGGTCGAGTGGACGACCACCTCGCCGGACGACCTCACGCGGGTCGGCGGGGACGAGACGACCATCTTCGGCGGTGACGGGCGCGGTGGCTTCATCGTGCCGGAGTTCAGCAGTGTCTTCGACGGCACGGCGGCCTTCGTACGGCTCATCGGACTGGTGGCGCGGACCCAGCTCACTCTCAGCCAGATCGACGCGCGGATTCCGCGGGCGCACGTCCTGAAGCGGGATCTGGCCACTCCGTGGGCGGTCAAGGGACTGGTGATGCGCCGGGTCGTGGAGGCGGCCGGGGATCGCTTCGTCGATACGACCGACGGTGTGCGGGTCGTGGAGACCGACGGGCGGTGGGTGATGGTCCTGCCGGACCCGGCCGAGGCCGTCACGCATCTGTGGGCCGAGGGCCCCGACGACGCCTCCGCGCAGGCCCTGCTCGACGAGTGGTCGGCGGTCGTGGACAGCGCCGGTCGCTGAACCGCCTCGCACGCGTGCGTGCCGGACAGGTGCCCCACGGGGCCTGTCCGGCACGTCAGTGGGCCCATTCGGAGGTAGCGGTCGCGACGTGCGACGATGTGCGGCATGCCGCAGCAGCCCCCCGTTCGGAGCACACCCACGCGCCCGTCGCGTCCGGACGCCTCCATGTCGCTGCTCACCAACGTCATGGATCACAGCCTCGACGACGGGTACGCCGAGGCCGCCGCGCGCAAGAAGGCCGCGGGCACCGAGGGCCGGCCGAAGACGGTGCGGGCGAAGCTGGGGCTCGCGGTCGGTCTGGTGTTCGCGGCCCTGGTGGTGACGGTAGGGGCGGCGCAGGCGCGGATAAGTGCTCCCGTGGTCGCCAAGGAGCGCGAGGAGCTCATCGACCGTATCCAGGAGGAGACCGCGGCCGCGGACAAGCTCGAGGACTCGGTGGACGAGCTCCGTGAGGACGTGAGCGCACGGCAGCGGAAGGCGCTCGAGGAGGACGGCGGCAGCGACGGTGACGGCCTGGTGGGGATTCTCTCGGGTGCCGTCGAGGTGCACGGCCCCGGGGTGAGGCTGGTCGTCAACGACTCCAAGGACGCCAGCCAGGGCGGTGACGGCGACCCGCGTGAGACGTCCGGGTTCTCGGACACGGGCCGGGTGCGCGACCGGGACATGCAGCGGGTCGTCAACGGGCTGTGGGAGTCGGGCGCCGAGGCCATCTCGATCAACGGGCAGCGGCTCACCGCGCTGTCGGCGATCCGGGCCGCGGGTGACGCGATACTGGTCGACAACAAGCCGCTGGCGCCGCCCTACACGGTCCTCGCGGTGGGGGACGGGCAGCGGCTGAGCACCAGGTTCCAGAACAGCCCCGACGGGCTGTATCTGCACGTCCTCCAGGAGAACTTCGGCATCCGGACGAGCATCTCCGCCGAGGAGGACATCACGGTGCCGGCCGCGCCGAGCGTGATCGTAAGAACAGCAGAACCGAGTACAGAGAAGGGCACATCGTGATCGCCGTACTGGGCCTCGTCCTCGGAGTCGTGGCCGGACTTCTGGTCCGGCCCGAGGTACCGGCGGTCGTCGAGCCGTATCTCCCCATCGCCGTGGTGGCTGCACTGGACGCCGTCTTCGGTGGTCTGCGCGCGATGCTGGACGGCATCTTCGACGACAAGGTCTTCGTGGTGTCGTTCCTGTCGAACGTGGTCGTGGCAGCCCTGATCGTCTTCCTCGGGGACAAGCTGGGCGTCGGCGCCCAGCTCTCCACGGGCGTCGTGGTCGTCCTCGGTATCCGTATCTTCTCCAACGCCGCGGCGATCCGCCGGCACGTGTTCCGGGCGTGAGGCCGATGAGCGAGCGGGACGAGACGCCGAGGCCGAAGCCGACTCCTCGTGGAGGAGAGGACGACACACCGACGACCCGGCTGCGCCGGGAACTGCCTCAGGAGGTGCCCTCCGCGGCCGCCGAGGAGCACGCCGAGGCCCCTCAGGAGGAGAAGAACAAGCTGACCGGGCGGCAGCGGCTGGCTCAGGGGCTGTGGCCGCCGCGCTTCACCCGAGCCCAACTCATCGTGGCGCTCCTGCTGTTCGGCCTCGGCTTCGGGCTGGCCATCCAGGTGGCGTCCAACAACGACGACAGCGCGCTGCGCGGAGCACGTCAGGAAGATCTCGTACGCATCCTCGATGAACTGGATGACCGTACTGAGCGTCTGGAGGAGGAGAAGCAGGGTCTCGAGGATCAGCGCACCGAGCTGGAGAACAGCTCGGACCAGGCCGAGGAGGCCCGCAAGCAGACGGTCGAGAAGGAGAGGCAACTCGGCATTCTGGCGGGCACCGTGGCGGCGCAGGGACCCGGCATCACAGTGACGATCGACGACGCGAAAGGGACGGTCGAGGCGGACATGTTGCTCGACGCGATCCAGGAGCTGCGCGCGGCAGGCGCCGAGGCGATCCAGGTGAACGGCGTACGGGTCGTCGCCAACACCTATCTGACCGATTCCGGTGAGGGAATCAGTGTCGACGGGAACAAGATCACCCAGCCCTTTCGTTTCAAGGTCATCGGCAACCCGCAGGACCTCGAGCCCGCACTGAACATCCCCGGAGGCGTGGTGCAGACACTGGAGAAGGAGCAGGCCACCGTGACCGTGCAGCGGGCGGACAAGATCGTTGTGGACGCCTTGCGGGCGGCGAAGCGGCCTGACTACGCTCGGTCGTCCTCCCAGTGAACCGCAGGTGCATGGGGCCCGTCCGGCCAGGGCATGAGGTTGCGGGGGGTCGGCGTACCGAATGGGTGGTGCGTGGTGGAAACTGTCTGGTGGATACGGACGTTGTGAGGTTGTCCGGGTCGGCCGGTGTGTTCAGTCAGGGTTCGTCCTGCCCCACGGGCGGGTCTGTTTCGGTCAAGGGGAATCGCCCGTGAAGTTGTTTGCGAAGTTGTTCGGCAAGAGCGCGCGAGAGGGCAGCGACAACGCGACCTCCCGCCATCGCGCGCAGCCTTCGGAAGCGGAGGGGCAGGGCGGAGACCGCCCGTTGTTCCGGGACCAGGTCACTGGTCCGGGAGGTGACATTTCCGGAGGTCAGGGCGCGCCGTCTGTTGACCCTGCCCAGTCGGGACGCATAGGTTTCGGGGAACCGTCACCCTCAGGTACGGGTGGAGGGTTTGCCTCCGACCCGTATGCGTCCAATGCCCCGGCGGGGCAGCCGCGGCAGGAGGATCCGTCGATGTCGGCCCTGGTGTGTACGAGGTGCGGTAACCGCAACGCGGAGAACAGCCGCTTCTGCTCGAACTGCGGTGCTCCGCTGCGGGCCGGCGCGGCCGCCGAGCGTCCGTCGGAGACGACCTCCACGATCTCCATCTCCGGCCTCGAGGCCTACGACTCCGAGGTCACCGGCCAGACCCAGCTGCCGGCGCTCTCCCCCGAGGCCCAGGCCGCGGTCGACGCCCTGCCGCTCGGTTCGGCCCTGCTCGTCGTGCGCCGCGGCCCGAACGCGGGCAGCCGCTTCCTGCTGGACGGCGATCTGACCACGGCCGGCCGTCACCCGCAGAGCGACATCTTCCTGGACGACGTGACCGTGTCGCGTCGCCATGTGGAGTTCCGCCGCGGTCAGGACGGCTCGTTCACGGTCGCCGACGTCGGCAGCCTGAACGGCACCTACGTCAACCGGGAGCGAATCGACCAGGTCGCGCTGCACAACGGTGACGAGGTGCAGATCGGCAAGTACCGGCTGGTCTTCTACGCGAGCCAGCGGGGCTACTGACCCTCCTCCGGACTGGCGTCCGGGGGGACCCCCAGGGAAGGTCCATGCTTCGAACAACGAGCGGTGGTGCCGACCACGGCACCGCCGCCGCGGACAGTGGCCTGATGAGCATCGGCACGGTGCTGAACGCGCTGCGTGAGGAGTTTCCCGAAGTCACGATCTCCAAGATTCGTTTCCTGGAGTCGGAGGGGCTCATCGAGCCGCAGCGAACCCCCTCGGGGTATCGCAAGTTCAGCGCCGAGGACGTCGAGCGCCTGGGGCACGTCCTCCGGATGCAGCGGGACCACTATCTGCCGCTCAAGGTCATCCGTGAGTATCTGGAGGCCCTGGAGCGTGGCGAGGACGTACGACTGCCCTCTGTGGGACGCCAGCGTGACATCGGTGACGGTGAGCGTCTGAGCGAGCTGTTCGGAGAGGCGGAGGAGCCCACGGCCGCCAGGATCGGGCGTAGCGAGCTCGTCGCCGGCGCCGGGATCGATGAGGAGCAGCTGGCCGAGTGGGAGTCGTACGGACTCGTGGCACCCCTGCCGGACGGGTCGTACGACGCCGAGGCCCTGACCGTCGCCACGCTTGTGGTGGAACTGGGGCGGTTCGGTATCGAGCCCCGGCATCTGAGGGTGATGCGGGCCGCCGCCGACCGTGAGGCGGGGCTTGTCGATCAGGTCGTGGCGCCTCTGCGCCGGCACCGTAATCCGCAGACCAGGGCGCATGCGGAGGACCGTACGAGGGAGCTGGCGGGCCTCACGGTGAAGCTGCACGCCGCGCTCGTGCAGAGCGCGCTGGGTGTGCGGCTCCGCTGACGGGCGGTGTTCGCCTGTGGCGGATCGGCCGGCCGATCTGTGCCCGACTACCCAAACATCCCGAGCACGGCCTAGGGTTGCTGTGTGAACGAGCTCGATGTCGTAGGTGTCCGGGTCGAAATGCCCTCCAACCAACCGATCGTGCTCCTGCGCGAAGTGGGAGGCGACCGTTACCTCCCCATCTGGATCGGGCCGGGGGAGGCGACGGCGATCGCTTTTGCCCAGCAGGGCATGGCCCCCGCGCGACCGCTGACCCACGACCTGTTCAAGGACGTGCTGGAGGCCGTCGGCCAGGAGCTCACGGAAGTGCGCATCACCGACCTGCGGGAGGGCGTTTTCTACGCGGAGCTGGTGTTCGCCAGCGGAGTCGAGGTGAGTGCCCGGCCGTCCGACGCCATAGCGCTGGCGCTGCGTACGGGGACGCCGATCTTCGGTAGTGACGGGGTGCTCGACGACGCGGGAATCGCGATTCCGGACGAGCAGGAGGACGAGGTCGAGAAGTTCCGCGAGTTCCTCGACCAGATCTCGCCCGAGGACTTCGGAACGAACAGCCAGTGAAGCCGGGGCGGGATCGTACGTCTGCGTCGCCGTGGCCGAGCGCACATGCCATGGGCCAGTGCGGTGTCGGACGACTCCGCCGTAGCGCATTCGGCTAGCCTTTCCCCGGGGGAGGGCACGCGAAACCACTCTCAGGGTGATTATCACTCGGCGTGGCGAGTGTGGCGGTCGTTGACGCACCACTGGTGGCTGCCTACCGTCGATAAGGCAGGTCAAGGACGGAGGTCGGCGTGAGAAGCAGCGGCGACGGTACGGCTGGGGGTGTCCCCGGACGCAGGCTGGGGGAGAACGGTCCGTACCCGCTTCACGGCAGCGCGGCCGGTCACGTCCCGCAGCGGCCCTCGGCCGTACAGGACAGCGCGGAGGTGGCGTCCGAGCCGCACGAGAACGTCGGCTACCGCGGCCCCACCGCGTGCGCGGCCGCCGGTATCACCTACCGACAGCTCGACTACTGGGCCCGCACCGGACTTGTGGAGCCGAGCGTTCGGCCCGCCCACGGCTCGGGGACGCAGCGCCTCTACAGCTTCCGGGACGTCGTCGTCCTGAAGATCGTGAAACGGTTCCTCGACACGGGAGTGTCGCTGCAGAACATCCGCACCGCCGTCCAGCACCTGCGGGAGCGGGGCTTCAGCGATCTGGAGCGGATGACTCTGATGAGCGACGGGGCGACGGTCTACGAGTGCACCTCGCCCGACGAAGTCCACGCCCTGCTCCAGGGCGGCCAGGGGATTTTCGGGATCGCCGTAGGGGTCGTCTGGCGTGACGTAGAGAGCGCTCTCTCGCAGTTGCACGGGGAGAGGGTCGACACGGGGGAGACGCTCGTGGGCCACAATCCGACGGATGAGCTGGCGCGGCGGCGCAACCGGGCGGTCTGAGGGGGCGTCCTACGCCTCGGCCGAGGCGTACAGGGCATTGTCAGTGGCGTAGGGCAGCATCGGAGATGTGAGAACCGCGCCCACGATCCTGCATCTCGACATGGATGCCTTCTACGCCTCGGCGGAGCAGGCGTCCAAGCCGAGTCTGCGTGGGAAGGCCGTCATCGTGGGCGGGCTCGGGCCGCGTGGGGTGGTGGCGACCGCCTCGTACGAGGCGCGGGTGTTCGGTGTGCACTCGGCGATGCCGATGGCGCAGGCGCGGCGGCTCGCGCCGAACGCCGCGTATCTCACGCCGCGCTTCACGTTCTACCGGGCGATCAGCGAGCAGGTCATGGGGTTGTTGCGTGATCTGTCGCCGCTGGTGGAGCCCTTGAGCCTCGACGAGGCGTTCGTGGACCTGGAGGCCGGGGGAACGGCCTGGGACGAGAGGTCGGCGCGGCTGGCGGGGGCGCGGTTGCGCGGGGACATACGGGCGGTGACCGGGCTGACGGGGTCCGTGGGGCTCGCGGCCTCCAAGATGCTCGCGAAGATCGCCTCAGAGCAGGCCAAGCCGGATGGGCTGGTCCTGATCGAGCCCGGGACCGAGCGGGCGCTGCTGGGACCGATGTCCGTGCGGATCCTGCCGGGGGTGGGGCCGGCGACCGGGGACCATCTGCGGCGGGCCGGGATCACCACGGTCGAGGAGATCGTGGAGGCGGGCGAGGACGAGGTCGTGCGGCTGTTGGGCAAAGCCCATGGACATGGGCTGTACGCGATGGCACTGGCGCGCGACGACCGGGCGGTGGTGGCCGAGCGGGACACGAAGTCGGTGTCGGTGGAGGACACGTACGACGTGGACATCCACGACCGGGTGCAGGTTCGGATGGAGGTGCAGCGGCTGGCGGATCGGTGTGTGCGGCGGCTGAGGGAGGCCGGGTTGTCCGGGCGGACCATCGTGTTGAAGGTGCGGCGGTACGACTTTTCCACGTTGACCAGGTCCGAGACGTTGCGGGGACCTACGGACGACCCGGCGGTGGTGCGGGAGGCGGCGGGCCGCTTGCTGGAGGCCGTGGACACGACGGGTGGGGTGCGGCTGCTGGGGGTGGGGGTGAGCGGGCTTGCCGATTACACGCAGGAGGATCTGTTCGCGCAGGCGGCGGGAGAGCCGGATCTTGGGGAGGAGGAGGCTGGCCCCGCCACGGAGGTGGCTGTGGTGGAGGTGCGTGCGGGCGGGGAGCGGCAGTGGAGGGCCGGGCAGGATGTACGGCATGCCGAGTACGGGCATGGGTGGGTGCAGGGCAGTGGGCTGGGGCGGGTGACGGTGCGGTTCGAGAGACCGGAGGACCGGGAGCCCGGGCGGGTGCGGACCTTCAGGACGGACGATCCGGGGTTGGAGCCGGCGGAGCCGTTGCCACTGGTGCAGGGTGGGGTGGTGCGGGGCTGAGGCCGCCAGGGACCGCTATTCGCCGCTGTCGTGGTGGGGTGCCGTTGCGGCGGGATCGAGGTGGCGGGCAGGAGAAAGGGTGTGGACGAAGGGGCCGGCAGTGCGAGGGGCGTGAGCAGCGGCGTCGAGAGGTTCGCAGGGTGTAGGGCGGTGGCGGGCGGCGTTCTAGGCGAGGAGTACGACGGCAGGAGATGTGCCGGGCGCGGGGGGCCTGGGGCGGCGTCTGCGGTGGGGGCGTTCTGTCAGGGGTCTTCGTGGCCTGAGACGTTGCCGATGTCGTGGTCCACGGGTGGGGGCGGGGCTATGTCGAGGCCGTAGTGGTGGTAGAGCTGCAGTTCTTGTTCGGGGGAGAGGTGGCGGCCTACGCCGAAGTCGGGGGCGTCCTTGATGAGGGCTCGGTCGAAGGGGACGCGGAGGGTGCCTTCGATCAGTTCGCTGGGCTCCAGGGGGACAAAGGCGTCGCGGCCGAAGAGGCCCATGCGTATCGCGGCCCACTCGGGGATGCCGGTGGCATCGTCGAGATAGACCTCGTCGACCGTGCCGATCTTGCTGCCCTTGCGGTCGAACGCCTTGCGGCCGATCAGGTGGCGCGGATCGATGTCGGTCTGCACGGGCCCTCCAGGTGGTCGCAGAGGAGTCGCAAATCATTCCTCACCACTACGAAAAGGCACTTTGGGGAAGGCGGCCACTCGAAGACCCGTGCGGGGCCCGCGCTGATACGCTGGCAACGGCTGCTGACCCCGTGCGGGAGAGTCCTCCGGACACCATCCGGAGGCGCCGAAGGAGCAAATCCTCCCCGGAATCTCTCAGGCTCACGTACCGCACGGACGAGGTCACTCTGGAAAGCAGGGCGGGTGTCACGGCTTCCGCTCTCACCGACGGTGAAAACCGGTTCGTACCGGACCGGTGAAGCTCTCAGGTTGAGATGACAGAGGGGGAGGCCGTCGGGGCACCCGTGCCGTGGTGCCCCTCGAAGGTCGCGTCAGACCAGGAGGCCTCCGCAATGACCGCCCATCGCACTCCGCTCTCCGAGCTCGAAGAGGGAATCCCCTTCGAGCGGCGCCATATCGGACCAGACGTCGAGGCCCGGGCCAAGATGCTCGCGCACGTCGGGTACGGCTCGCTCGACGAGCTGACCGCCGCCGCGGTCCCGGATGTGATCAAGAACGCCGAGGCGCTGGATCTGCCGGACGCCCGTACCGAGGCCGAGGTGCTCGCCGAGCTGCGTTCGCTCGCCGATCGCAACCAGGTGCTCGGGTCGATGATCGGGCTCGGGTACTACGGGACCTTCACCCCGCCCGTCATTCTGCGGAATGTCATGGAGAACCCGGCCTGGTACACCGCCTACACGCCGTATCAGCCCGAGATCTCCCAGGGGCGGCTCGAAGCGCTGCTCAATTTCCAGACCGTCGTGGCCGACCTGACCGGTCTGCCCACCTCCGGGGCCTCCCTGCTCGACGAGGGCACGGCCGCCGCCGAGGCCATGGCGTTGTCGCGTCGTATGGGGAAGAACAAGAAGGGGCTCTTCCTCGTCGACACGGACGCGCTGCCGCAGACGATCGCCGTGATCGAGACGCGTGCCGAGCCGACCGGCGTCGAGGTCGTCGTCGCCGACCTGAGCGAGGGGATCCCGGCCGACGTCGCCTCGCGCGAGATCAACGGCGTGCTGCTGCAGTACCCGGGCGCCTCCGGTGTCGTACGCGACCTGAAGCCGGTCATCGGGCAGGCGCACGAACTCGGCGCGCTCGTCACCGTCGCCGCGGATCTGCTCGCCCTCACGCTGCTGGTGTCGCCCGGTGAGCTGGGTGCGGACATCGCGGTGGGGACGACGCAGCGGTTCGGCGTGCCGATGGGCTTCGGCGGGCCGCACGCGGGCTATATGGCCGTACGGGAGAAGTTCGCGCGCAGCCTGCCCGGGCGGCTCGTGGGGGTCTCCGTGGACGCGGACGGACACAAGGCGTACCGGCTCGCCCTGCAGACGCGGGAGCAGCACATCCGCCGGGAGAAGGCGACCAGCAACATCTGTACGGCTCAGGTGCTGCTCGCCGTGATGGCCGGGATGTACGCCGTCTACCACGGGCCGGAGGGGCTGCGGACCATCGCCCGGCGTACGCATCGGTACGCCACCGTGCTCGCCGCCGGTCTCGCGGCCGGGGGGATCGAGGTCGTGCACGGCGCGTACTTCGACACGCTCACCGTGCGGGTGCCGGGGCGGGCCGGTGAGGTCGTGGCGGCGGCGCGCGAACATGGCGTGAACCTGCACCTCGTGGACGGCGACCTCGTGTCGATCTCCTGCGACGAGACCACGACGCGGGCGCAGCTGGGCGCCGTGTGGACAGCGTTCGGGGTGCAGGGGGACGTGGAGGCCCTCGACGCCGCCGCCGAGGACACGCTGCCCGAGGCGCTGCTTCGGTCTGACGACTACCTCACGCACCCGGTGTTCCACGAGTACCGCTCCGAGACCGCGATGCTGCGCTATCTGCGCCGGCTCGCCGACCGGGACTACGCGCTGGACCGGGGCATGATCCCGCTGGGCTCGTGCACGATGAAGCTCAACGCGACCACCGAGATGGAGCCGGTGACCTGGCCGGAGTTCGGGCAGCTGCACCCGTTCGCGCCCGCCGGGCAGGCGCAGGGGTACCTCACGCTCATCCGTGAGCTGGAGGAGCGGCTGGCGGAGGCCACCGGGTACGACAAGGTGTCGCTGCAGCCGAACGCTGGCTCGCAGGGAGAGCTGGCCGGGCTGCTGGCCGTACGCGGGTATCACCGGGCCAACGGTGACGAGCAGCGGATCGTGTGTCTCATCCCGTCCTCCGCGCACGGCACCAATGCCGCGAGCGCCGTCATGGCGGGCATGAAGGTCGTCGTCGTGCGGACCGCCGAGGACGGTGAGATCGACGTCGAGGATCTGCGGGCGAAGATCGAGCAGTACCGTGACGAGCTGTCCGTGCTGATGATCACGTATCCGTCGACGCACGGTGTGTTCGAGGAGCACGTCGCCGACATCTGCGCGCAGGTGCACGACGCCGGTGGTCAGGTGTACGTGGACGGTGCCAACCTCAACGCGCTGGTGGGGCTCGCCAAGCCGGGCCGCTTCGGCGGGGACGTCTCGCACCTGAACCTGCACAAGACCTTCTGCATCCCGCACGGTGGCGGCGGCCCCGGGGTCGGGCCGGTGGCGGTGCGCGAGCACCTGGCGCCCTATCTGCCGAACCACCCGCTGCAGCCCGCGGCCGGCCCCGAGACGGGCGTGGGGCCGATCTCGGCGGCGCCGTGGGGCTCGGCGGGCATCCTGCCGATCTCGTGGGCGTACGTCCGGCTCATGGGCGGTGAGGGGCTCAAGCGGGCCACGCAGGTGGCGGTGCTCAGCGCCAACTACATCGCCAAGCGCCTGGAGCCGCACTACCCGGTGCTGTACACCGGCCCGGGCGGACTCGTCGCGCACGAGTGCATCATCGACCTGCGGCCGCTGGCCAAGGCGACCGGGGTGACCGTCGACGACATCGCCAAGCGGCTGATCGACTACGGCTTCCATGCGCCGACGATGTCGTTCCCGGTGGCCGGGACGCTGATGATCGAGCCGACCGAGTCGGAGGATCTCGCCGAGCTGGACCGGTTCTGCGACGCGATGATCGCGATCCGGGCGGAGATCGAGAAGGTCGGCTCGGGTGAGTGGCCGGCGGACGACAACCCGCTGCGCAACGCCCCGCACACCGCTGCCGCGCTCGGCGGGGAGTGGGAGCACGCCTACACGCGTGAGGAGGCCGTCTTCCCTGCCGGGGTCGCGCCCGCCGACAAGTACTGGCCGCCGGTGCGCCGTATCGACCAGGCCTTCGGTGACCGGAACCTGGTCTGCTCCTGCCCGCCGCTGGACGCTTACGAAGAGTAGTCACACGCGGACAAGCGTCGGGGCCGGTTCGGAGAGTGTTTCTCCGGCCGGCCCCTCTTTCCGTCCGGGCGGACGCCCTGTGCGGGGGCGCTCGCCCTGTGCGCACGTGGGTGCGGCTCAGGCGGCTGTCATCACCGTGCCCATCGGGCGGTGCGGGGCGATGATCTGGCCGTCCGGCAGGAGCTCACCGGTGTCCTCGAAGAGCAGAACGCCGTTGCAGAGCAGGCTCCATCCCTGCTCCGGGTGGTGCGCCACGAGTCGGGCGCCCTCCCGGTCGGCGGATTCGGCGGTCGGGCACAGTGGCTGGTGCTGGCACATGGTTGTTGGGATCTTTCGCTGTGTCGTGTGGTCTGAGATGGCTGTTTTGTCCGACCCGCGGCGTGAAGCCTCGCTCATGGCCGCCCCCCGTTGTGATAAATCGGTCCGGTCCCAGTGTTGCCCCACGGGCGTCGATCCGCAGGGATTTCGCAGCACCGCTTCTCACAGGTTGATGACGCATCACTCGCGCGGACGGTTCATTCCAACTGCACTGTCCCTTCGGGTGGTTCGCCGTGGTCGGAAAGGGCTAGTCCCGTGGCGTAAGAGCTTGCGAATAGCTCGAACGAGCGTATTGGTGCCCGAAAGAGCGGCAATTCCGCGCAGGGGAAACAAGTGCCCCGCCACCGGGATATCGGCAGCGGGGCGACGGGCGGGACAAATGACGAGGTGGCTTGGGACTCAGGCCGGCGATCCCAGGAGCGGGGCGGGCGTCAGGCGGGTGGTCAGCACCGGAAGGAGATCCGCGACCCGGTGCGGGCGGTGGGCCGCGATGCCGGGCGGCGCGGGCGCCAGCGGCACCAGGAGATCGGTCGGCGCCGGATGCCCGGTGGCGCCGTCGGCGGTGGGGTCGGCGTGCAGCCAGAGCGTGAGCATGTACAGCTCGGGCACCGACAGCAATCGGGGTTGGTAGGGCTGCTGCATGGTCTCGGCCTGGCGCAGGGCGCGCTCGGTCGAGGTGATGTACGGGCCCTCGAAGAAGTGCGAGAACGCCCAGCCGTCAGGGGTCAGCCGGGTTTCGGCGGCGGCCACGGCGCGGTCGCCGCAGCGGATCAGGAACCGCCACCCGGTGAGCCGGGCGGTGCCCGTGCCCTCGGGGGTGATCCGCTCGAGTACGTGCACGGGCAGGGGAAGCTCGGGTGTGGCGGGACCCTGGGCGTTCTTCAGGGAAGGAGTTCGCGCCTCGTGGACGGCGGTGGGGGAACCGAGTGCCGTGAGGACGGTGCGCAGGGCAGGCGCGGGAGCCGGGGGGACATGCAGCGGCATGGTGGGTCGCCTCTCAATTCGACAGGCACGGTGGCGCGAGGGCGGGGGCGGACGGCGCTGTCAGCTCTCGGGAATCGGAGAGACGGGTGCCCGGGGTCCGGTGCGTGGGTGGGTCCGCCGCGCGTGGCCTGACGGCAGGACCGAGGACCGCGAGTGCCGGCTCTCAGCCTCGTTTGCGGAGTTTATACGACACGTGTTCACATGAGGTTTCATCTAGCCGCTCCGGATATGAACAGCAAGGCGGTATCCGGTCGCCGAAACAAGTGAATCACCCCGCTTCTCCACGGGGGTACGCCGGTGACCTCGGATTACCGTCGCGTAGCGGACGGCCGGTTCTCGTCGGCGCTTTTCACGAAAGCGCAACAGGCAGAAAGCGCATGCTCATTCTTGCCCGCTGAATGTGCCAGAAGCACGCCGAGTGAATAAAGTCGGAGGTGACCGCGCTCAGCCTAGCGGGCGCAAGTCGCGCATGGGACGTTATCGGTGGCTCTGCCTGGGCATCATCATCCGTGGACCCGGGACAGCAGCGGCCGGTTCGTCGGCCTGCCCATCCGAGGAGGGACACTTCGATGGGGGAGAAGGTCGTGGCAGGGCCGTTTGGCCTCTCCGATCGCCAGCAGTACCGCGACAAGCTCCGGCAGTGCCTGGCGGGGCTGGCGCGGCTGCTGGAGGAGAAGCGGTTCGACCGCCCCAAGAACCTCATGGGTGTGGAGATCGAGCTGAACCTGGTCGACGGCGACGGTCTGCCGAGAATGATGAATGCGCAAGTACTTGAGCGGATTGCGAGCCGAGATTTCCAAACAGAACTCGCCATGTTCAATCTGGAAGTCAACATAGCTCCACATCGGCTGGGTGGTCGGGTTTTCGACCAGCTTTCCGAGGAGCTGCGCACCTCACTCGCGTATGCCGACCGGAAAGCGATCGAGGTCGGCGCGGGAATCGTGATGATCGGCATTCTGCCCACACTGGGCCGTGATGACCTGGTCTCGTCGAATCTCTCTGCGGGCGACCGTTACACCTTGCTCAACGATCAGATCGTCGCCGCCCGCGGCGAGGATTTCACCCTGGACATCGACGGGGTGGAGCGGCTCGTCTGCACCTCGAAGTCGATCGCGCCCGAAGCCGCCTGCACCTCCGTGCAGTTGCACCTCCAGGTCACCCCTGGGCGGTTCGCCGATGTGTGGAACGCGGCGCAGGCGGTCGCCGCGGCCCAGGTCGCCATCGGGGCCAACTCGCCGTTCCTGTTCGGGCACGAGCTGTGGCGCGAGTCGCGGCCGCCGCTGTTCCAGCAGTCCACGGACACCCGGCCGCCCGAGCTGCAGGCCCAGGGCGTGCGGCCGCGCACCTGGTTCGGAGAGCGGTGGGTCACCTCCGCGTACGACCTGTTCGAGGAGAACCTGCGTTTCTTCCCCGCCCTGCTCCCCATCTGTGACGACGAGGATCCGATCGAAGTCCTCGACGCGGGCGGAGTTCCCTCGCTCGCCGAACTTACCCTGCACAACGGGACGATCTACCGCTGGAACCGGCCCGTCTACGGCATCGCCGACGGGGTCCCGCACCTACGCGTCGAGAACCGGGTGCTGCCCGCCGGACCGACCATCACGGACGTGATCGCCAACGCGGCCTTCTACTACGGGGTCGTACGCGCCCTCGCCGAGGAGTCACGGCCGGTGTGGACGCGGATGCCCTTCGAGGCAGCCGCCGCCAACTTCGACGAGGCGTGCCGACACGGCATTGACGCGCGGTTGCAGTGGCCGCGCGGGCGCTACGGCGGCGTCGGACCGGTGGACGCGGTGAACCTCGTACGGGACGAGCTGCTGCCGCTCGCCGAGGCGGGGCTGGACGCGTGGGGTGTCGAGCCGGTCGACCGGGACTTCTACCTCGGGGTGATCGAGGAGCGGTGCCGGCGCCGGGTCAACGGGGCGTCGTGGCAGGTGGAAACGTTCCATCGGGCGCTGGCCAAGGGGCTCGGCCGGGATGCGGCACTGGCCGCCACGACGCGACGGTACTGCGAGCTGATGCACTCCGGGGAGCCGGTGCACAGCTGGCCGGTCGGGTTGCCGGAGCCGGTGCCGCTGGGCTGAGGAGCCGCCTGTGGGGCAGCTGCCGGAAAGTTCCGGACCGCCGCGGGTCATGATGGACCCTCGGCGGGGCCGGACTACTGGAGGCGTGGGTGCAGGGGCAGGCGGAGTCGGTGGAGGGTGCGTTGCCGGGGGAGCGGCCCGGCCGACGGATTCTGAGGGACGAGACACTGCTCGTGCTCGGGCTCTCGCTCGGCGCGAGCGGGGTGTCCGCGCTGATCAGCTTCGTCGGATCGGTCACCAAGCCGGGCGGGCTGAAGGACCAGGCGGCCACCATGAACGCCTCGGCCGCGCCCGGGCGTCCCTGGCTCGACCTCGCATGGCAGCTCTTCGGGATCACCACCGCCCTGGTGCCCGTCGCGCTGGTCGCGCACTTCCTGCTGCGCGAGGGCGCCGGGCTGCGCACCCTCGGCTTCGACAGGACGAAGCCGTGGCCCGACCTCGGCCGGGGCGCGGCGATCGCCGCGGTGATCGGCAGCACGGGTATCGCCTTCTACCTGGCGGCCCGCGGCCTCGGCTTCAACCTCACGGTGGTGCCGGAGGCGCTGCCCGAGGTGTGGTGGAAGTACCCCGTCCTGATCCTCTCCGCGATCCAGAACGCCGTCCTCGAAGAGGTCATCGTGGTCGGCTATCTGCTGCGACGGCTTCAGCAGTTGGGCTGGTCACCGGGCAGCGCGCTGGCCGCGAGTTCGGTGCTGCGTGGCTCGTACCACCTCTACCAGGGCATCGGCGGCTTCATCGGCAACATGGTGATGGGTGTGGTGTTCGTCTATCTGTACCGGCGGTGGGGGCGAGTGGGCCCGCTCGTGGTGGCCCACTCACTGCTCGACATCGGCGCGTTCGTGGGGTACGCGCTGCTGGCGGGGAAGGTGGGCTGGCTGCCCACGGCGTGAGAGACGGCCCGCGGTTCAGGCGAGGAGTTCGCCGTCGATGACCGTGACCGCCCGGCCCGACAGAAGGGTGCGGTCGCCACGGAGTTCGGTGCGGACGAGGCCCGAGCGCGCGGAGGCCTGGAGGCCGGTGAGAGCCGGGCTGCCGAGGCGCTCGGACCAGAAGGGGGCGAGGGCCGTGTGGGCGCTTCCCGTGACCGGGTCCTCGTCGATGCCGATGTTCGGGAAGAAGCAGCGCGAGACGTAGTCGTGGCCGGCGGCGGGATCCGTCGCGCGGGCGGTGGCGATGATGCCGCGCTCGGAGCAGCGCCCGAGGGACGGCAGGTCCGGGGCGAGACCGAGGACGGTCTTCTCGTCGGCGAGTTCGACGAGCAGGTCGTTCACGTGGGGGCCCGTGTCGAAGACGCTGAGCGGTGTGGCGCCCAGGGCCGCGGTGAGGCCGTCCGGGACGGGGACCGGGGTGAGGGGAGCGGTCGGGAAGTCGAGGGTGAGGGAGCCGTCCGGCCGGGGCGTGGCGATGAGGACACCGCTGCGCGTGGCGAACCGCACGGGGCCCTCGTGGGCCTTCGTACTGCTCAGGACGTGCGCGGTGGCCAGTGTGGCGTGGCCGCACATCGCCACCTCGGCGACCGGCGTGAACCAGCGCAGCGCCCAGTCCGCCTCACCGTCCTCGGGAAGAGGGTGGGCGAACGCGGTCTCGGCGTGGTTGACCTCCCGGGCCACGTTCTGCAGCCAGGTGTCGTCCGGGAAGGCGTCGAGGAGGAGGACTCCTGCCGGGTTGCCGGAGAAGGGGCGGTCGGTGAAGGCGTCGACGATACGAATACGCATGGGACGACGCTAGGCCGTGGGCCAGGCCACTGGCCAAGGCCAATTCCGGGGTGGTGGACTGGTTTTCACGGGCCACATGTTGCGGGTTGGCCGGGCACCGTCGTCCACTTGCCGCGTTCGTACGGTGTCGGGCTAGTGTCCTGCGCCAGAGATCCGTCGGCAGAGGCGGGCGAGGGAGTCGAGGATTTCTTCGGCTGTCTTGGTCCAGATGAACGGCTTGGGGTCT
>NZ_JBSFVC010000068.1:1954-20097 GCF_053592095.1 Streptomyces sp. NPDC002787 | reverse complement strand
CCATCCTCGCCGCGAACACCGGCGAGGACTCCAGCAGTTCGACCGCCATCCCGACCCACTGCGACCCCTGCCCGGGGAACACGAACACCGGGCCGGAGCCGGCGCCCGCACGACCCCGTACGACGCCCGCGTCCGGGCGGCCCTCCGCGACGGCCGTCACGCCTCGCAGCAACTCCTCGCGTCCGCCGGCGACCACCACCGCCCGATGCTCCAACGCGGCGCGGGACAGGGCCAGCGCGTGGGCGACGGCGTCGGCGGACTGCTTCTGGTGTCGCGTCAGATGGTCGGCGAGCCGTGCGGCCTGGGCACGGAGCGCGTCCTCCGTATGCCCTGAGAGCGTCCAGGGGACGGTGCCGGCGAAGGGCTGCCCGCCCTCGGACCCGGCGTCCGTCCCGGACTCGGCGTCCGGAGCCTGTTCCAGGACGACGTGCACATTGGTGCCGCTGATCCCGAACGACGACACCCCCGCCCGCCGTGGACGTCCCGTCTCCGGCCACCCCCGGGCCTCCGTCAGCAGTTCCACCGCGCCCGCCGACCAGTCGACCTCCTTGGACGGCTCGTCCACGTGCAGGGTCCTCGGCAGCACGCCTTCCCTCAGCGCCAGGACCGTCTTGATCACACCGGCCACACCGGACACCGCCTGTGTGTGCCCGATGTTCGACTTCAACGACCCCAGGTACAAAGGCCGTTCGCGGTCCTGGCCGTAGGTCGCCAGCAGCGCCTGTGCCTCGATCGGATCGCCCAGCCGGGTCCCGGTCCCGTGTGCCTCCACCACGTCCACGTCGGACGGTGAGAGCCCCGCGTCGGCGAGCGCGGCGCGGATCACCCGCTGCTGCGCGGGGCCGTTCGGTGCGCTCAGGCCGTTCGAGGCGCCGTCCTGGTTGGCCGCCGAGCCGCGCATCACCGCGAGCACCGGGTGACCGTGGCGCCACGCGTCCGACAGGCGTTCCACGACGAGGAAGGCGACGCCTTCGGACCAGCCGGTGCCGTCGGCCGCGTCGGCGAAGGCCTTGCAGCGGCCGTCCGCCGCCAGACCGCCCTGCCGGGCGAACTCGTCGAAGGCGCCCGGCGTGGGCATGACGGCGACGCCGCCGGCCAGCGCCAGTTCGCACTCGCCGCCGCGCAGGGCCTGGCCGGCCAGGTGCAGGGAGACCAGGGAGGAGGAGCAGGCCGTGTCGACGGTGAGGGCCGGGCCCTCCAGGCCGAGGGCGTAGGCGATGCGGCCGGACATGACGCTGCCGCTGTTGCCGGTGAGCAGATAGCCGCCGGCGTCGGGGGCGTCGCCGAGGAGGTTGCCGTAGCCGGTGGGTGTGCCGCCCACGAAGACGCCGGTGCTGGTACCGCGCAGGGCCGACGGGTCGATGCCGGCCCGCTCGACGGCCTCCCAGGACGCCTCCAGGAGCAGCCTCTGCTGCGGATCCATCGCCAGCGCCTCACGCGGCGAGATCCCGAAGAACTCCGCGTCGAAGCCGGCCACGTCCGAGAGGAAGCCGCCCCGCCGGCCGCCCGAGGCACCCCAGGCGTCCCAGCCCCGGTCGTCGGGCACGTCGGAGATCTCGTCGCGGCCCTCGGTGAGCAGCCGCCACAGGTCTTCGGGGCCGGTGACGCCGCCGGGGAGACGGCAGGCCATGCCGACGATCGCCAGCGGTTCGTCGTGCTCCGCCCGCCGTACGACGACCGTCCGGGCGGCGGCGGGGTCGGAGCCGCCGTGGAGTTCCCGGTGCAGGTGCTCGGCGAGGGCGGTGGGGGTGGGGTGGTCGAAGACGAGGGTGGCGGGCAGTCTCAGTCCGGTGGCCGTGTTCAGCCGGTTGCGGAGTTCGGTGGCGGTCAGTGAGTCGAAGCCGAGGTCCTTGAACGGGCGGTGGGCGGCGACCTCCGCCGCGTCGGCGTGCCCCAGCACCGTCGCGGCGCGCGAGCGCACCAACTCCACCAGGGTGGCGCGCCGTTCACCTTCGGTGAGGCCCCCGAGCCGGCGCCGTAGCGCGTCGCCCGCTCCGGCGGCGTCCGCCGGCCCGGCGGTGTCATCGGATGTGTCCGCCTCGTTCTTCAGGGCGCGGGCGACCTCCGGGATGTCCTCGATCAGGGGGCGGTGGCGGGCGCCCGCGTAGACGGGGGCGAAGCGGGACCATTCCGTGTCGGTGACGGTGAGGCAGGTCTCGCCGTGGTCGACCGCTTCCCTCATGACGGACAGCGCGAGCGCGGGCTCCATGAGGGCGAGCCCCATACGGGCCAGGGACTCCTCGTCCAGGTCGGCCGCCATGCCCTCGGAGCGCCAGGTGCCCCAGGCCAGCGAGGTGGCGGGCAGCCCTCGGGCGCGGCGGGCCTGGGCGAGCCCGTCGAGGTAGGCGTTGGCGGCGGCGTAGGCGCCCTGCGAGCCGCCGCCCCAGGACGCGGCGCCCGAGGAGAACAGGACGAACGCGTCGAGGTCGAGGTGGGCGGTGAGGTCGTCGAGATGGCGGGCGCCCGCCGCCTTGCCGGTGACGACCTCGTCGATCTCCTCCGGGGTCAGGTCGCGCACCTTCGTGTAGCGCACGATGCCCGCGGCGTGGACGACGGCGGTCAGCGGGGTCTTCGGCGGTATGCCCGCCAGGACGGCCGCGAGGGCGTCGCGGTCGGCCGTGTCGCAGGCGGCCAGCGTGACTTCGGCGCCCAGGGCCCGCAGTTCACCGGCCAGCGCCTCGGCGCCCGGTGCCGCGGCGCCGCGCCGGCTGGTCAGTACCAGTCGCTCGGCGCCCGCCTCGGCCAGCCACCGGGCGACGTGCGCGCCGACGCCGCCCGTGCCGCCGGTGACCAGGACCGTGCCGCGCGGTGTCCACTCCCGCTCCGGCCGGCGCCCGGACAGCGGCGCTCGTACCAGACGCCGGGCGAAGACCTCCGTCCCGCGTACGGCGAGCTGCTCCTCCCCGTCGAACGCGTCCGCGAGGACCGCCGTGAGCAACTCCCCCGTACCGTCGCCCCATGCGGTGGGCAGGTCGACGAGACCGCCCCACCATGTGGGCTCCTCCAGGCCCACGACCTGGCCCAGGCCCCACAGCTGCGCGGCCTCCGGTCGTACGGTGTCCCCGGACGTGACCGCGACCGCGTCCGTGGTCAGCCACCACAGCGGCGCCTTCGTCCCGGCCGCTCGCAGCTCCCGCACCAGCGCCACGGCGTCCTCGATCGTGCCGGGGAGCGCCACGACCCCCGCGAAGTCCCCGGCCACGGCACGCGGCGCGACCTCCACCTCGGCTCCGGCCGCCCGCAGGGCCCCCGCCACTCGTGCGCCGTCGACGCTCTCCGCCGGCCCCACCAGGAGCCAACGGCCCGTCAGAGCCCGGCTGCCGGCCGGTTCCCGGCGCCGCCAGGTGATCCGGTAACGCCAGTCGTCCACCAGCCGGCCCCGGCCGGCGCCCACCCGTGTGTCGGGCCAGTAGCGGCGGTGCTGGAAGGCGTACGTCGGCAGGTCCACCCGGCGTGCCCCGGTCCCGGCGAAGACCGCCCGCCAGTCCACGGCCGCCCCGCGCACCTGCACCTCGGCCAGCGCGGACAGCGACGTCACCGCCTCGTCCCGGTCCCGGCGCAGCGCCGCCACCGCCGCCAGCTCCGGCACGGTCTCCTGCACCAGGGAGACCAGCGAGCCGTCGGGGCCGAGTTCCAGGACCGTGCCGACGCCCTGCGCACGCACCGCGCGCACCCCGTCGGCGAACCGCACGGTGGCGCGCACGTGACGGACCCAGTACTCCGGCGTCGACAGCTCCTCCCCCGCCACCTCACCCGTCACGTTCGACACGATGGGGATCACCGGCTCGGCGAATGCCACCCCCGCCAGGACCTCGGCGAACTCCTCCAACATCGGCTCCATCAAGGCGGAATGGAACGCGTGGCTGACCGCCAACCGCTTCACCCGCCGCCCATCCGCCGCGAACCGATCGGCCACCTCACGTACGGCTTCCTCGGCACCGGACAGCACCAGCGACGCGGGACCGTTCACGGCCGCCACCGACACACCGGAGACCTCAGCGACCTCCGACTCCTCCGCCTGAACCGCCCACATCACACCGCCCGACGGCAGCGCCCGCATCAGCCGCCCGCGCGCGGCCACCACCCGGCACGTGTCAGCAAGCGACCACACCCCTGCCACATGAGCCGCGACCACTTCACCCAATGAATGCCCGAGCACCACATCCGGCTTCACTCCCCACGATTCGATCAGGCGGAACTGCGCCACTTCCAGCGCGAACAACGCGGGCTGGGCCCATCCGGTGGACTCCAGCACCTCGGCGGGACCGTCGAACACGACTTCCCGCAGCGACCCCGGCAACAGCCCCTCGAAGGCCACGCACACCTCGTCGAAGGCGGCGGCGAACACCGGGAACGCCTCGTACAACTCCCGTCCCATGCCGACCCGTTGGGACCCCTGGCCGGAGAACACCACCGCGAGCCCGCCGTCGGAGGCCGCGCCCCGCGCCAGGCCGGGCGCGTCCTCGCCCTCGGCGAGCGCGCGAAGTCCGTCGGTCAGGGCGGGCAGGTCGGCGGCGGTGACGGCCGCGCGGTGCTCCAGGAGGCCACGGGTGGTGGCCAGGGAGTGGGCGAGATCCGGCAGTCGCAGATCGGGACGGTCCTCGAGGTGGGCGAGGAGACGGGCGGCCTGGTCACGCAGGGCCGTCTCGCTCTGGGCGCTCAGCGGCACGGGCACGGCAGGCAGTCGCGGCCCAGGCTCCCGGCCGGCGTCGTCGGGGGTCGCCGACTCGTCGGCGGGTGCCTCTCCGGGGATCTCGTCGGCGGGGGCCTCTTCGAGGATGACGTGGGCGTTGGTGCCGCTGATCCCGAAGGACGACACGCCCGCGCGGCGCGGACGGTCCTCCGCGGGCCACTCCCGCTGCTCCGTCAACACGCGCACGGCGCCCGCCGACCAGTCGACCTGCCGTGTCGGCTCGTCGACGTGCAGGGTGCGTGGCAGCACGCGGTGCCGCAGTGCCATCACCGTCTTGATGACGCCCGCGACTCCGGCGGCGAACTGGGTGTGGCCGATGTTCGACTTCACCGAGCCGACCCACAACGGCCGCCCCTCGGGCCGCCCTTGCCCGTACGTCGCCAGCAGCGCCTGTGCCTCGATCGGGTCACCGAGCCGGGTGCCGGTGCCGTGGGCCTCCACCGCGTCCACGTCCGCCGGCGACAGGCCCGCACTCGCCAACGCGTCCCGGATCACCCGCTGCTGGGACGGACCCTTCGGCGCCGTCAGACCGTTCGACGCGCCGTCCTGGTTCACGGCCGAGCCTCGCACCACCGCCAGCACGGGGTGGCCGTTTCGGCGGGCGTCCGACAGCCGTTCGACGACCAGCACCCCCGCGCCCTCGCCCCAGCCGGTGCCGTCGGCCGTGTCCGCGAAGGCCTTGCAGCGGCCGTCGGACGCCGAGCCGCCCTGGCTGTCGAACTCGCCGTAGATGGTGGGGGCCGTCATGACGAGGACGCCGCCGACGAGGGCGAGGTCGCACTCGCCGCCGCGCAGGGACTGGCCCGCGAGGTGGAGGCCGACGAGGGAGGAGGAGCAGGCGGTGTCGACGGTCAGGGCGGGGCCTTCGAGGCCGAGCAGGTAGGCGATACGGCCGGACATGATGCTGGCGGGCAGACCGGTGAGGGCGTAGCCGTCGGTGTTCTCCGGGGAGTCGCCGAGGAGGACGCCGTACTCCTGGGTGGCGCCGCCGACGAAGACGCCGGTGCGGGTGGAGCGAAGGGACAGGGGGTCGATGCCGGCGCGTTCGATCGCCTCCCACGACACCTCCAGCAGGAGCCGCTGCTGGGGGTCCATCGCGAGGGCCTCGCGGGGTGAGATGCGGAAGAAGGCGGCGTCGAAGTCGCCCGCCCCGGCGAGGAAGGCCCCTTGGTGGCCGGGGTCGTAGGTGGGGTGGTGTTCCCAGCCGCGGTCGGTGGGCGGGCCGGTCATGGCGTCGCGGCCGTCGGCGACCAGCCGCCACAGGTCTTCGGGGTGGTTCACCCCGCCGGGGAAGCGGCAGCCGATGCCGACGATCGCGAGGGGCTCCGTGGCGGCGGAGGTGAGCCGTTGGTTGTGCCGGCGCAGCCTCTCGTTCTCCAGGAGGGAGGCGCGCAGCGCGTCGATGACCTCGTCGAGAGATGTGTTCATGCCTCGGGCTCCCACTCGTTGTGCCGCTGGTGGTGGACGCGATGGCCCTGTTCGGGGTGGCCCCCGGACGAGGCGGGCCGTGCCCCTAGGGGTGCCGGGGACCGCTCTAGGGGGCGGAGGGGGAAGGGCTCACCAGACGACGGGGATACTGAGGGCGCCGTGCACCATGTTGTAGCCGCGGAAAGCCAGTTCCTCGCGGGGTACCGCCAGGCGCAGGCCGGGGAAGCGGCGCAGTACGGCGGGGAAGGCGATCTTCAGCTCCAGCAGGGTCATCGCGGCACCGGTGCAACGGTGGATGCCGTGGCCGAAGCCGAGCTGCTGGCCCGGGGGGCGGGTGAGGTCGAGCCGGTCGGGGTCGTCGTAGTGGGCCGGGTCGCGGTTGGCGACGGCCAGGGCCGGTACGACGTACTCGCCCGCCCTGACGGTGACGCCGCCGATCTCCAGGTCCTCGGTGGCGGTGCGGCCGCTGGTGGCGGAGATGACGCTGAGGTAGCGCATCAGTTCTTCGGCCGCGGTGTCGAGGACGGCCGGGTCGTCGCGCATCAGGGCGAGTTGGCCGGGGTTGTCGAAGAGGGCGAGGAGGCCGAGGCCGAGGGTGTTGGCGGTGGTGTCGAAGCCGGCGGACAGGAACATGTTGCTGATGCCGACGATCTCCTCGTCGTCGAGTTCGTCGCCGTGCTCGCTGACCAGCATGCCGATCATGCCGTCGTTGGGTTCGGCCCGCTGGGCGGTGACGATGTCCAGCATGAAGCGGTGGGCGGCGCCGACGAGGTCCTTGACCTCCTCGGCGGTGGCGGCCAGGCCGGCCGCCGCCTTCGCGGTGAGCGCGACGTACTCGGCGCGCTCCTCCTCGCTGAGGCCGAGCAGTTCGCAGATGGCGAGGAGGGGGAAGGGGAACGCGAACGCGGCCATGAAGTCCGCGGGCGGGCCCATGTGTTCCATGCCGTCGAGGCAGTTCTCGGCGATCCGCTCCAGGCGTGGCGTGAGTTCGCGCATGCGGCGGGCGGTGAAGCTGGAGGCGACGGTGCGGCGCAGCCGGGTGTGTTCCGGCGGGTCCATGTTGACGAAGCTGCCCGGGGACACCTCCAGCTGGTCGTCGTCGATGCCGGGGAGCATGAGCGTCAGCGGGGTGAGGGCGCTGCTGAGGCGGGGGTCGGTGAACATCTGCCGTACGTCGTCGTAGCGGGTGACGACCCAGATGTCCTGGCCGTTCGGGAGGCGCCACTTGTGGACCGGGTCCTTCTCCTGCACCTCGCGCAGTCGTGGGCCCGGGTCGAACGGGCAGACGGCATCGCGTTGGTAGGGCAGCGGGGTTTCGATGTCGAGGGGCATCGGACTCCTTGGGGTGTGCGAGCGCGGGAGTGGCGGTGCTCGGACGCGGATGTCGGGGTGCTCGGGTGCGGGGGCGTCGGGCGCGGGTCCGGCCACGGTCGGGCACGGGTGCGGGGGCGTCGGGCACGGGTTGGCGGCGGTCGGGCACGGGTGTGGCGGTGATCGTGACGCTACGGCGCCGTGCCGGGCCTGGGAGCCCCAGAATCGGGGTGGCCGCCCCCTAACCCGGCGGGCGCCGGGGAAGGGGGTGCGGCCGGGGCTCACCGGATGCCGAACTCGTCCCCGATGAGGCTGAGGAGTTCCTCCGTGCTGGCGGTGCTGAGGTCGCTGTCGGTGTCGTCCTCGGCGGGGGCCGCGACGGCGGGTCCGGTGGTGCCGCCCGGTGTCTCCTCCAGCTTGGTGAGGAGCACGCGCAGGCGCAGGGTCAGGGAGGCCCGGCGGGCGGGGTCGTCGGCGGGCGTCCGCAGAGACGCCTCCAGGGACTCCAGGGCGAGCAGGGCGGGGTCGGGGGCCTGAGCGGAGGCCAGGTCGAGTCCTTCGTGGAGAAGTTCGGCCAGGTCCTTCGGTGTGGGGTGGTCGAAGATCAGGGTGGCGGGGAGCCGTAGGCCGGTGAGGGCGGAGAGCCGGTTGCGCAGGTCCACGGCCATGAGGGAGTCGAAGCCCAGGTTCTGGAAGGGCTTGGCCGAGGGCACGGTGTCCGCGGAGGGCAGTCCGGCGGCGGTGGCGGCCTCGGCCCGTACCAGCTCCACCAGGGCGGCGGTGCGGTCCGGCTCGGACAGCGGCAGCAGCCGCTCGCGCAGTCCTGTGGCGGGGGCGGCCGGGCCGCTGCCGCCCGCGCGGGCTCCGGCGGCGAGCGAACGCAGCAGGACGGGTGTGGTGGGCGAGCCGGGATCGAGGGCCGAGGTGTCCAGCCGTACGGGGACGGCGACGCTCTCGCCGGTGGTGAGCGCCGCGTCGAACAGGGCCATGCCCTCTCGGGGTTCGA
This sequence comes from Streptomyces sp. NPDC002787, assembly GCF_053592095.1. Taxonomy (NCBI): domain Bacteria; kingdom Bacillati; phylum Actinomycetota; class Actinomycetes; order Kitasatosporales; family Streptomycetaceae; genus Streptomyces; species Streptomyces sp. NPDC002787. The sequence continues at coordinate 11,659 of NZ_JBSFVC010000068.1, read as the reverse complement.
GCTGGCGCAGTCCCACGCGGGCGATGCGCTTCAGATCACTGTCGGCGACGCCCGCGGTCATGCCCTCGCCGCGCTGCCAGGGGCCCCAGGCCAGGGACAGCGCGGGCAGTCCGGCGGCGGCGCGGCGCGCACACAGGGCGTCGGCGAAGGCGTTGGCCGCCGCGTAGTTGGCCTGCCCGGCGCCGCCCATGGTGCCGGCGAGCGAGGAGAAGACGACGAAGGCGTCCAGCTCCCGGTCGGCGGTCAGCTCGTGCAGATGCTCCACGGCCTCGGTCTTGATCGGCAGGACCGCGTCGACCTGGGCGGGTGTGAGGGCGGTGAGCGTGGCGTCGTCCACGGTGCCGGCGGTGTGCACCACGGCCTTCAGCTCGGGAGCACTGTCGAGCAGCGCGGTCAGCGCGGCCCGGTCGGTGACGTCACAGGCTTCGGCGCGCACGGTGGCCCCGAGACCGGTGAGTTCGGCCAGCAGGTCCTCCATGCCGGGGGCTTCGGCACCCCGGCGGGCGGCCAGCAGCAGGTCCCGGACACCGTGCCGGGTGACGAGGTGGCGTGCGACAAGGCGGCCCAGGGTGCCGGTGGCTCCGGTGACCAGGACCGTGCCGGCGGTCGGCCAGAGTGCGGCGGGCGACGCGTCGGAGGGAGCGAGCCGGCCGAGGCGCGGTACGCGTATCTCGCCGTCACGCAGGGCGAGTTGGGGCTCGCCGAGGGCCGAGGAATGGGCGATGGCCTGCGGTAGGGGCGTGGTGGCCTCGGGCAGGTGGTCGACGAGGAGGACGCTGCCGGGGTTCTCCAGCTGGGCGGAGCGGGCCAGGCCCCAGACGGCGGCGCCCGCCGGGTCGGTCACGGTCTCGTCGGCCGAGCCGCGGACGGCGCCGGAGGTGCACAGGACCAACTGCGTTCCGCCGAGGGCGTTGTCGGCGGTCCACCGCTGGAGCAGGGTGAGGGCGCACTGCACGGCGTCGCGGGCGGCGGCGGCCGTGGGCGCGGCGGCGGGGAGCGGTACGACGACCACGTCGGGCAGGTCGCCCGCGGCGCGCAGGGCGTCCAGGTCGGTGTGGTGCTCGACGGTTTCGGCGGTTCGCAGCAGCGGTTCGACATGGGCGTACGCGGTGGTGTCGCCGAGGACCGCGAAACGGGCGGGGAGCCGGACGGCGGTTCCGGCAGGGGTGGCGTCGAGGGGGGTCCACTCGGTGTGCAGCAGCCATTCGGGGCGGATGCGGGTGGTCTCCAGGCCGTCGGTGGACGCGGCCCGCATGCGCAGGGCCGCGACGGAGGCGACGGGACGGCCCGAGGGGTCGGTGAGCTCCACGGACACCCGGTCCTCGGCCTCGTCGCGGACATGCACGCGCAGCGCGGTCGCCGCCTGCGCGTGGTCGGTCACACCCCGCCAGGCGAACGGCAGCAGGGGGCCGCCGGTCGCGGGCGCCGAGGGGCGGAAGGCCAGGGAGTGCATGGCGGCGTCGAGGAGGGCGGGGTGGACGGCGAAGCCACCGCCGGCGGACTCGGACAGCCGTACCTCGGCGAAGACCTCCTCGCCGCGCCGCCAGGCGGCGGTCAGACCACGGAAGGCGGGGCCGTAGGTGAAGCCGTGGTCGACCAAGTCCTCGTAGAAGGTGCCCAGTTCGACGGGTTCGGCGTCCTGCGGGGGCCAGACCGTGAGGGGCGGGGTGGTGGGTGTGTCGGGCGCCTGAGGGATCAGGGTGCCTTCGGCGTGCGCTGTCCACGTGTCGTCGGACCCCGAGCCGGGGTCGGAGTCCGTGCGGGAGTGGACGGACAGGGCGCGGTGGCCGGTGTCGTCGGGCGGTCCGACGGTGACCTGCAGTTGGACGGGCGCGTCGGCCGGGACCAACAGGGGGGCGGCCAGAGTGAGTTCGTCGAGGTGGTGGCAGTCGAGCTGACGGCCCGCCCAGAGGGCGAGTTCGACGAATCCGGTGCCGGGGAAGAGGGCGGTGTCGAGCACGGCGTGGTCGGTGAGCCACGGCTGGGCCGCCGTGGACAGTTCGCCGGTGAACAGGGTGGTGCCGTCGGCGGCGGAGGTGACACGGGCGCCGAGCAGGGGGTGCCCGGTGGAGCGCAGGCCGAGCGCGGTGAGGTCGCCGCCGGCTCCGGCCGGGCGGGGCTCGGGCCAGTAGCGGGCGCGCTGGAAGGGGTAGGTGGGCAGGTCGACGCGGCGGGCGCCGGAGCCGGCGAAGACGGCGGACCAGTCGACCGGGATGCCCGCGAGGTGGGTGCGGGCGACGGCGGCGGCCAGGGCCTCGTCCTCCGGGGCGTCCCTGCGCTGCGTGGCGACGCACACCGGGGGTTCGGCGTCGTCGTCCAGGCAGCTGTGCGCCGAGCCGGTCAGCACCCCGTCGGGCCCGGCCTCCAGCAGGACGGTGACGCCCTCGGCGGCCAGGGTGCGCACCCCGTCGGCGAACCGGACCGTCTCCCGGACGTGCCGCACCCAGTAGTCGGGTGAGCAGGCCTGCTCGGGTGTGAGGAGCTCCCCGGTGAGGTCGGAGACGACGGGGATGCTCGGCGGGCGGAGGTCGAGTTCGGCGACGACCTGGGCGAAGTCGTCGAGCATCGGCTCCATCAGGGGCGAGTGGAAGGCATGACTGACCGTCAGGAAGCGTGCTCGTACGTCCTGTTCGGTGAAGTGGTCGCGCAGTGCGGTGAGGGTTTCGGCAGGGCCGGAGAGCACGACGGCGCCGGGTGCGTTGACGGCGGCGAGCACGGCGTCCGGGTGGTCCTCCAGCGCCTCGGCGGCCCGCTTCTCGTCGACGGCGACGGCCAGCATGGCCCCGCCGGGCGGGAGTTGCTGCATGAGACGGCCGCGGGCGGCGATGAGCCGGCAGGCGTCGGGCAGGGTCAGTACGCCGGCGAGGTGCGCGGCGGTGATCTCCCCGACGGAGTGGCCGAGCAGGAAGTCGGCGCGCACGCCCCAGCTGTCCAGCAGCCGGTACAGAGCGGTCCCGAAGGCGAACAGCGCGGGCTGCGTGTACTCGGTGCGGTGCACGGCCTCCGGGTCGGGGTCCTGCGTGCCGATGCCGATGGTGGTTCCCGTGCCCGTGCCCGCTCCCGTGCCGGTGCCGCTGCCGCTGCCGCTGCCGCTGCCGCTGCCGAACATGATCTCGGCGAGGGGGCGCGGCAGGTGGGGGTCGAGGTGGGCGCACACGGCGTCGAAGGTCTCGGTGAAGACCGGGTGGGTGGCGTACAGGTCGCGGCCCATGCCGAAGCGTTGGGCGCCCTGGCCCGTGAACAGCACCGCGAGCGCGCCCTCGCGGGCGGTGTCGCGCAGCAGGCCGGGCGGCAGTTCACCGGCGGCGAGGGCCGTGAGGGCGGCGGTCGCCCCGGCGCGGTCGCGCACGACGGCGGCGGCCCGGTGGCCGAGGGCGGCGCGGGTGGTGGCCAGGGAGTGCGCGAGGTCCGCGACGTCCAGGTCCGGTTCGGCCCGCAGACGGTCGAGCAGCCGGGCGGCCTGGTCGCGCAGGGCGTTCTCGTCGTGCGCGTGGACCAGCAGGGGCCAGGGGCGTGGGGCGGCGGCCGGGGTCACGGGCGGGCCGTCGGCGGCGTCCTTCGCGCTGTGCTCAGTGGCGTCCCTGGGGATGCCGCCAGGAGTGACCTCCGCGATGCTCGCAGCCGTGTCCTCCGTGGGCGCCTGTTCGAGGACGACGTGGGCGTTCGTCCCGCTGATCCCGAACGACGACACGGCCGCGCGGCGCGGGCGTCCGGTCTCCGGCCACGGCTGCGGCTCCGTGAGCAGTTCCACCGATCCGGTCGACCATTCGATCTGCGGCGACGGCTCGTCGACGTGCAGGGTGCGCGGCAGCACCCCGTGCCGCATCGACAGCACCGTCTTGATGACGCCGCCGACGCCCGCCGCCGACATGGTGTGCCCGATGTTGGACTTCAACGAGCCGAGATACAGGGGCCGTTCACGGTCCTGCCCGTACGTGGCGAGCAGGGCGTGCGCCTCGATGGGGTCGCCGAGCCGGGTGCCGGTGCCGTGCGCCTCGACGGCGTCCACGTCGGACGGCCGGCAGTCGGCGTCGGCGAGCGCGTCGCGGATCACCCGTTGCTGGGCGAGTCCGTTGGGGGCGGTCAGGCCGTTGGACGCGCCGTCCTGGTTGACCGCCGAGCCGCGCACGACGGCCAGGACGGGATGCCCGTGGCGGCGGGCGTCGGAGAGCCGTTCCACGAGGAGCAGGCCCACGCCCTCCGACCAGCCGGTTCCGTCGGCCGCCGCCGCGAACGCCTTGCACCGGCCGTCCGCCGCCAGACCGCCCTGGCGTTCGAAGTCGGCGAACAGGGACGCGTCGGGCATGACACAGACACCGCCGGCCAGCGCCAGGTCGCACTGGCCCGCGCGCAGCGCCTGAACAGCGCTGTGCAGGGCCACGAGGGAGGAGGAGCAGGCGGTGTCGACGGTGACCGCCGGGCCCTCCAGACCGAGGACGTAGGAGACGCGGCCGGAGATCACACTGGTGGCGGTACCGGTCACGGTGTACCCGGCCAGTTGCTCCGAGCCGGGCGGGAAGAGCAGCGAGTAGCCGAGCCCGGCGGCGCCCACGTACACGCCGGTGCGGGTGCCGCGCAGGGTCGTCGGGTCGATGCCCGCGCGTTCGATCGCCTCCCAGGAGGTCTCCAGGAGCAGTCGCTGCTGCGGATCCATGGTGAGCGCCTCGCGGGGGGTGATCCCGAAGAATCCGGGGTCGAAGCCCGCGACGTCGTCGAGGAAACCGCCGCGCGCCGAGTCCTGGGCGCGCCGGCCCCGGTCGCGGGGGAAGCCGGTGATGCCGTCGCGGCCCTCGTCGAGCAGTTGCCACAGCTCCTCCGGGCTGGTGACACCGCCGGGGAAGCGGCAGGCCATGCCCACGATGGCGAGGGGTTCGTCGTCGACCGCACGTCGCCGGGCCGGGACGGCCCCCACGGCCCCCACGGCCGCCGGGGCGGCCGGGGCGGCCGGGGCGGCCGGCGCTTCGTCGAACAGTTCCTCGTACAGGGCCCGCACCATGCGGCGGGGCGAGGGGTGGTCGAAGACGACGGAGACGGGCAGGCGCAGTCCGGTCGCGGCGGACAGCCGGTTGCGGAAGTCGACGGCGGTGAGCGAGTCGAAGCCGAGCTCCTTGAACGGCCGGCCCGCCTCCACGGTGTCCGCGTCCGCGTGCCCGAGGGCCGCGGCGGCGGTGTCGCGGACGAGCCGCAGCAGGAGGCGGGTGCGTTCGGTCTCGGTGAGCGGGGTGAGGCGGCCGCGCAGCGAGCCGGGATCGCCGTCGCCCACGGTGTCGGCGGCGGCCGTACGGCGTGCGCGGGCCGGTCGAGCCACGGGCTCGGGCTCCACGCGGTCGAGGCGTTCGGCCGGGGGCGTGGTGAGGAGTCCGGCCGGGTCGGCGGGGCGCAGCAGCAGGGAGTCGGCGGCGGCCACGGGGGCGCCGGTGCTGTCGGCAAGCAGCAGCGCGACGGTGTGCTCGGCGGTGCGGGTCAGGCGGATGCGCAGCCGGGCGGCGCCGGTGGCGTGGAGTTCGACGCCGGACCAGGAGAAGGGTACGGCGACGGCGACGTCCTGGCCGTCGCCGAGGGCGTACAGGGCGTGCAGGGCGGCCTCGGAGAGGGCGGGGTGGAGGCCGAAGCGGGTGGCCTCGGCGCGTTGTCCGGCGGGCAGCGCCACCTCGGCGTACACCGCGCCGTCGGTGCGCCACAGCGCGCTGAGCAGGCGGCGTCCGGGCCCGTAGGAGAAGCCGTCGGCGGCGAGCCGCTCATAGAGGCCCTCGACCGGTACGGAGATGGCCTGGGCCGGTGGCCACGCGGTCAGGTCCTGGGCAGAGGTGCCGGTTTCAGGGACGAGGGTGCCGGAGGCGTGCAGGGTCCAGGGTCCGTCCGTGCCCGGTGCGGCGGTGGAGGCGTGGACGGCAAGGGTACGGCGGCCTCCCCGCTCGGCGCCGATCCTGATCTGGAGGCCGACGGCGCCGTCCGAGGGCAGCGACAGCGGGGTGTGCAGGGTGAGTTCCTCGATGCGGCCGTGGCCGACCTGGTCACCGGCGAGGACGGCGAGTTCGACGAAGGCGGTACCGGGCAGGACCGCGCGGTCGCCGATGCGGTACCCGGCGAGCCAGGGGTGGTCGTGCGGGGAGATCCGGCCGGTGAGGACGGCTCCGTCGTCGTCGGCGAGCCGCACGAGTGCGCCCAGCAGGGGGTGGCCGATCGGGCCGAGGCCGGCCGAGGTGACGTCGGCGCCGCGACGCGGGCCGTCGGGCCAGTGCCGGCCGCGCTGGAAGGCGTAGGTGGGCAGGTCGACGCGGTGGGCGCCGGTGGCGGCGAAGACGCGCGGCCAGTCGACGGGCGCGCCGCCGGTCCAGGCCTGGGCGAGGGCGGTACGCAGCCGGCCGGTGCCGCCCTCGCCGCGCCGCAGCGTGCCGGTGACGGTGACGTCGTGGTCGCCGGCCTCGGCGCACTGCTGGAGGGAGCTGACGAGGACGGGGTGCGGGCTGGGCTCCACGAAGAGGCGGTGTCCGTCGGCGAGGAGCGCTCGGACGGCCGGTTCGAAGCGGACGGGCTCGCGCATGTTGCGGCACCAGTAGGCGGCGTCGAGCCCGGCGGTGTCGAAGAGGCCGCCGGTGACGGTCGAGTAGAACGGCACCTCCCCGCTGCGCGGTTCGAGGACGGCCAGGTCCGCCATCAGCCGCTCCCGCAGTGCCTCGACGTGCGGGGAGTGGCCGGGGCTGCCGGCGCCGGGGATACGGCGGGCCTGGACGCCGTCGGCCGCGCAGGCGGCCACGAACGCGTCGCAGGCGTCGGGGTCGCCGGTCAGCGCGACCGAGGCGGGGCCGTTGACGGCGGCGATCCACAGCCGGTCGGCCCAGGGCGCGAGCCGGGCCCGCACCTGGTCCTCGGGGAGCAGTACGGAGGCCATGCCGCCGCGCACGGTCAGGGTGCGCAGGGCGCGGCTGCGCAGCACGACGACACGGACGGCGTCCCGGAGCGTGAGGCCGCCGGCGATGTGCGCGGCGGCGATCTCGCCCTGGGAGTGCCCGGTCACGGCGTCGGGTTCGACGCCGTAGGCCCGCCAGGTCCGCGCCAGCGACACCATCGTGGTGAACAGGACGGGCTGGATGACGTCGATACGGTCCGGGTCGATGTCGCCGGGTTCGCCGCGCAGCACGTCGAGGACGTTCCAGTCGACGAGTTCCCGCAGGGCAGCGGCGCACTCGCGGGCGCTCTCGGCGAACACCGGCTCGGTGTCGAGGAGTTCGCGGGCCATGCCGAGCCACTGGGAGCCCTGGCCTGGCAGCACGAACGCGGTCCGGCCGGTGACGGCGGTGCCCTCGGCGAGGGTGTCGTGCGGGCGGCCCTCGGCGAGCGCGGTCAGGCCGGCGAGCAGGGTGTCACGGTCGGCGGCGAGGACGGCGGCCCGGTGGTCGAGGGGGGTGCGGGTGGTCGCGAGGGAGTACGCGACGTCCGCGACGGCGGGCTCGGGGCGGTCCGTGTTGGTGCGTTCGGGGTGGTCGCTGTCGGTGCGTTCGGGGTGGTCGCTGTCCGTGCGTGTGGAGTGGTCGCTGCCGGTGAGGTGGTCGGCGAGACGGCGCGCCTGGGCGCGCAGCGCGGCGGTGCCGTGGGCGGAGAGGACGGCGGGCAGAGGGGCGCTGGGAGTCGGGGTGGCCTCGGCGGATACGGTCAGGTCCTTCCGGGGCACCCCGGCCGCACCGGCATGCGTCGCAGGCCGGTCGGCGGCGGGCGCCTGTTCGAGGATGACGTGGGCGTTGGTGCCGCTGACGCCGAAGGAGGAGACGGCGGCGCGACCGGGGGCGGTGCCGGTCGGCCAGGCGCGGGGCTCGGTGAGGAGGCGTACGGTGCCGGTGGACCAGTCGACGAACGGCGTGGGCTCGTCGGCGTGCAGCGTTTTCGGCAGGACGCGTTCGCGTAGGGCGAGGACCATCTTGATGACGCCTCCGACACCAGCGGCGGCCTGCGTGTGCCCGATGTTGGACTTCAGGGAGCCCAGCCACAGCGGGCGCCCCTCGGGGCGGGCGGCGCCGTAGGTGGCGAGCAGCGCGTCGGCCTCGATGGGGTCGCCGAGCCGGGTGCCGGTGCCGTGCGCCTCGACGGCGTCGATGTCGGCGGCGGTGAGCCCGGCGTCGGCGAGGGCGTCGCGGATGACCCGCTGCTGGGAGGGCCCGTTGGGGGCGCTCAGTCCGTTGGAGGCGCCGTCCTGGTTCACCGCCGTACCCCGTACGACGGCCAGCACCGGGTGGCCGTTGCGCCGCGCGTCCGACAGCCGCTCCACGACGAGGACACCGGCGCCCTCGCTCCAGCCGGCACCGTCGGCCACGGCGCCGAACGCCTTGCAGCGCCCGTCGGGGGCGAGCGAGCCCTGCCGGGAGAGCATCACGTGCACATCGGGCGTGGCCATCACGGTGACCCCGCCGGCCAGCGCCAGATCGCATTCGCCGGCCCGCAGCGCCCGTACCGCCAGATGCAGGGCGACGAGGGAGGACGAGCAGGCCGTGTCCACGGTGAGCGCCGGGCCCTCCAGACCGAGGACGTACGAGATGCGTCCGGAGAGCACGCTGTTGGAGACACCGGTGGAGCCGTGTCCGTCGACGCGTCCCTCGGTGGCGGTCAGCAGGGCGGCGTAGTCCTGTTGGGAGACGCCCGCGAACACTCCGGTGCGGCTGCCCTTCAGCGTGCGTGTGTCGATACCGGCGCGCTCCAGCGCCTCCCAGGAACTCTCCAGGAGCAGCCGCTGCTGCGGGTCCATGGAGTGCGCCTCGCGCGGTGAGATCCCGAAGAACGTGGCGTCGAAGGAGGCGACGTCGTCGAGGAATCCGCCCTCGCGGACGTAGCAGGTGCCCTCCTTCGACGGGTCGGGGTCGTAGAGCCCGGCCAGGTCCCAGCCGCGGTCGGCGGGGAAGGGACCGATGGCGTCGCGGCCCTCGGCGACGAGCCGCCACAGGTCGTCCGGTGACTGCACTCCGCCCGGGTAGCGGCAGGCCATGCCCACGACGGCGATCGGTTCGCGGGCCGCCGACTCCAGTTCGCCCAGGCGCTGGCGCGTCCGGTGCAGTTCCGCGGCGACCTGCTTGAGATAGTCGCGGAGTTCCTTGTCATCAGCCATGTGAACCGTTCACTCCTTGCCGAGTTCCGTGCGGATGAAGTCCAGCAACTCGTCGTCCGAGGCCGCCGCGAGCCGTGTGTCCACGTCGGCGCCGGCCTCCTCGTCCGGGGTGCGGGCGGCGTCGCCCACGGCGGCCAGGGTCCGCAACCGGGCTGCGGTACGGGGCCGTTCGGGGTCGTCGGCGGCCAGTTCCGCGAGCGCCGCCTCCAGTTGGTCGAGGAGGGCGGGCAGCGCGGGCCGCCGTTCGCGGATCGCGGGCCCCGCGTGGTCGAGGAGGCGCCGCTCCAGCTGTTCGGCCAGGGCCGCGGGGCTGGGGTGGTCGAAGACGAGGGCGGCGGGCAACGGCAGCCCCGTGGCGGCGGCGAGGCTGTTGCGGAGTTCCACCGCCGTCAGCGAGTCGAACCCGGCCTCGCGGAAGGACCGGCGTGGGTCGAGGCTGTCGGGCGACGGGTAGTCGAGGACCGCGGCCGCCCGCGCCCGGACCAGGTCCAGCAGCGTCCGGGCCCGCGGGGGGGGGGGGGGGGGGCGGCGCCCCCCCCCCCCGGGGGCGCGGCCGCGCCGGGCCCCGCCGGGGGGGGGGCGGGCCGCCCGCCCGCCCCGGCGTAGAGTAA
>NZ_JBSFVC010000068.1:0-1944 GCF_053592095.1 Streptomyces sp. NPDC002787 | reverse complement strand
GCACGAGCTTGACCGGTCGGCCCAGTGCGCGGGCGGCGGCACAGGTCAGGATGGTGTGCGGCCAGATGGGGCCTTTGTCCCGATCCGCCCCTGGGCCGACGCATATGTGTGCGTCTGCGTGTGCGTGTGCGTGTGCGTCTGCGGGACGAGGGTGCGCAGCGCGGGGGGCAGGGTGCCGGCGGCGGCCCGGTTCCGTAGGACGGCGGGATCGGTCCGCATCGGCACAAGGACGGCCTCGTCACCCGCCCAGGCCCGGTCGAACAGGGCGAGCCCCCGCTCGGCGTCGAGGGGCAGCACGCCCGCCCGGGCCAGGCGCCGCAGATCGATCTCGGCGAGCCGGCCGCCCATGCCGCCGCCGGTCCCCCACAGGCCCCAGGCCAGCGAGGTCGCGGGCAGCCCCTTTGCTCGGCGGCTGCGGGCGAGGGCGTCCAAGTAGGCGTTGGCGGCGGCGTAGTTGGCCTGTCCGGCGCCGCCGAGGGTGCCGACGGCGGAGGAGAAGAGCACGAAGTGCGACAGGTCCGCCTCGCGGGCCAGCTCGTGCAGATGGTGTGCGGCGTCGGCCTTGGGTGCGAGGACGGTGTCCACCCGCTCGGGGGTGAGCGCGGTGATCACACCGTCGTCGACGACGCCTGCGGTGTGCACCACACCCGTCAGCGGCCGGTCGGCCGGGATCGCGGCCAGCACGGCGGCGAGCGCCGCCCGGTCCGACACATCGCAGGCGGCGAACGTGACCCGGGCACCGGCCCGTTCCAGGTCGGCCGCGAGCGCGTCCGCGCCGGGGGCCGCGGCGCCGCGCCGGCTGACCAGCAGCAGGTCGCGTACGCCATGCCCGGCGGCCAGCCGCCGGGCGACGAGCCCGCCCAGCTCACCGGTGCCACCGGTGACGAGGACCGTACCGTGCTCCCGAGTGGGCGGGGCGGTGGTCGGGTCCTGGGCCGCGACAAGCCGAGGCACATACAACTCCCCGCGGCGTACGGAGACTTGAGCCTCTGCGTGCGTCAGCGCCGTCACCACGGCGGACGCCAGGGCGGGCGCGTCGGTGCCGTCGTCCTCCAGGTCGACCAGGACGAACCGGTCGGGGCGCTCGGCCTGCAGCGACAGCAGCAGCCCCCACGCGGCTGCCCCGGCCGGGTCGCCGGTGGTCGCACCGCCCGTCACGATCACCACACGGGAGTCCGCCGACCGCTCCTGGGCGAGCACGTCCTGGACACGGGCGAGCGTGTCGTGCGTGGTGTGGCGTACGGCCTCGGGGCCGCCCCCTTCCCGGCCGGTGCTGCCCGGCGCGGTGTCGAGGGCCAGCACGACGAACTCGGCGGCCTCGCCCACCGAATCCAGGTGGGCGTGGACGTCGGCCGCGTTCCCGGGTCGCAGTGCGAGGGCCTTGGCCAGTGTTCCGGCCCGCCCGTCCGGCTGCCCGAGCACCGCCCAGCGTGCCTCGGGCGCGGCGACGCTGTCCATGGACTGCCAGGTCGTCGTGTAGAGATCCCCGGCCGCCGCGTGCGCGCCCTCGGCCGAGTCAAGCGCCTCAGGGGCGTCGCGGTCCGCTCCTTGCCGGGCCGTCTCCAGCCAGTACGCGCCGCGCTGGAAGGCGTACGTCGGCAGGTCCACCCGGCGCGCCCCGGTCCCGGCCAGGAAGGCCGGCCAGTCCACGGCCACCGACCGCACGTGCAGCCTGCCCAACGCGGTGACCAGGGAGCGCGTCTCGTCCCGGCCCTTGCGGAGTGCGGCGAGCGCGAGGAGGTCGGGGACGGTGCCCTGGACCAGGGAGACCAGCGAGCCGTCGGGTCCGACCTCCAGGACGGTGCCGATGTCCTGACCCCTCAGCGCACGCACCCCGTCCGCGAAACGCACAGTGGCCCGCACGTGACGGACCCAGTACTCCGGCGTCGACAGCTCCTCCCCCGCCACCTCACCCGTCACGTTCGACACGATGGGGATCACCGG
>NZ_JBSFVC010000067.1:0-20329 GCF_053592095.1 Streptomyces sp. NPDC002787 | reverse complement strand
CGGCACGCCTCGATGATCACGGCTGCCTTGCGGGGCTCCAGCAGGCCGAGTTCCTCGTTGGCGCGGGCGGCGGCCTCCTTCACGGCCGCCAGGGCGTCGATCAGATGGGGGTAGGCGGAGATCGGCGTTCCCGTGATGGGGAAGTTCTCCGTGGCACGCAAGGTGTGGACGCCCCAGTACGCGTCGGCGGGAACGTCACGGTCTCCGAGCAGATCGTGTTCGCTGCGGGTCACTGCGGCGGTCATGGCGGTACGGGTCCTCTTCTTTGAGGTGGATCAGACGTACGAGGAGGGGTTGAGCGGGTCGAGCGCCCTGACCGGGCGGACGTGCCCGACCACTTCGCCACCGCCGAGCAGCGGGGCGCCCGCGAACGCGGTGAGGGCGCCCGGGTCGACGCCGACGCGTGCGAGGGCCGCCGCGGTGACGGGGACACGGGCCCGGTTGGCGCCGTCGGCGATCTTCACGGCGACGGCCCGGCCATCGGGAAGCGCGGCGACCTGGACGCCTTCGAAGCCGTCCTTGGTGAGCAGCCCGGGCACGGCCCGCATCAGCTCGGCCACATCGCGCCCGGCACCGGACGCCATCTCGGCGTGGTCGCGCATGGCGTCGGCGACCGTGCGCTCGGGGGTGCCCTCGGCGGCGGTGGTGATCCGGGCGAGGGCACGGGCCAGGCCGTGCAGGGAGACGGAGAAGAGAGGGGCGCCGCAGCCGTCGACGGTCACCCGGGCGATGGCCTGCCCGGTGAGGTCCTCGACGATCTCGGCGATGGCCTGCTGCAACGGGTGGGCCGGGTCGAGGTAGTTCTCCGGGGACCAGCCGTTGAGCTCGCAGGTGTAGAGCATCGCCGCGTGCTTGCCCGAGCAGTTCTGCGCGAGGCGCGAGGGCTGCCGCCCCTGGCGTATCCACTCGTCCCGGACGGCCTGGTCGTACGGCATGTCGGTGACGTTGCGCAGGTCGTCCTCGGTGACGCCGGCCAGGCCCAGGATCTCCCTGGTTCCGGCGAGATGGCGTTCCTCGCCGGAGTGGCTGGCGGCGGCCAGCGACAGCAGTGCGCCGTCCAGGGGCAGTCCGGCGCGCAGCATCGCCACGGCCTGGACCGGCTTGAGCGCCGACCGGGGGTAGAACGCCGCCTCGATGTCGCCGAGTTGGAGTTCCACCTCCCCGTCGGCGCCGAGCACCACGACGGAGCCGTAGTGGATGCCCTCGGTGACACCTCCGCGTACGAGGTGGGCGACGGGGGCGTGGAGCGGTTCCCGGATCGCGGGGGCCGCGGCCACCGGAGCGGCCGGGATCTCCGCGGCGCCGGTGGTCGTGGGGTCGTACGTCACTGCTCGAATCACTTCTTCACTCCGGCCGACTGACCGGCGACCCGGCGTCGCACGCCGAACCAGCCCGCCACCAGCGCCAACACGATCAGGGGGAGGCAGAGCACGGTCGTGCGACCGACGCCGCCGTCCGCGTACATCAGGACCAGCACCGACGCCAGGAAGAACAGCGTCACCAGCTCGGTCCAGGGGGAGCCGGGCAGTCGGTAGCTCGGCCGGGTCAGCTCGCCCTTCTCGGTCTTCTGCCAGAAGATCAGGTGGCAGATCATGATCATGCCCCAGGTGGCGATGATGCCGATGGCGGCGAAGTTGAGCACGATCTCGAACGCCTCGGCCGGGACCACGAAGTTCAGGCCGACGCCCAGGACACAGATACCGCTGGTGAGCAGAATGCCGCCGTACGGGACCTGGCTGCGGCTCATCACACCGGTGAACTTCGGGGCGGAGCCGGCCATCGCCATCGAGCGCAGGATGCGGCCGGTGGAGTACAGGCCCGAGTTGAGCGAGGACATGGCCGCGGTCAGCACGACCAGGTTCATGATGCCGCCCGCCGCCGGGACGCCGATGTTGGAGAGCACGGTGACGAAGGGGCTCTCGCCGGCCTTGTAGGACGACCAGGGCAGCAGCATCGACAGCAGGATCACGGAGCCGACGTAGAACAGACCGACGCGCCACATGATCGAGTTGATCGCCTTCGGCATGATCTTCTCGGGGTTCTCGGTCTCACCGGCGGCGACACCGACCAGCTCGACGGAGGCGTAGGCGAAGACGACGCCCTGGATGATCAGCAGCATCGGCAGGACGCCGTTGGGGAAGAGACCGCCGTTGTCGGTGATCAGGGACGGGCCGGGGGTGTGGCCGTCGACCGGCTGCTGGGTGACGAGCAGCCAGATGCCGATGCACATGAAGGCGACGAGCGCGCCGACCTTGATGATCGCGAACCAGAACTCCAGCTCGCCGAACATCTTCACCGAGATCAGGTTCACCGAGAGGACGACGGCGAGCGCGACCAGCGCGATCACCCACTGCGGGACGTCGGAGAACATGCCCCAGTAGTGGGTGTAGACGGCGACGGCGGTGATGTCGGCGATACCGGTGGTGGCCCAGTTCAGGAAGTACATCCAGCCGGCCGTGTAGGCGCCCTTCTCACCCATGAACTCCCGGGCGTAGGACACGAAGGCGCCGGAGGAGGGCCGGTAGAGGACCAGTTCGCCGAGGGCGCGGACGACGAGGAAGGCGAAGATTCCGCAGACCGCGTACGCGATGAAGAGCGACGGGCCGGCGTCGACGAGACGGCCGCCGGCGCCGAGGAAGAGGCCCGTGCCGATCGCGCCGCCGATGGCGATCATGTTGACGTGGCGGGACTTCAGGGACTTGCTGTAGCCGGCGTCTCCGGCGTCGACATGACCGGACGGGGTGGGTCCGGTCTGTACGGCGTCTTGGTGGAGGGATTGCTCGCTCACGCCTCGTGTCCGCCTTCCGTGGAGCTGTCCGTGCGTGGGGATCGCACGATGTCGGTGAGGGTGGTCTCGACGCGGTCGAGGTGGTGGGCCATGGCCTCCACCGCGTCGTTCGCGGAACCGTCGATCAGCGCCTCGACGATGGCCCGGTGCTCGCGGTTGGACTGCTCGCGCCGGCCGCCCAGCTCGTTGAGGAAGGCCGACTGGCGGGCCAGCGCGTCCCGGATCTCCTCGATCACCCGGCGGAACACCGGGTTCTGCGCGGCCTCGGCCACGGCCAGGTGGAACAGCGTGTCCATCGCGACCCAGGCGGTGGTGTCGGTCTCCCGCTCCATCCGGTCCAGGAGATGGGCCAGATGGTCCAGGTTCTCCGGGGTACGGCGGACCGCCGCGTACCCGGCGACCGGGATCTCCACGTGCCGGCGCACCTCGAGCAGGTCGCTCGCCGCGTAGTCGCCGAAGGTGGGGTCCTCTACGGCGTTCGCGATCACGAAGGTGCCCTTGCCGGTGCGGGACTGGGTCAGCCCCATCACCTGGAGCGCGCGCAGCGCCTCGCGCAGCACCGGACGGCTCACTTCGAGCTGCCGGCAGAGCTCCGCCTCGGACGGGAGCTTGTCGCCGATGGCGTACTTGCCGCGCTCGATGGCGTCGCGGAGGTGGGTGAGCACCGCTTCCATGGCGCTGACGCGCCGGGGTGCCGAGCCACCTGTCTGGCTGTCTGACAGGTTCACGGGGGTGATCCTGCGGGCGACGGGACGGGGCTGTCAAGGGGGCCGCGATTCGATCTTCCAGGTCACGGGCGGTCGTCGATCAGCCGCCCGCGCCCCCGAGGGGATGCTCTCAGCTGAGTCCGCCCGCGCCGAGCAGCCCGAAGAGGAGCACCCCGACGAAGATCCGGTAGGACACGAAGACGTTGAAGGAGTGCCTGGTCACGAACTTCAGCAGCCAGGCGACCGAGGCGTACGCGACCGCGAACGAGACGGTGGTGCCGGCGATCAGCGGGGCCGCACCCACCCCCGTGCCGAGGGCGTCCTTGAGTTCGTACAGCCCGGCGCCGGTGAGGGCCGGGATGCCGAGGAAGAAGGACAGGCGGGTGGCGGCGACCCGGTCGAGGTCGAGCAGCAGCGCGGTGGACATGGTGGCGCCGGAGCGGGAGAAGCCGGGGAAGAGCAAAGCGAGGATCTGCGAACCGCCGACGAGCATCGCGTCCCGGAATCGGGTGTCCTCCTCCGCACGCCTGCGCCGCCCGACCTGTTCCGCGACCCACATGACACCGCTGCCGACGATCAGCGAACCGGCCACCACCCACAGCGAGGCGAGCGGTCCCTCGATGAGCGACCGGGCGGCCAGCCCCACGACCACGATCGGGATCGTCGCGGCGATCACCCACCACGCGAACCGGTAGTCGCGGTCCTGCCGCTCCCCCGCGTCGAACAGCCCGCGGAACCAGGCCGAACCGATCCGCGCGATGTCCTCGCGGAAGTAGACGAGCACCGCGGCGATCGCTCCGACCTGGATGACCGCCGAGAACCCGACGACGGCCTTGTCCTCGACCTGGATCCCCATGAGCCCTTCGGTGATCTTCAGATGACCGGTGGAGGACACGGGCAGGAACTCCGTCACCCCCTCCACCGCTCCGAGGACGACGGCCTGACCGACGGTGATGGCGCTGCTCATGGATTCCAGTTCTGCTCGGCGAGGGCGTGACTGATGGGGTGCAGTCCTACTACGGCCGGGTAAGGGACCGGTGCTCAGGACCAGAGGGTCCGCGCCACCGCAAGCCCCACGAAGACCGCGCCCAGCCCCGCCATGACGCTCGCGACGACGTTGGCGGCGGCGTGGAAACGGGCGCCGTCCTCGGCCAGGCGCAGGGTCTCGTAGGAGAAGGTCGAGTACGTGGTGAGCGCCCCGCACAGCCCGGTGCCGAGGAGAAGGTGCAGGTGGGAGCCTGCGGCACCGGCGGTCACGGCTCCGGTGAGGAGGCCGAGGACGAAGGAGCCGGCGACGTTGACGGTGAAGGTGCCCCAGGGGAAGGCCGTGTCGTGGCGGGACTGCACGACGCGGTCGGTGAGGTAGCGCAGGGGCGCGCCGACCATTCCGCCGACGATGACGAGCACCCAGTTCACGACGTCCTCTTACCTTTCTCGGGTGTGGGGGTGGGTCCGGCGCGCAGCACGCGATGTGCCGTCGCCGTCGCGAGCCAGACCGCCATGAGGGCGGCGAGGAGGGTCGCGGCGAGGTAGGCGAGGGCGGTGCCCGGGCGGCCCTCTCCCATCAGGCGCTGGATGTCGACGGCGTACGTCGAGAAGGTGGTGAAGCCGCCGAGCACTCCGGTGCCGAAGAAAGGGCGGACCAGGCGGTGGACCGTCCACACCTCGGTGATCGCGACCATGAAGAGGCCGATCACGAAGCAGCCGGCCACATTCACCCAGAACGTCGTCCAGGGAAAGCCGACGGTCCCTGTGGGCCAGAGCAGCGAGGCGCCGTAGCGGGCCACCGCGCCGATGCCGCCGCCGATCGCGACGACCCCGACGACGGGGGCCTGGCCGTGCCAGGGGGCGGGCCTGGGCGGATCGGCGACGGGGGCGTCGGGGGACGACAGGGCTTCGGGCCCGTCGGGGTGCGGGGCTGACATGGGTGTGTGTCTCCTACTCGCCGGGGCCCGGACGTTTGCCGGGCGCGCTCCGTCGCAAGCAGGGACCGTTGTCGGCGTCGACGCCGCGGTTCGGGTACGGCGGGCCCCACCGCCGCGCCGCGAGGGGGATCGCGGCCGGTCGACAGCGTAACGCGGCAGCCTCCCGCGACGCACTCGGCCGGTGCCGGGCGTGGACGCGACGCGACAAGTCCCGCTCCGGTGCCGACAGCCACCGGCCGCGTTGCCCAAGCGGTGCGACCGGGCCGACTACGAACCACACTCAGCCCGCCTTCCCCGGCCCGCTCCCCCGCTCAGCCCGCCTTCCCCGGCCGCTCGCGCGCTCAGCCCGTCTTCCCCGGCCCTCTATCCCGCTCAGCCCGCCTTCGCTGGCCCGCTCGCGCGCTCAGCCGGCCTTCCCCGGCAGTTCACACACCGCGACCCCCCGCTCCCACAGGCTGCCGAGGATCAGGCGGCCCTCTGCGACGCAGGCGCTGGTGACCATGCGGAACCGGGAGTGGTGGTCGACGAGGGTGTGGACGAGGTGTCCCTCGTCGTCGACCGCGACGACCCCGGCGAACCCGAGGGGCCGGAACGGTGCCCGTACCGCCACCCGGCTCGCTACGCGCCGCACAGCCGGGCCGGCACGGTGGAGGCGGTCGAGGGCACCGATGCGGGGGCCGGCGAGAGCCACCCAGGTCAGGCCGTCCGGGTCGCGCCACATGTTGTCGGGTGTGCCCGGCAGGTCCTCGACGAAGGGCTCACTCGTGCCGGCCCTGGGTCCGGTGAGGTGGACGCGGCTGAGCCGGCGTGCGCCTGTCTCGGCGACCACGAGGAACGACTCGTCGGCGGAGGGCGCGAGGCCGTTGGCGAACTGGAGCCCCTCCAGGACGACTTCGGGTGCCCCTTGCCCCGGCACCAGGCGCAACAGTCGTCCCGTCCCGGTGTGTTCGACGATGTCGCCGATCCACTGGTCGAGGGGGTAGCGGCGGCTGGAGACCGTGAAGTAGACAGTCCCGTCGGAGAGCGCCACGACATTGCTGCAGAACCGCAGGCGCTCACCGCCGGCCTCGTCGGCGAGCACGCGCACGGTGCCGTCGCCGGTCGGGACCCGTAGCAGCCCACGCTCGGCATCGCACACCAACAGGTCGCCGTCCGGGAGGAGTTCGAGCCCCAGGGGCCTGCCACCGGTGTCGGCGAGGGTCTCGACCCGGGCCCGCCCCGGCTGCGCGAGGCCGGTCACCCTCAGGACGCGTCCGTCCTCCACCCCGGTCAGCACCCGTCCGTGTCCGTCGGCGATCACGTCCTCGGGCCCGCGCCCGCCGATCCCGACGAACGCGTGGGGCACGAGCCCTGGCCCCCGTGAGTCCGCGTCCGTGTGGTCGCCCGTCGCGCGCGTCATGTCCGCCTCCCGCTCGTCCGCCCGATGCCTGGAGTGGTCCATCCTGGCAGGCGGGAGGCGCGCGCTTGGTGAAGCGGCCGGGGCACCCCCGTCGCACGGCTTCCTCGACACAGCGGGCCACCGAAACGGCCACAGCGGGCCACTGAAACGGCCGAAGGGCCCGCACGCCAACGCGTGCGGGCCCTTCGCCGAGCGTGTCACCGGTGGCTGAACCACGCCATCGCCGGAAGCGCCCGGTCGTCATAGCCGAACAGCGCCTGGTTCTCCCACCCGTTCCCGGAGGACGAGTCGGTCGGGTCCCAGCCGTTGCCGGTGCGCGCGGTCCAGGTCGACTCCCAGTAGAAGATACCCAGGCCGCGGCCGTTCGGGACGGCCTCGACGATGCTCGCGATGTCCTTCATCCAGCGGGTCTGTCCGGCGGTGGTGGCCGGGTAGCCGGACACGAGTTCGCTGCTCAGGTCGATGATGTTCTCGTGCGAGTCCTCGCTGTCCAGACGGAAGGGGTACGCCGTCTCGGCGACGAACACCGGCTTGGCGTAGCGGGACGCCGCGTCGTCCAGGGTGGTCTGGAAGTCCGCGAGCGTGCCGTGCCAGTAGCCGTAGTACGACAGGCCGATGACGTCGAACTTCACGCCGCCCGAGACCGCGCTGTCGAACCACCAGCGGGTGCCGGACAGGTCACCGCCCTTGGCGAGGTGCAGCGCCACCTGGGTGGAGGAGTTGACCGCCTTGACCGCGTCGTAGCCGGAGTTGAGCAGTCCGGCGAGCTGCGACCAGTTGGAGGTGGAGCCCGCCGACCACAGCATGCCGCCGTTGATCTCGTTGCCGACCTGGACCATGTCGGCGGTGGTGCCCTGCGCCTTGAGGGCGCCCAGGACGTCGTAGGTGTGGTTGTAGACGTCCGTCCTGAGCTGGGTGTAGCTGTGTCCGGTCCACGGGGACGGCACGGTCTGGGCGCCCGGGTCGGCCCAGGTGTCCGAGTAGTGGAAGTCGACCAGCAGCTTCATGCCCTGCGCCTTGATGCGCTTGGCGGCGGCGAGCACGCGCGTCTTGTTGTTGTAGCCGTCGGCGGGGTTCACCCAGACCTTGACGCGGGCGTAGTTCTGACCTGCGCTCTTGAGGATGGCGAGGGCGTCGCCGGTGGTGCCGGAGCTGTTCTTGTAGACGCCGCCCTTGGCCTCGCTCTTGATGAGCGACGACACGTCGGAGCCCTTGACTGACAGTCCCGTGGTACCGGACGCGAAGGTCAGGTCGTCGACGTTGATCCAGTTACCGGCGTTGGCGTCGGAGTTGATGCTGATCGTGCACTGGTTGTTCGTCACCGCGATGGAGGTGACGATCCGGATCCAGCCGCTGGAGGAGACCGGGATGTCGGTGCGCTGTTCGGCGCTGCCGCAGTTCTTCAGCGCGATGTACGCGGAGTTCTGGCCGCCGCCGGAACGCACCCACGCGGTGAGCTTGTAGTTCCCGTTGGTCAGGCCGGACAGGTACTGGTAGGTCTCCACCTTGTAGGCGGAGGACGACCAGTGGCTGAGGCGGTAACTGCCGCCGTGGCCACCGGACTCGGTGAAGGAGGCAGCGTTCTGCCCGGCCGCCGAGTAGGTCGACCAGCCGGTCGGCGTCGCGGTCCCGGTGCCGTCGGACTCGAAGCCCACGTTGGTGAGCGTGGAGGCGGCGTGTGCCGACGTGGCGGGCAGGGTGGTGAGCGCCAGGCCTGCGAACAGCGGTATCAGCAGGGCCCTGAGGGCGCGTCTCGCGTGGAACATCGTCGTCCCTTCGACGAAGGTGGGAACGTGGTTGTGCGGTGCTGTGGCGGCGCCGCACCCGAAGGCCGTGGGCGCGGCGCCGCCTGGGACCGGCCGGATGTCCCCAGAGATCCGGCCGGTGTTCGGGGGTGGTCAGGCGTCGAGGCGTACGACCCTGACCCCGCCGGCGGGTACGGCGAGGTGGCCCGCCGCGCGTTCGCCGGTGAGGAGTTCGGTGCCGTCGGCGTCGAGCGGCATCTTCGTGTCGAGCGCGGTGTGGTTGATCGCGAAGAGGAAGTCGCCCGACTCCCCCGCGCGGCGCACCACTTCGACGTCGCGCGGCAGGTCGGCGCGGGGCGCGATGCCCGCGTCGTCGGCGGCCCAGCCGAGCAGGGCGTCCAGTCCGTGGGCGTCGAGTCGGGTGGACACGTACCAGGCGGAGCCCTCGCCGAGCCGGTGCCGGGTGACGGCGGGCCGGTCGGCGGCGAGTCCGTCGGCGTACGTCCACACGGGCTCGGCGCCGCGCGGCACCACGAACTCCGTCCACACGTCACCGGTCAGTTCGGAGCCGTCGGGGCCGACGATGCGGACGTTCTCCCCGCCGAGCAGCGGTGAGAACTCCTCGACGGTCAGCCCGAGTACGTCCCGCAGGGCGCCGGGGTACGGGCCCTCGTGGACGGCGTCGTGCTCGTCGACGATCCCGGAGAAGTACGAGACCACGAGGGTGCCGCCGTTCTCGACGTACGCCTTGAGGTTGTCCCCCGCCGCTTCCGTCATCAGATACAGCGCCGGCACGACGACAAGGGGATAAGCCGACAAGTCGGCTTCCGGGTGGGCGAAGTCGACCGTGAGGTGGCGGTCGTAGAGGGCCTCGTAGAAGGCGTCGGCGCGCTCGCGGGCCTCGTGGTCCTCGGTGGGGCGCCAGGCGAGGTTCTGCGCCCACCAGGAGTGCCAGTCCCACAGGACGGCCACGTCGGCGACGGTCCGGCTGCCCTGGATCTGGCTGAGCGAGTCGAGGGAGGCGCCCAGTTCGACGACCTCGCGCCACACGCGCGACTCGGTGCCGGCCTGCGGCAGCATCGCCGAGTGGAACTTCTCGGCGCCGCGCCGGGACTGCCGCCACTGGAAGAACATGGCGCCGTCTGAGCCGCGTGCCACATGGGCGAGGGAGTTGCGGGCCATCTGGCCCGGGGCCTTGGCGGGGTTGCGGGCCTGCCAGTTGACGCCCGAGGTGGAGTGCTCCAGGAGCAGCCAGGGGGCGCCGCCGCCGACCGAGCGGGTGATGTCCGCCGCCATCGCGAGGTTCACATGGGTGCGGCGGCCGTCGGTCATCAGGTAGTGGTCGTTGGTGACGAGGTCGACCTCGCGGCCCCAGGCCCAGTAGTCGATGGAGTCGCACTGGCTGAGCGCGGTCATGAAGTTGGTGGTCACCGGGATGCCGGGCGCGAGGCGGTGCAGGATGTCCCGCTCCATGACGAAGTTCTCGCGGATGGTCTCGTCGGCGAACCGCTTGTAGTCGAGGGCCTGCCCGGGGTTGCCGACCGTGGGGGTCACGCGCGGCGGGTTGATCTGCGCGAAGTCGGTGTAGCGCTGGCCCCAGAAGGCGGTGCCCCAGGCCTCGTTGACCGCCTCGACGTCACCGTACACGCGCTCCAGCCAGCGGCGGAAGTGCGCGGCGCAGGAGTCGCAGTAGCAGGCCGAGACGGGGACGCCGTACTCGTTGTGCACGTGCCACAGGGCGAGCGCCGGGTGGTCGGCGTAGCGCTCGGCGAGCTTGGTGGTGATGGTCGCGGCGGCGGCCCGGTAGTCGGCGTTGCTGTGGCAGATGGCGCCGCGCGAGCCGAACTCGTAGCGGGTGCCGTCGGCGGCCACGGGCAGCGCCTCGGGGTGCTCGCGGTAGAACCACACGGGCGGGACGACGGTGGGGGTACCGAGGTCGACGCGGATGCCGTTCTCGTGCAGCAGGTCGAGCAGCCGGTCGAGCCAGGCGAAGTCGTACACCCCTCGCTGGGTCTCCAGCAGGGCCCAGGAGAAGATGCCGACACTCACCATCGTGACACCGGCCTCGCGCATCAGCCGGACGTCCTCGTGCCAGACGGTTTCCGGCCACTGCTCGGGGTTGTAGTCCCCACCGAAGGCGAGCCTGGTCAGGCCCGTGGGGGTGGTCTCCGGCATGGATCTCTCCCGTTTTATCGATCATCTGGGAACGTGCACACACAGCGGCGGCAGTGCGAGCCCAACATAACCGCACAGCAACAACCATTGACAAGTGTCCGGGATGTTTCTCTACTGTGAACGCTCACAGACGCAGTATCTGTGAACGCTCACAGAAGCATGGCATGGTCTTCGCAGCAGGCGAGGACCCAGGTCAGGGGAGAAAGATCCATGCCCAACATCACCAAGCACCGGCGCATTGTGGCCACCGCCGTCGCCGTCACGCTCGGCGCCACCACACTTGCCGCCTGTGGCGGGTCCGAGGACGACAGCGAGGCCCAGTCGGGGCCGGCGAAGCTGACGTACTGGACCTGGACGCCGGGCATGGACAAGGTCGTGGACCTGTGGAACAAGGGTCCCGGCAAGGAGCAGCAGATCACCGTCACGGTGAAGAAGCAGGCCTCCGGCGACACCCTGGTCACCAAGATCCTCACCGCGCACAAGGCGGGCAAGGGCCCGGACCTGGTGCAGGCCGAGTACCAGGCGCTGCCGACGTTGGTCAGCAATGACGCGGTCGCGGACATCGCGGACGAGGCGGGCGACGCGAAGAGCAAGTTCGCCGACGGTGTCTGGCAGCAGACCACACTCGGTTCGGACGCCGTCTACGCGATCCCGCAGGACATCGGGCCGATGATGTTCTACTACCGCGAGGACCTCTTCAAGAAGTACGACCTGACCGTTCCGAAGACCTGGGACGAGTTCGCCGAGACCGCGCGGAAGCTGAAGAAGGAGGACGCGGACGTCGACCTGACGACGTTCTCCGCCAACGACTCCGGTCTCTTCGCGGGTCTCGCCCAGCAGGCGGGCGCCCGGTGGTGGACCACCGAGGGCCAGAAGTGGAAGGTCGGCATCGACGACGCGGCGACGCGGAAGGTCGCCGACTTCTGGGGCGGCCTGGTGAAGGAGGGCGCCATCGACAACCAGCCGATGTACACCCCGGCCTGGAACAAGGCGCTCAACTCCGGCAAGCAGATCGCCTGGGTCAGCGCGGTGTGGGCGCCGGGCACGCTGACCACGGCCGCGCCGGACACGGCGGGCAAGTGGAAGGTGGCGCCGCTGCCGCAGTGGTCGTCGTCCGAGAACACCACCGGCAGCTGGGGCGGCTCCTCGACGGCCGTCACCACGGACTCCAAGAACAAGGGTGCCGCCGCGAAGTTCGCCGCCTGGCTGAACACGGACCCGGAGGCGCTGACCGCGCTGGCGAAGGAGGGTGGCATCTACCCGGCCGCCACCACCGCGCAGACCAGTGACGCGTTCGCCGAGCCGCCGGCCTTCTTCTCCAACCAGGCCGACTTCTACACCACGGCCTCCGAGATCGCGAAGACGACGGCGCCCTCCGCCTGGGGCCCGAACGTGAACGTCGCGTACACCACCTTCAAGGACGCGTTCGGCGCCGCCGCCAAGGACAAGTCGGACTTCGGTGCCGCCCTGAAGAAGATGCAGGACGACACGGTCGCCGACATGAAGAAGCAGGGCTTCGAGGTCGCGGAGTGACGACGGCACGCCGGAGGTCGTACGGGGTCAAGGGGGCCCCGTATGCCTTCCTCTTCCCCGCCACGATCCTGTTCGCCCTGTTCTTCGCGCTGCCCATCGGCTACGCGGTCTGGCTCAGCCTGCACAAGGTGCAGGTCAAGGGCCTGGGCCTCGGCTCGGGCGCGCGCAGCGAGGTGTGGGCGGGCTTCGAGAACTACGCCGACGCCCTGACCGACTCGGAGCTGCTGGACGGGGCGCTGCGCGTCCTCGGCTACGGCGCGATCGTGGTCCCGGTCATGCTCGGCCTGGCACTGGTCTTCGCCCTGATGCTGGACAGCGACAAGGTGAAGCTGGCCCCCTTCACCCGGCTGGCGATCTTCCTGCCGTACGCCATCCCGGGCGTCGTGGCGGCCCTCCTCTGGGGCTTCCTCTACCTCCCGGACGTCAGCCCGTTCTACTTCGTGCTGGAGAGGCTGGGGCTCCCGCAGCCGGACCTGCTGGACGGCGGCGGCCTGTACGCGGCGCTGTCGAACATCGCGATCTGGGGCGGCACCGGCTTCAACATGATCGTCATCTACACCTCGCTGCAGGCGATCCCCACCGAGGTGTACGAGGCGGCGAAGCTGGACGGCGCGACGCCGCTTCAGATCGCCCTGCGGATCAAGATCCCGATGGTGGCGCCCTCGCTGGTGCTGACCTTCTTCTTCTCGATCATCGCCACGCTCCAGGTGTTCAGCGAGCCGACCACCCTCAAGCCCCTCACCAACTCGGTCTCCACGACATGGAGTCCGCTGATGAAGGTGTACCGGGACGCCTTCGGCGAGGGAGACATCTACTCGGCCGCGGCCGGCGCGGTGATCATCGCCGTGGCCACGCTCGTCCTCTCCTTCGGCTTCCTGAGGGCCGCGAACTCCCGTAGCAAGCAGGAGGCAGCACGATGAGTTCTCTTGCCGTCCACAAGACCGCCCCGGCGGCAGGCACCACGCCCGGCACCGCCCAGGGCCCGCCGCTGCGCCGCCGGATCGCACTCGTTCCGACGCTCACCCTGCTGCTGGGCGCGATATACTGTCTGCTGCCCGTGGCCTGGGTGCTGATCGCGGCCACCAAGTCGGGCAGCGAGCTGTTCACCACGTTCACGTTCCTGCCGGGCAGCGGCTTCGCGGACAACCTGTCCGACCTGAACGCCTACCGCGACGGCATCTACTGGCAGTGGATGGGCAACTCCGCCCTCTACGCGGGCCTCGGCGCCCTCCTGTCGACGGCGGTCTCCGCCGTCAGCGGCTACGCGCTGGCGATCTACCGCTTCAAGGGTCGCGAGGCCGTCTTCAACGTCCTGATGGCGGGCGTGCTGATGCCGCCGGTGATCCTGGCGATCCCGCAGTACCTGCTGATGGCGAAGGCGGACCTCGCCGACAGCTACTGGTCGGTACTGCTCCCGCTGATCCTCTCACCGTACGGCGTGTACCTGTCCCGGATCTACGCGGCAGCCGCCGTGCCGGCCGACGTGGTGGAGGCGGGCCGGATGGACGGGGCGAGCGAGTGGCGGATCTTCACCCGGATCGCGCTGCCGATGATGGTGCCGGGTCTGGTGACGGTCTTCCTGTTCCAGTTCGTGGCCGTCTGGAACAACTTCCTGCTGCCGTACATCATGCTCAGCGACGACGAGAAGTTCCCGATCACGCTGGGCCTGTTCACGCTTCTCGAACAGGGCGCGAACACCCCGGCTCTGTACACCCTGGTGATCACGGGTGCGCTGCTCGCGGTGATCCCGCTGATCGCGCTCTTCCTGGTCATCCAGCGCTTCTGGAGCCTCGATCTGCTCTCCGGGGCCGTAAAGTCATGACCATGAGCAGCACGGGAGGCAGGCGCAGACCGCCGACCATTCACGACGTGGCGCGCGAGGCGGGAGTCTCCCGGGGGACGGTCTCGCGCGTGCTCAACGGCGGTCACTACGTCAGCCCGACGGCGGCCGAGGCGGTCAACGCCGCGATCCGCAAGACGGGTTACGTCGTGAACCGGCACGCGCGCTCGCTGATCACGGGCCGCTCCGACTCGATCGGCTTCCTGCTGACGGAACCGCAGGAGAAGCTCTTCGAGGACCCCAACTTCAACGTCCTGCTGCGGTGTTGCACCCAGGCACTGGCCGCCCACGACATCCCGCTGCTGCTGATGGTGGCCGGCACGGAGGACGAACGGCGCCGGATCACGCGGTACATCACGGCGGGCCACGTCGACGGTGTGCTGGTCGTCTCCAGCCACTCCGCGGACCCGGTCGCCCAGGAACTCCGCGAGGCGGGCATCCCCCTCGTCCAGTGCGGCAAGCCCATGACGCCCGGCTCCAAGGTGAGTTACGTGGCCGCCGACGACCGCGACGGCGCCCGTGACATGGTGCGCCATCTGCTGTCGCTGGGCCGCCGCCGGATCGGTGTCGTGACCGGTCCGCTGGACTCACCCGGTGGTGTCGACCGCCTCGCCGGTTACAAGGAGGTGCTCACCGAGGCGGGTGTCGAGATCGACGAGCGGCTCATCGTCTCCGGTGACTACAGCCGGGCCAGCGGTGAGGCGGGCGCCGAACGGCTGCTGGCGCGGGCACCCGACATGGACGCCGTGTTCGTGGCGTCCGACCTGATGGCGCAGGGCGCCCTGGCGGCGCTCGGCCGGGCGGGCCGCCGGGTCCCCGAGGACGTGGCCGTGGGCGGCTTCGACGACTCGGCCGCGGCGACGGAGGCCGTCCCGGCCCTCACCACGATCCGTCAGCCCTACGACCGCATCAGCAACGAGATGGTGCGGGTGCTGCTGGCCCAGATCGGCGGCGAGGCCCCGGCGGCGGTGATCCTGCCGACGGAACTGGTGCGGCGGGAGTCGACGTGAGACGCCGGCCGGCCCGAGCGGGAGGCGCCGCGCGCCCTGCCCGGTAAGGAGGCAGGACTCCGGTCATCACCCGAACAGCCGTCCGAAGATCGCGACGCCACCGGCGTCGGAACGCCGACTCGGGGTACTCGACGAGCACCGGGCCGGGATTCGGTTGGACACTGGAGTGCGGCCGGGGAGTGCCGGCGTACGAGACCAGGACGCGACTGCCATGAACAGTGACAGGAAACCCAGAGGCGCGGAGAACGTCGTCTCCAGCCATTCCGTGTTCGGGGCCCCCTGCTGGGTGAGCCTCACCAGCCGTGACCTGCCGGCCACGGAGAACTTCTACGCCGCCGTGCTGGGCTGGCGATGGCGTACGGCCAAGCTCGGGGACCACTTCCGGATCGCGCTGGCGGACGGTGTGCCGGTCGCCGGGATCGCCGGGGTGGCGAGCCTGTGGCAGATGGCGGTCGCCTGGACCCCGTACTTCGCCGTGTCCGACGCGGACGCGGCGGCGGGCCGCGCCAGAGAACGCGGTGGCACCGTCGCCGTCGGCCCGCTCTCCTTCCCGCCCGGCCGGGCCGCCCTGCTGGCGGATCGCCACGGGGCCTCCTTCGGTATCTGGGAGGGCGCGCTGTTCACCGACTGGGAGACCTGGCGCAAGGCCGCCCCCGCGTTCGTCCGGCTGCACACCCGGGACGCCTTCGACGCCGCGATCTTCTACGGCGAGGTCCTGGAGTGGGCGACCGAGAAGCCCGGCTGCTGCGAGGTCCACTACGAGGCGAACGAGGTCGTCCTGCGCAGCGAGGGCGAGGTCGTGGCCCGGATCACCTCCGGCGCGCTGGAAGCCGCACCCGACCCCACGATCCGCCCCCACTGGCAGGTGCACTTCTCCGTCTCCGACGTGGCGGCCTGCGTCGAGGCGGCCCAGCACCACGGCGGCACGGTCCTCACCCACGAGCCGGACGAGGCGGTGCTCCGCGACCCGGACGG
The DNA here is from genome assembly GCF_053592095.1 of Streptomyces sp. NPDC002787. Lineage (NCBI taxonomy): Bacteria > Bacillati > Actinomycetota > Actinomycetes > Kitasatosporales > Streptomycetaceae > Streptomyces > Streptomyces sp. NPDC002787. The sequence continues at coordinate 4,232 of NZ_JBSFVC010000067.1, read as the reverse complement.
CGCCCAGTTCACCATCACCTCGCGTCGCGAACGCTGACCCGGCACGCTACCGGGCGGCGGGTCGGCGTACGGACGAGCAGAGGAACTGCATCTCCCCCAGCGGCTGGTCGGCGACGCGCCCGCGCCACAGCAGCAGACCATGGCGCCGTAGGGAGCCGACGAAGGCCGGGCCGAAGCTGCGGCGGGCGGACTCCCGGGGCGTGGCAGGACCGCAGTGGGTGGGGTCCGCCAGGGACAGAGCGGTCGCGAACTCGCGTTTCTCGCTGCCCCGGCCGGCCCACGGCCCTTTCCCTACGCCCGCTGTCGGCCCGGCACGTCCCGTTCGGCGGCCGGGGTTCGCCGCTCGTTCATGTCGCCCCGGGACGGGCGTGACAGCAGCACCAGCCCCCGGGCCTCGACGATGACCTCCGCGCCCGCCTTGTACTCGGACTCGTCGGGGACGCCGTCCGGCTCGGCGGCCGTGTCGACGCACATCGTCCAGCGCTCACCGTACGGGGCACCGGGCAGGCGGAAGATCATCGGCTCCCAGTGGCTGTTCAGCAGGAGCAGGAAGGAGTCGTCGACGACGGGGTTGCCGTAGGGGTCGCGTTCGGCGATGGCGTCGCCGTTGAGGAAGACGGCCACCGCGTGGGCGTCGGAGCGGTCCCAGTCGGCTTCGGTCATCTCGTGGGCGTCCGGCAGCAGCCAGACCAGGTCGGGGAGCGGCTGGTCGGCGCGGGTCGGCGTGTCGCCCCGGAAGAAGCGGCGGCGGCGCAGCACGGGGTGGGCGGCCCGCAGGGCGATGAGGTCACGGGTGAAGTCCAGCAGCGCGCGCTGTTCGTCGTCCAGGCGCCAGTCGAGCCAGGAGACCTCGTTGTCCTGGCAGTAGGCGTTGTTGTTGCCCCGCTGGGTGCGGCCGGACTCGTCGCCGTGGCAGAGCATCGGGATGCCCTGCGACAGCAGCAGCGTGGCCAGGAGGTTGCGCTGCTGACGGGCGCGGAGCGCGAGGACGCGGGGGTCCTTGGTGGGGCCTTCGACGCCGCAGTTCCAGGACCGGTTGGCGCTCTCGCCGTCCTGGTTGCCCTCGCCGTTGGCCTCGTTGTGCTTGTCGTTGTACGAGACCAGGTCGCGCAAGGTGAAACCGTCGTGGGCGGTGACGAAGTTGACGCTGGCGCGCGGGCGGCGCCGGCTGTGCTCGTACAGGTCGGAGGAGCCGGTCAGCCGGGAGGCGAACTCGCCGAGCGTGTGCGGGCGGCCGCGCCAGAAGTCCCTCACAGCGTCCCGGTATCGGCCGTTCCACTCCGACCACAGCGGCGGGAAGTTGCCCACCTGGTAGCCGCCCTCGCCGACGTCCCACGGCTCGGCGATCAGTTTGACGCGACTGATCACCGGGTCCTGCTGGATCAGGTCGAAGAACGCCGAGAGGCGGTCCACCTCGTGGAACTGCCGGGCCAGGGTGGCCGCGAGGTCGAAGCGGAACCCGTCGACATGCATCTCGGTGACCCAGTACCGCAGCGAGTCCATGATCAGCTGGAGGACGTAGGGGTGCCGCATCAGCAGGCTGTTGCCGGTGCCGGTGGTGTCGTAGTAGTGCCCCCAGTCGCCGTCCACCAGGCGGTAGTACGAGGTGTTGTCGATGCCCCGGAAGGAGAGGGTGGGGCCGTTCTCGTTGCCCTCGGCGGTGTGGTTGTAGACCACGTCGAGGATCACTTCGAGGCCGGCTTCGTGCAGCGCCTTCACCATCGACTTGAACTCGGTGACCTGCTGGCCGCGGGTGCCGTGGGCGGCGTAGGTGTTGTGCGGCGCGAAGAAGCCGATGGTGTTGTAGCCCCAGTAGTTGGCGAGGCCCCGGTCCTGAAGGACGCCGTCCTGCACGAACTGGTGGACCGGCATCAGCTCGATCGCGGTCACGCCCAGCGAGGTGAGGTGCTCGACGACGGCGGGGTGCGCCAATCCGGCGTAGGTACCGCGCAGTTCGGAGGGGACGTCGGGGTGGGTGCGGGTGAGACCGCGGACGTGGGCCTCGTAGATGACGGTGTCGGCGTACGGCCGCCGGGGCGGGCGGTCGTCCCCCCAGTCGAAGAACGGGTCGGTGACCACGCCGAGCATGGTGTGCCCGGCACTGTCCGCGCCGGGCTCGTACAGGGAGGGGTGGTTGTCCACCTGGCCGTCCACCGCCCTGGTGTACGGGTCGAGGAGGAGCTTCGACGGATCGCAGCGGTGGCCGGCGGCGGGGTCCCAGGGGCCGTGCACGCGGTAGCCGTAGCGCTGCCCCGGTCCCACGCCGGGGAGGTGGCCGTGCCAGACGAAGCCGTCGACCTCGGTGAGCGGGACGGAGCGGTGACGGCCCGCGTCGTCGACGAGGACGAGGTCGACGCGTTCGGCGACCTCGCTGAACAGGGCGAAGTTGGTGCCGGTGCCGTCGAAGGACGCGCCGAGCGGGTAGGGGTGCCCGCTCCACACGGGCACCCCTTTCCTGTCACGCCGCGCGGCCGTCACCGCGCGTCTTCGCGTACGTCCGGCGCCTCGCCGGCGAGCGAACCCGCCAGCAGCGCGACCGGCATCTCGCGGGGCACCTGGAGCACCTCCCGGGTGTCCGGCTCGGGCGCCGTCGGGACCAGGGGCACGCTCTGGTCGACCGGCGCGCGCTGGGTGAACCAGATGACGGTGCCGCCGGTGTCCGTGGAGCAGCAGCCCCAGCCGTCGCTCAGGGCGGCGATGCGGGTCAGGCAGGGGCGCAGCTCCCGGTCGGGGCGCAGGTCGCGGTCGTTCTCGCCGACCGCGGCGATGAGGTGCTGACCGTTCCACCACATCTCGATGGAGGTGTTCCTGTCCCTGGCGTGCTCCGCGATCGCGCGGAGCAGGAGGTCGGCGCTGTGGCAGACGGGCTCTACGAGGGTCTCCAGGTCCCAGAAGCGGAGGTGCGCGGCCAGGATGCGCCTGACCTGGCCGACCCGCTCCGGACTGACTTCCACGTCGAGGTGGTAGTAGCGAGGCACTGCGGTCTTCATCGTCGTTGGCTCCTCACCGGCGAAGCTCCGCCCCATGTACACGAAGCGTGAGCACCGATTACTTCTGAGTCAGCTCCAGAGTGAGAGGGCTACGCCATTCGTGCAACACGAGGGACTCCCGAGGTAGTTGAAGAACCAACAAGACGCTTGGTGGTGACGCGTGCACCATGAGTGAAGCCATCGGCTCCATGAGGCGCTGGTGCCACTCAGTGCACGACCTCCCCCGGGAAGCGTGCTCCGCCGAGAGTGCCGGGAGGTGATCAGCACATGTTGCTGCCCGCCAAGAACGAGGTGGCCAGACATCTGCGGCGCTACCGCTCCTGGGAACGCGTGATGCTCGCGTCCCCGACCGACCGCGCGGCCCGGGAGAACTTCGAGGACTCGGGCTACACGCTGTGCGTGCTGATGGGCAAGCGCTGCGCCCGCGAGGCCGTGGCGGCCGCCGAGCGCTATCTGCAGACGAGTCTGCCCGCCTACCTCCAGGAGCAGACCGGCCGTCCCAAGCAGGAGCAGGCCGGGAAAGCCCGCAAGGAGCAGTCCGGCAAGGCCCGTTCGGCCAGACGTGGTCCACCGTCCGGGCGGCGTTCGACGGCAGGGCGGTAGGACCCGACAGTACCCGTTCGGCCCAGCGCCGATCCCCGAGCACGGCGGAGGTGAGACCCATGAGCCCGATCCCGGCCCCGGCCATCGGCCGCGTCCCCATCAGGGACGTCCGCCCGCTCGTCGAGTGCGGCAGGCGTCCCGCGAAGGCGGTCGTCGGCGAGACCTTCGAGGTCACGGCGACGCTCTTCCGGGAAGGCCACGGCGTGGTCGCCGCCAACGTCGTGCTCAAGGACCCGGAGGGCCGCCCGGCTCCCTGGACCCCGATGCGCGAACTCGCCCCCGGCACCGACCGCTGGGGCGCCTGCGTCACCCCGACCGCCGTGGGCCGGTGGACCTACCGCGTGGAGGCCTGGAGCGACCCGATCGCCACCTGGCGCCGCACCGCCCGCATCAAGGTCCCGGCCGGCATCGACCCCGGACTCGTCCTGGAGGAGGGCGCCGAGCTGTACGGGCGCGCCGCCGCCGGTGTGCCGGAGGCGGACCTCCACGCGACCCTGACCAAGGCCGTACGGAAGCTCCGCGACGACACCCTGCCGGTCACCGACCGGCTGGCGGCGGCGTTGGCGCCGGAGGTGGACGAGGTCCTGACCCGCCACCCCTTGCGGGAACTGGTCTCCTCCAGCGACCCGTTGCCGCTGC
>NZ_JBSFVC010000066.1:0-20467 GCF_053592095.1 Streptomyces sp. NPDC002787 | reverse complement strand
GAGGCTCTTTCACGCTTTGCGGTGAACGGTGATGCTGGTAAAGTTCTTCTTGTCGGAACGGGGTGGCACCCCGCACCGGACACCACACGCACACCCCAGCGAAAGGGCACCCACCATGGCCACGTCGACCCGCCGCCGCTCCGCTGCGAAGTCCACCAAGCGCAAGAAGAAGCTCACGCCCGAGCAGCGCGCCGAGCGCAACGAGAAGCGCAAGGCCGAGGTTGAGAGCTTGCAGGAGCAGCTCACCGCCGCCGTCGTCGACTTCGCCTCCTCCGAAGGTTGGGCCGCAGTGCTGAAGAAGATGGCCCAGCGCTCCCGCATCATGCGCCGGTACAGCTTCCGCAACGCTACGCTGATCTTCGCGCAGTGCCCCCATGCGACGGACGTGTGCGGATACGTCGACTGGCAGAAGCGGGGCCGCCAGGTCCGCAAGGATGAGCACGGTATCCGCATCCTGGCGCCCTACACGTTCACCCCCCGAGACCGGAAGACCGGCGAGCTGGAAAAGGACGAGCACGGCAACGAGAAGCGCCTTACGGGCTTCAAGCCGATTTCGGTCTTCGACATCAGCCAGACCGAGCGGGCCGACGGTGTGCAGGAGCCGGAATCCGAGACGGGTGACGGCGTCAAGCTGCCGGACCTCGACGGGAAGGTGCAAGGCGCCGCCCCCGCTGAATTCATGGACAGGCTCACCGCCTTCCTCAACTCCCTTGGGTACAGCGTCGAGCACGGGTACACCGGGAAGGCGGACGGATACGCCGACCCCAAGACCCGGACCGTGCGCGTCGGAGAGGACTTCCCCGAAGCGCACCGCGCCGCCGTGCTCGCCCACGAGGCCGGGCACGTGCAGCTCGACCACACAGCCGACATGGCCGAGTACAGGAAGCACCGGGGGAGGATGGAGACTGAAGCCGAGTCCGTCGCCTACATCGTGTGCGCGGTCGCAGGTCTTGACTCCTCCGTCTCGTCGCTCTCCTACATCGCGGGATGGGCGGGTCAGACCCCGGAGAAGGTGCGGGAAACCATGATCGAGGTGGGACAGCGCGTCACCGAGGGCGCCCGCGCCATCCTCGCGTTCACCGACCCCGACGATGCTCAGGACGAGGGCCAGGACGAGGAGACCGGCACGACCGAGACCGTCGACGCCGAGCCGGAAGCGGTGCCCGTCGCAGCCTGACAGACAACCGGTGTGGCCGGGGGAGTGCCCCCGGCCGCCCGGAGTAGCGCGGTCGGCGCGCCGCCGGGCCAGTCCCGGGCACCCCCCCGGCGCGCTCCGGAGCGGGGAGCCCTGCTGGCGAGCGCCGACCGGAACCCTCCCCCCTCGCCGTGCGCCTGTCTCGCGGTGTGCATCGCACCGGTGGTGCGATCCGGCTGTGCGCCGCCGTCGTCGGGCCTGGGGCCCTCCTTTTGGCGGCCCGCCGGTCGCTTCGCGCCCGGCGGGCTGCGGTCGCCCGGGGCTCCCTTGCGCGAGGCCCCGGCGGGCTCCTCCGGACGCCCGCCCGCCGGGGACGTGTGCCCCCCGGGTGGCCGGCCGCCGCGGCGGGCGGGGGCTTGACGGGCTGGGGCCGGCGCGCGGGTGGGGGCCGTGTTCGTGGCCGGTGCGGTGGCTGAGGTCCGTACGTGGCCCGGGAGTTCACCATCTGTGGAGTCACCTCTTAAGAGGTGAGTGGTGGGGGAGCGGCCACCCTGGGCGGTTTAGGTGACCGGCCGCCGCCCGGCCGTCCCGCCGTGCGGATGACCGCCCAAAGGACGCAGCAACGGCCAGCGATGGGCGGGTTGACCGGCCGCCGTCCGGCCGCCCGTTGCCGGACGTTTCCGCAGCTCAGGAGCCGTTCCCTGCTTTGCTGTGAACGGTGATACTGGTAAAGTTCTTCTTGTCGGAACGGGGTGGCGCCCCGCACCGAACACCACACGCACCCCACCGAAAGGGCACCCACCATGACCGTCATCGACCAGACCCCCGCCGCCCTGACCGACGAAGAGCGGGCCCTGATCACCCAGTTCCTGGCAGGCAAGCAGGAGGACGCCCCGACGCCCGACGAGCCGTTCGGCCCGGTGGTGGCCGAGCTGCGCACCTCCGCCCTGGAGACCGAGGCGGAGTTTCAGCGGATCCTCAAGACCAAGAACAAGACGGCGGCCCTGCGGGACCGGGTGCTCTACCTACTGTGGCGCGAGCTGCACGACGTGCGCCAGGTCGCGGCCCTGCTGCCGGGCACCGTCACCATGCACACGGTGATCCGGGCCGTGGCCAAGTGCGCGAGCCGCCACGACTTCGACCAGGTCACGAGCAGCGAGACGACCGGCTGACCAGTTCCTGATCTCCGAACTTGCCCGGGGGGCGACGGTCGCACCGTCGCCCCCCGGGCCCGCCCCACCACACCGGCGCGCCCGGCCTGACACCCGCGCCGGACGACGACCCCCCTCCCAGGATCCAAGCCAAGGAGCGCGGCATGGCCACCAGCACCCTTCCGAGCATCTACCGCACCGGCGGAGTCCGTGCGTTCCACGCCCGAGGACCCCACGCAGCGGCCGCAGACCGCTTGGACAGCGGCGATGTTCCCCTGACGGTGGTGCCCATGCCGGTTGCCGAACTTCGCCATTACGACTGGCTGATTGACGTGCTCCAGGAGGACGGTTACCACGGCAACATGGTGGGCGGAAACGTCTACTTCGCCGACACCAGCGCCTTTCTCGGCTGTTTCTTCTCCGACGGCCGCCGGGTCCACGTCGAATGGTGGGACGACGTCACGTTGCACGACCTGGAGTTCGTTGCCGAGGTCCGCACCCCGCAGATAGCCCTGAACTACATGGTGAACCGGTGGAACTGGGCGCACGGCCGGGTGCTGCCGGTGCGGGAGCCGTGGGAGAGTGACGAGTCGCTCGCCAGCCGCCGCAGGGCCGTCCTGGAAGCGCACACCATGGCCGGTCGTAAGGCCCCGTCGGCTAAGACCCTGGCGGATGCCATCGCCAAGGCCGAAGCCGAGGCCGCCGAGCGCGAGCGCGCCGAGGCCAAGAAGCGTGCCGACTACCTGGCCGCCGTAAGGGATCGTGCGTTCGGCTTCGAGGTCACGCTGTTCGAGCCGTACCGGGTCATCGACCTTGCCAGGGCCAAGCGGCCCGGAGGCTGCGAGTACGGCCGATGCACCCTGCCCGCGCCCGTGGCGATCGAGGTCGACCCCTGGGTGCGGCAGGAGGGAAGCGCCCAGGGCCGCCGCAGCTACCGCGCGTGTGCCTTCCACTTCCTCAACGCCGTCGACGCGGTGTTCGCCCGGTAACCGAGGCGGCCCGCCGTAATCCGGTGAGACGCGTCCCAGCGTTCCGGCCCTGGTCGCAACCCGGGCCTGAACGCTTCAACGCGACGGCCCGTCAACGGTCGCTCAGCAAGTGCGCAAGCACGCCGCGCCCAGCGCCGCAGCCCGCCGGCCGCGCCCCGAAGGCGTCAGTACGCGCGCCGCGCCGTCCGCTCAAGTCCAGGGCTGGCTGGTTGCGTTCTTTGGAGGCCACCCCATCCCGCCCCGCAGTTCCGCGTCAGCAGGAGGACGCACCGCATGAGGACCGCACTCACCCCGCCGCCCCTGTGGCCCACCCCCGAACCCGGCTGGACGTTCGTCAACCTCCCCATGAACCGCTGCACCGGCCGCGCCGACCGCTGCACCGTCGACGAGATCCGAGACGGCCGGGTGATCTGGCACGTCGGCAACAACCCCGACCCGATCGCCGACACCTACAGCACCCCGCTGTTCACGTTCGCCCACCGCATGGCGACCGGCGAGTACTTCACCGATCGGGAGGCCACCTCATGAGCACTGCACAGCCCAACTAGCCGCCCACAGCGTCACCGCATCAGCGCAGCTCAAGAGCCCTTCCCCGCTTTATAGGGAGGGGCAGCAAGGGTAAAGTTCTTTCTGTCGGAACGGGGTGGCTCCCCGTTCCGGATCCGCACGCATACCTCACCCGAAGGGACATCCCGCATGGCGTTTCTCAGCAAGGAAGACGCGAAGAACCACCGCAAGGCGTGCGCCCTGGTCGCGCTGGACCGTGAACTCACCGAGGACGAGAAGGACACCGTCCTGCGGTACTGGCAGGAGTCGTCCAACGTGACCAACAAGCTGGACGGCGCCTACTTCACGCCGGAGGACCTCGCGTACGACCTTCAGTTCCATGTGCACGGCGATCGGATCATCGACCTGTGCGCCGGGATCGGGACGCTGGCTTACTGCAATCGGCAACTGTTCGACCGCCGCTTTCGGAACAAGCCGCCGCGCGAGATCGTGTGTGTGGAGAAGAACCCGGCCTATGTCGAGGTTGGCCGGAAGCTCCTTCCTGAAGCGACCTGGATCTGTGCGGACGTCCTGGACGTGCCCGACATGGACCTGGGCACCTTCGACACGGCGATCGCCAACCCGCCGTTCGGCGCGATCGAGCGCTCCGGGAACGCGCCGGGCTACACCGGCCCGTACTTCGAGTACCACACCATCGCCGTCGCTTCCCTGATCGCGCGTAACGGTGCGTTCATCGTCCCGAGCATGTCGGCCCCGTTCCAGAACACCGGACGGCCGGGGTTCCGGATCTTGGAGCGGCGCGAGAGCTCCCGTTACAGCGCCTTCCACCGTCAGACCGGCATCGTGCTCCGCGACAACGTCGGGATTGACGCCTCCATGTACGAGGGATGGCGGGCATCCCCCCCACGGATCGAAGTAGTTACCTGCGACTTCGAGGAAGAGCCTCCCAAGGCGCTCGCTAACAGGGCCCCCCGCCCGCAGCGGGCAGCCAGTCCTCTCAAGGCCGTCACTCCGGCCACGGTAGCGGCCCCGCCCGTCACGGTTCCGGCGGAGGACGCGGAGCCGTCCGAGGCCCACGCCGACGGCTTCCTGTTCTGACCTTGCCTCGCGGTGCCCGGCCGCCACAGCGGCCGGGCACCGCGTGTGCCCCGATCCACCACTGACCAGGAGACGCATGGGAACAGTGACCACCCGTACCACCCCGAAGCCGATCATCTACGACCCCGACGCCAGGGCGGACGAACTTCACCGCCAGTTCGACGCCCTCGGATCAGCACTGGCCGCGGCGCTCAACACGGCTGCGGTCGAAGGAGGCAGCTGGACACACGAGGCCGGCCATGCCTGCTACGGCACCGTTGAGCTGCGCCACCCGCGCGGGCTGGGCTTCACCCTCGTCCACGAGGGCAGTTACCGCAAAGGCGCCGCAGGCCGCCGTCTCTCGGTACGTGGCATCTACCCGCATGACTCTAACGTCCGCCGCGCCGAACCCATCACCGTGTCCATGGACCGCGATCCCACGGCCATGGCCCGCGACATCGTCCGCCGATGGCTGCCCAACTACCTGGCCACCATCGACCAGGCGCTGGAGATGGCACGCACTGCCGAGCGCCACCGTGCGGCGCGGCGCGCCATGAACCGCCGCATGGAACAGGTCCTTCCCGGGTTGCGCAATCCCCACGTCTCGGACTGGGAGGCGCCGCACCGGGACACCTCGTGGTGGTCCGGTGCCGAATGGTCCCCGAAGGAGGCGCCCGCCCGGGCTTCGGGCAAGGTGAGGCTTTCAAGCGACGCCCGCGAGGCCAATCTCGAACTGACCGGCGTGCCGGCGGATCTCGTCCTTGACATCCTGGCCCTGATCGACGCCCGCCAGCCTCTGGAGGGCACCGTCAGCCCGCGCGAAGTCGCACCGGCCCGCAAGGAACTCCCCGCCTCGCCGCCACTCACCATCCCCGGCCAGGTCATTCCCACAGCACCGGCCGCCGACGCCGAGATGGTCACCGTCGACGACGGCTGTCACGTCCTGTTCTGACCTGCATCGGTTCAGAGAGGACAACTCCGCTTTGCGTGGCACCTTGGAACTGGTAAAGTTCTTTCTGTCGGGACGGGGTGGCGCCCTGTCTCGACGCCGCACGCACGCTGCATCGAAAGGAGATCACACCGTGATCACCACCATCATCAATAACGCCACCGGCAACCAGCTCCGCAGTGCCGTCATTTGGACGTCCGATCATCTGCACGTCCCGCTTGACCAGGTCACGGAGTGTGTGGCGGTCGCCTACATCGTGCGCCACTTCGAGATGGGGGCCCTGTCCGGCTGGGACGGGTTCACCAGCCACCTGGAGGGCTGACCCCCCGGCCGACAGGGAGGCTTTGGCCTGGCGGCGCGAGTGCCACCGCCGCCAGGCCCTCTGCCTGGCTTTGTCGCACACTACTGAACTGGTAAAGTTTTTCTTGTCGGAACGGGGTGGCTCCCTGAACCGGCTCCACACGCACACCCGATACCGGGAGGTCCGGCATGACCATCGCCCCCGCGGCAGTCCCCAGCCCCGGCCACGACGTGGCCCGATGGGTGCTCAACCGGCTCGGCCCCGAACTCTGGGAAATCGACGGCCTGCTCGACACCGCCATCCTGCGCAACCGGCACGGCCACGAGATCCTCATCCAGGCCGACGGTGACAAGCTCAGGCTGGCCGCACAGGTCAACCTCGCCGACAACGACGATGTGCCCCTGACGACCATCGAGGAGGTCCAGCCGCTCCCCACAGGCCCCGGTGACCCGGTCGTGACCGAGCTTCTCGACGCCATCCGCTACCGGCTCGCCCCGGTGTATGGGCGGCAGAACGTGACCCAGGCGGTCGCAGTTCTGACGGCTCCTCTGCTCGCGACCCCCGCCGTCTTGGACCGGATCGACGAAGAGGGGGGCCACGCGACGATCGATATCGGGCGACGCCGGGCCACGCGGCACACCGTGGCCGTCGCCCAGGCCCAGGGGTCGGCCCCGCGCGTCGGGCTGACGTTCCAGGACCTGTCCTTGAAGACGGCACAGGAGATCGTCCGGGCCGCGCTCATCGCCGACGGGCACACCATCCCGGCACCGCGCGAGGTCGCCCCTCACGTGCTGCGGACCATGCTCGACGTCGCCCGTGGCGACGCCCCGCCCGAGGCCGTAACGGACAGCTTGGTCGACCCGGGGTATCCCGAGGTCGGCGACGGCCCGGCTGTCTACAGCATCGTGGGCCTGATCGCGGAGATCGGCGACGGCCTGGACGTCCGCGTGAAGCTGTGGATCGGCCCCGTCAGCGTCGAGACCGCCACCACCGCGCTCTACGCCTACACCTGCCACAGCTGACCCCCGCCCCCACAGGGCCGGGCCGCGCACCGCGCGGCCCGGCCCTCTCTGCCAGCAACACCCCCGCGAAAGGAACCGCCTTTGCCCGCTTCTGTTGACCACACCGCCGGACTGCCCGTCTACGCCGACGGCAGGCCGCCTCTGACGAGCCACGTACTTCGCCGCATGCTGCTGGGAGAGCCCAACCGGCTCATCGTCTTGGCGGCCGACAGCGAGGGCAACCACTTCTCCCCCCTGTACGAGGTGGGCATGGGCTTGTTCGACGCCCGGCAGTTGCGCGACGAGCTCTACCCGACCCGGCAGCAGATGGACAAGGACCGCGAGCTTGCCGACCTCGTCGGGCCCCTGCCCGCCGGGCTCCGCGAGGTCATAGCGCTTTACCCCGCAGGCTGACCTCTCCGGCCGGGGCGGGAACGGCCCGCCCCGGCACGCATCGAAATCCTCCGCATGAAGGGACATTCCACTGAACATCCTCACCGCCATGGGCGTCGGGATTCTGATCGTCGTTCTGGCCGGCTCCTTGACTCGCCGCATCTCGATCCAGACGGGAGACGGGCTGCTCGCTGTCGGCTTCGCGCTGATCGCTGTCGGCCGCATGGCCGAGGACCCCGTTCCCGCTGTCGTCAATTCGGGACTGGCCGCGTACTTCGCCTACCAGTGGTGGAACGGCCGGGACGACCAGGGAGGCCCCCGCCGCCGTCTACGCGCAGGCCTCCGCCGCTTCGTCGGCCGCCGCCGCACCGCCCCGGCACACGGCTAACAGAGCGAGCCTTGCCGCTCGCACCCCCTCACTCGCTTTGCGGAAGGGGGTGCGGGCGGTAAAGTTATTTCTGTCGGGACGGGGTGGCTCCCCGTGCCGGTGTCACACGCACACCACGATGAAAGGGCCCACCTCTTGCGCTTCACCCGTACGGACATCATCGACCGTCGCCCCGCCCGCCCCGACCGGCCGCAGGCGGCCTACCGCCTTGCTGTCCGCTTGGCCCTGATCGCCGAGCGCTACGCCGACCCACGAGCCGTCAACGACACCAGCATCCACCGTCACGACTTCCTCGGTGAAGGCACCGAATACCTCTCCGTCACCATCACCGACCCGAGGCGCCGCACGGAGGCCCACCTCACGGCCAGGCTGAAGGTCGACGCGTCCGGCCACGCCTGGCCAGGCAGCGGGTGTCTGACCCTCAAGGGCCTCAGTGACGCCGAGGTATGGACCCTCGTCGGATTCCTCTCCCCGCTCTGTGCGCCCGCCTACGCCGAGCAGACGTGGGCACCCCGCGGGGCCTGGTGGAAGCGGCACCGGCTCCTGAATCCCGGAGCCTGGCACGACAGTCTGCGCTGCCCTCTGGAGGCGTCCGGCGCCAGCGCCGAGACGGGCAACGGGTGCAGCGTCGACCTCTACCGCGCCAGCGGCGGGCACCAGCTCAACGTCGGCACAGTAAAGGGAGCACCCGGGCGCGGCGAGGATAAGGCCGACCGCCGAGCCCAGCTCATCACCCTCATGCGCGTGTTCGCGCGGTGGGGCGCACTCTCCGCCGCCCGGCCGGACCGCCCCCACCGGGCCCCTTCCCGCCTTCCGCTCTGACCCCCGCCGGGGCCGCCGGTGACCACCGGCGGCCCCGGCCGCCGCAAGGACATCCCGACTCCCCCTCAGGAGGACCCCCCATCTACCACGCTGTTTACTGGCACTACGTCGACCAGACCACCACCTGTGCTGTCTGTGCCGCCGACCGGATCACGTCGCTAGCCGACGCGCGCGCCGCCATGTGCCTCGCCAGGGGCGTCGATGTCGACGACATCGACCCGGCCGACGGATACGACATCTCCCGACGCGCCTACGAGTCCAGCCGGCGGGGCTGGGTTGACATCATGCGGCACAGCGGCCTGTCCTACTTCTACGTCCGGCCGGACCTTGAGAAGGTGGTAGCCAGTTGGACCCGGCGCCGCCCCGAGTTCATCGAAGGTGACGACTGGGCGGCCGCCGGAGCACGTGCACACCTCGACTACTGGCTGGAGCGTGGCGGCCGGTGCCGCCAGGATGGCTGCCTGATCCATGATGCGGGCCGTCTCCGGTTCGAGGCCGGATACGCGAACGTCGACGAGGCGGGGGAGCGGGTCGCCGTCTGGACCGTCGGAGAGGCGCACGCCACCCTGACCGGCCCCGACGGCCACGAATCCGACACCGTGCTGATACCGGCCGGGGCTGACGAATTCACCGCCCTCAGCATCATCCTGGACCGCTGGGGCGAGGACCTCACCCGCTGGGACCGCATCCCGCAAGAGGCGGAACAGCAGCCCGATACCGATGAAGCCGCCCAGGCCGCACCCGCCGACGCGCCGCCCGCATCCCCGGACATCGCAGACCGGCTCTTCTGATACGTCACACCTGCTCAACGCCCTTGCCGCGCTTCGCGGTGAGGGCGTTAGCTGGTAAAGTTCTTCTTGTCGGAACGGGGTGGCTCCTCGTTCCGGCCTCCCACGCACACCGACGGAAGGAACTCATGCCCCAGACGAACACGCTGCCGCGCTACCGCATCGGCGAGCGCGAGGCCAACGGCCGCTACCCCGTCGACGTGGACGGGGACCCGCCGGTCACATCTACCGCTGGCACAAGGTCTGGTACGCGGTTGTCCCGGGCCACAAGGAGACGGGCCACGCCTCGCCGGAATCCGCAGCGGAGCAGGTGACGAAGCTGGCCGACGCGGGAGCGCTCAAGGACCAGAGCGCAAGCGGACCGGCCGAGGACCCCCAGGCACCGGGATACGCCCTGCTGCTCGACCCCCGGCTTCAGCCCACCCCGGGCAACATCCGCTCGGCCGCGAAGGCCCATGCCCGGCTTGCCGAGCTGGGCTGGCAGCCCCTGGCGGGCTACCCCGGGGCCGACAACCACTGGCTCATGCGCTGCCTGATCTGTCCGTCCCGGTGGGAGGGCAACCGGTACTGGAGCCACCTCAGGGGCCGCAACAACGACGGGATTCCCCGGCCCAGGTACCGGCACGAGGGCTGCGTCCCCGTGCCGGAGCACGCCGGGAAGCTGTCCATCCTGGTCAAGCCCGCCCCGTCCTGCTTCTGCCCGGCCGCCCATCCGACCACGGCCGACGCGGCGGCCGCGCTGCTGAAGTCCGTGGCCCGTGCCCGGCGAGTCCGCGACACCGAGGCCCTGACCGCCCACCTCACCCGTCTCCTGGGCCCCTGCCCGGCGGCCACCGTCCGGGCCGCCGCCATCGAGCACGCGCTGGCTGCCTGAGAACGCCGCCCACCCGGTGGGCCACGAACCCCGACGAGGAGGACTCATGAGGTTCACTTCGCTTGCTCATCTCAAGCGAACCGTGCATCCCGGTCAGCGGGTGCACGTCACCAACAACTGGCATCCGCACATCAGCGGCATGCGCACCATCGACAAGGTGCAGACGAACAGGCTGGCCACGCTGGCACCGGGGCGGGACAGGCCCTGGTGGGTGGACTGGCCGAAGGCATCACTGGCCCGGATTGACGGGGCGAAGCTGTCGTTCCTCGACCCTGAAGACCCGGAGAAGGTGGCGTTCGTCTACGACTTCGATCCTGCCGGGGAGGGGGAGTCGTGAGCGGCTACAACAGCATCGCCGAGGTACGCAGCGTCACGCGCGAGACCTTGCGGATGGAGGGCCGGGACCCTCGGGACTACAACGTCACCGGCATCGTGCGGGACGCCTTCTACTCCCGAGGCCCGGGCTACGGGTACGGGGCGCGGGATGAACAGGCGTGGCGCGCTGCTGTGACGCGCCACCGTAAGAGGAACACCTGACCGGCCCAGCGGGCGGTACGGGGCGGTGCTGACAAGCCGCCCCGTACCGCCGAACCCTCCACCCCAGACACGAGCACACCCGTTCTCGCAGAAGGAGCCCGCTCATAAGCCACGCCCAGGCTGAAGCCCGACCGACCTACCCCCGCATCCCGCACTCCGCCCTGATCGCCGCACAGTTGCTCGCCGAGGCGACACGGCGCGAGGCGGACACCCGCACCGGCCGCGTGATGTGCCACATCATCGCCGCCGGAGTACGCGACATCCTCACGGACCACGACGACGACCCGGCGGCCCCCTTCGACGCCGTGCTCGTCGAACTCGTGCAGCACCCCAGCGGCAGCGTCCAGCTCACCGGCAGGTACTGGACCGCCGACCGCACCCCCGGACAGCTCGACCCGTGGTCCGTCTTCGAGCTGAACGAGTGGGCGGCCTACCTCGACGACGCCAACAGCCACGTCTGGAAGCCGCTGTGCGAGCTGATCAGCGACGCAGACGACACGGCCGTCTACCGGTTCGACCTGGTCCGCGCGGCCCGCGGCCCGCTCGACGTGGTGGAGCTGCCCGCCGAGCCCGCCCGCATCAAGGCGGAACGCGACCGGCTGCACACCGCGCTGCCCCGCCCCTGGCACACCCGGGAGACCCTGCACACCCCGGACGGCGGGGACCACGCCGACGAGGCCGAGGCCGACTACATCTCCGTGGAGATCGTGGCCGCCAACGGGCTGCGCGTCGCCGAACTCGGCGCATCGCTGGAAGACGTCGAGGACCAGCACGAGCGCCGTTCGGTTCTCGACGGCGTCCGCGCCGACGCGGAGCTGATCGCCCGTGGCCCGCAGGACATCGCCTATCTGCTCAGCCAGCTCGCCCAGGCGCAGGACCTGCTCACGCGCACCCAGCGCTGACCACCGGGCCCGGGGCGGCGACCCGCCGCCCCGGGCCCGGGCACTGCCCCCCTGACCGAGAGGAAGGGCCTGTTGACCGCCGAAGCCGACCGCGCCGTCACCGCAGAAGAAACCGTGCGCTGCCCCTGTTGCGGACTCCCCAAGCCGCTCCGGGCCGGCGCCGTCGTCGACCACTACCCCACGCGTACCGCCCCCACCCTCTGCTCGGGAAGCGGCGCCCGACACCGCACCGCCGCCGAACGCGACCAGGACCGCCACGAATGGGCGCAGGCCCTGGGCACCGGCGACTGGAGCCAGATACTCACGGCCCTGCGCACACGGGCCGAGCGCGACGAGCACCGCCCCGCCGCACTTCCCGACGACCCTTACCCCCGTTTTCCCACCGCCCAAGACGACCAGCAGGCCACTGCCGATTCGGCCCCCGGCGAACAACTGCCGCTGTTCTCCCCGGCCTAGACACCACACCGGCCGGGTGTCAGCGAAACGCTGACACCCGGGTGCCCGGCCCGGACGCCCGGCCCGGGCCGGAAAGCAAGGCCGAGGCCCTGCCCCGCAGCCCGGGCCGCTCACCGGGCGCCTGCCGCTTGACAGTTCCGCGCAGGCGGCAGCCGCGCCGACCGGCACCGAGGCGATCCCATCGTGCGCGCGCCGGTACAACGCACGCCGGCGACCGACGGCCGCGCCCACCCGGCCGAGGCCCCGCGCAGCGCCCCCGCCACCCTCCCCACGCTGTCCGGAGAGAAGGAGAAACCCGCTGACCGACACGCGCAACTACCTGCCACTCGTCGACCTGCCCAAGCCCGAGCCGTTCGGCGGCCGCGGCCTCCACGCATTCGTTGAGGACACGCTCGCCGAGATCCGAGAGCTGTACCTGGCCGACTCCGTTCCCTGGGTCGTGGGCTACAGCGGTGGCAAGGACTCAACGCTCACGACCATGCTGGTGTGGTTGGCCCTGGAGAGCCTGCCGCCCGAGCAGCGGACCAAGCCCGTCCACGTCATCAGCACTGACACCCTGGTGGAGAATCCGGTCATCGCCGCATGGGTCGGCAGGTCACTCGACTCGATGCGCACGGCCGCCGAGGCCGCCGGTCTGCCCATCGAGGTACACCGGCTCACCCCCGCCATCGAGGATACGTTCTGGGTCTGCCTGATCGGCCGCGGGTACGCCGCCCCCAGGCCGAAGTTCAGGTGGTGCACAGAGCGAATGAAGATCCGGCCATCGAACGCGTTCATCAGAAAGGTGGTCGACCAGCACGGGGAGGTGATCCTGGTGCTGGGCACCCGCAAGGCCGAGAGCCAGGCCCGCGCCCGGTCGATGGCCCGGCACGAGGCCGGCCGCGTCCGTGACCGCCTCTCGCCGAACGCCTCACTTCCCAACTCCCTCGTCTACAGCCCCATCGAGGACCTGACCACTGACGAGGTGTGGATGGCCCTCATGCAGTTCTCGAACCCCTGGGGCCACTCGAACAAGGAGCTCCTCGCGATCTACCGCGGCGCCTCCGCGGACAGCGAATGCCCGCTCGTCGTCGACACCAGCACCCAGTCCTGCGGCGACAGCCGGTTCGGGTGCTGGACCTGCACCATGGTCGAGTCCGACAAGAGCATGAAGGCCATGATCCTGAACGACGACGGCGACTCATACGACTGGATGCGGCCGTTGCTCGCCCTGCGTGACCGGCTCGACGTCGAGGACGACCGGCACTTGCGCGACTTCCGCAAGATGGACGGCCGACTCCTCATCCACCGTGAGCGACTCGTCCACGGCCCCTACACCCAGGAGGCCCGCGAGGATTGGCTGCGCCAACTCCTCACGGCCCAGACCAAGATCCGCCGAACCGGCCCCGACCACGTCCGCGACATCAGCCTGATCACCCTGGATGAGCTCCGCGAGATCCGCCGCATCTGGGTGTTCAAAAAGCACGAGGTCGAGGACACCCTCCCCGGGATCTACCAGGAGGCGACCGGCGAGCCCTACCCGGACGGCCCGATCAGCTTCACCATCGACCGGGACCGGGCGATGATCGAAGTCCTGCGCGAAGTCTGCGGAGACGACCACCAGGAATTCCTCACCATCAGGTCCCTCCTGGCCGTCGAACGGTCCTACCGCACAGCCATGCGCCGCGCCGGCATGCTCGACGCACTGGAGAAGGTGCTCGCCCACCACTTCAACGACGAGGACGAGGCCCTTGAGTTCGCCCTGCGCCAGCGTCAACTTCGCGGCCAGGACCCACCCCAGGCCACCCTCTTCTAACAGCCGTCCCCGACCCCAACCCCGGCCCGCCGGGGCCGGGGATCGGGGACGCTTGACAACACCCCCGCACGCACCCTCACACGAGAGGAGTGGAATAAGGTAAAGTAAATCCTGTCGGCTCAGGGTGGCTTCCGGGTCGGCGCCCACACCCACCACCGCTGAAGGAGAAACCCGCCGTGATCCCCCATGGCCTCACCCCCGCCAACGACGCGCGCGCCGCCGCGATCTTCGGCATCTCGACCAAGAGGTGGCAGACCACCAAGCGCTGGGAGGACCAGCCCGGGCTGAAGGTTCTCAGCCGCGAGGGCGCCATGCGCCGGCTGTACGCCGAGGAACAGCTGCAAGTCGCCAAGACCAACGCCGACCGCGCGGCCCAGGGCAAACCCCCGCTGCGCATGCCCGACCTCCCCGCGCCCGGGCACGACCTGGACCTGCTCGACCTCGAAGAGGCCCGCCTGTCCCTTCCGAAGGAGCGCCAGATCTCGCCGGCCACGTGGACGCGGTATCGGTCACCGAGCAGCAAGACCCGCCTGCCGGATCCCGATCACACGGAGACCGGCGAAGACCTCTGGTACCGCAAGACCATCGCGGACTGGGACGCCAGCCGGACCCAGCACCGCGGCCCCTCCAAGGGGCATGGCGGCCGCCCGGCCGGCTCCAAGGACTCGAAGCCCAAGGCGTGGGGATCCACCGCCAAGAAGCGTGCCCGGGTCGCCGAGCTCCTCGATGCCAACGGCAGCGACCTCACCGCCGCGATGGTCCAGGAGGAGCTGGGGGGCAGCCTGCGCACGGCCGAACGCCTGCTGACGGAGGCGCGCCAGAGGGCCGCCGAGCAGCTGGCCGAGCAGGAACAGCTCACACCCGACCAGGCGCGTGAGCGGGTAGGTCTGGTCAGCGGGGCGGAACGCCGGGTCGCCCAGATCCGCGAGCTCCTGGACGAACAGGGTTCGGCGCTCACCGCGTCGACGGCCGCGGCGACTCTGGGTATCGGCATGCGCCAGGCCCTCGACGCCCTGCGGCAGGTCCGGATCGACAAGATCCGGGAAGCCCGGGCAGAGAAGGTGCGTGTCACTGAAGGGTGGATCGCCGAGACATTCGGCGTGAAGCCGGACGTTGCCCAGCGTCTGCTCAAGGACAGTCGTACAGTCACCCGCGCCGCCGGCCGCTGATCCCATCCCGTCAGCCGGGCCAGCAACTCAATCGCCAAGGCCCCGTCCCCCGCGCATCGGCGGTTTCTAGGGATCGTCGCAACACGTGATCGGTTGTGTCAGACGGCGAGCAGTTTATGCAGACGCTCGGCTGGGGTTTCCCAGTCGAGCGTTTTGCGTGGGCGGCCGTTGAGCTGGGCGGCAACGGCGTCGAGGTGTTCGCGGCTGTGGACGGACAGGTCGGTTCCCTTGGGGAAGTACTGCCGCAGCAGACCGTTGGTGTTTTCGTTGGAGCCGCGCTGCCAGGGACTGGCCGGGTCGCAGAAGTAGACCGGGACGTCCGTGGCGACGGTGAAGCCGCGGTGGGCGGCCATCTCGGAGCCCTGGTCCCAGGTCAGAGACCGCTTCAGGTGCGCTGGCAGCCTGTGTGCGGCCTCCATCAGGGCGTCTCGGACACTGGCCGCGGTGTGGTCGGTGGGCAGGTGGAGGAGCATCACGTAGCGGGTGCTGCGTTCCACGAGGGTGCCGATCGCCGAGCCGCCGTTCTTGCCGATGATGAGGTCGCCCTCCCAGTGGCCGGGCACGGCCCGGTCGTCCGCCTCGGCCGGACGGTCGCTGATCATGACCATGGGATCGGTGAAGCGTGGCTGCCGACAGCTGGCCTGGCGGTGCGGCTTGCGGCGGGCGCGTCCGGTACGCAGGGCGCCGGCCAGCTCCCGGCGCAGTGCTCCGCGTCCTTGCACGTAGAGCGCCTGGTAGACGGTTTCGTGGACCACGTGCATCTCCGGCCGGTCGGGGAACTGTCTGCGCAGAGCGTGACAGATCTGTTCCGGGCTCCACCGCTCGTTGAGACCTGCCTGGACGGCGGCCCGCAGTTCCGGGTCCTGGCTGATCTTCCGGGGCTTGGGGCGGGGACGGCGGTCATCCGCCCGGGCCTGGGCGGCGAAGGGACGGTACTGGCCGTTCGTGGGGTGCCGGTTGCGGCGGATCTCCCGGCTGACGGTGGAGGGACTGCGGCCCAGTTCGGCGGCGATCGCCCGGACCGTCGCCTTCTCAAGGAGCCGGTCGGCGATGTAGATCCGGTCGGCTTCCCGCAGATACCGGGATACACCAGAAGGCGGCAGAACCGGTCTGGCCGGTGCTGCCGCCTTCTGCCGGCCGGAGGGATTCCGGCCGTTACGCCATCGCTTTCCCGTACGGAGGTTGATGCCGACGACCCTGGCCGCCTCCGTGTAACTCACGCCTTGCTGCACGAGCCGGAAGTATTCCTCCCGCTCACGGGTCAGCTTCCTGCGGCCCTGAGCCACCGTCCGGGTCTGGCGGATCTCGAACATCGCACCCCTTGGGCTGGGGTGTTGCGACGATCGCTAGAACCTAAGATCAGTGGGGGACGGGGCCTTCGCCGTCCCCGCGGAACCCCCGGCGGCTACTCGCAGCGGTTTACGTGGCCGGCCGTCGCCCGGCAGGCCCGCCGTTCTAATTGCTGACCCCAAAGACGCAGCAGCGGCGAGAGGCCGCGACGTGGCCCAGGCCCGATGCCGACCGCGCGCCAGACCAAGGGAGAACCGCAACAGAGGCACGCCACCTTGCCCGCGAGGGGTGAGGGTGGTAAAGTTCTTCTTGTCGGAACGGGGTGGCTCCCCGGTCCGGAACCACACGCCCGCCAAGGAGGAATCATGAACGCCGCCGGACCCGACCGCTACACCGAGCACTCCAATCAGGCTGTGCGCCACCTGGAGGCGGCCCGCGTATGGAATGAGCCGTCGACGGCGGAGCACCTCAAGGCCGCAGAGATCGAGGCCACCCTCGCTCACGCGGAAGCGCTCCGCACGCTGGCGGCAGCCATGACGGCCCAGCAGACGCCGAACGGCACCGTGAATCTGCCGTCGCACCGTTCGGTCGTCCTGCCGGACTAGCACGCTCTTCAACTCCCGCACCGGTCCGGGGTGGCCCCCCGGACCGGGCCCCACACGCACATCACCCAAGGAGAACGACGACATGACCACGCTGACCATGGACCGCCAGACCCCGGCCACCGCGACGGACGAAACCGCCGCCTACGCGGAGATGGTCGAGTTCATCACCACCACCACGGCCGCATGGTGGTCCTACCTCACCGGGCTCACGCCGGAGTTCTGCCGCGAGCGCTTCACCACCGAGTTCGCCCGGAGCCTCGCCCACGACGTCTACGCCCACCAGATCGACGAGGGCGCGAGCGACGCGGACGCCGTGGCCGCCGCCGGAGTCGTCGTCGTCCGCAACACGATCGCCGCCGTCAGCGACGAGCGCGCCGCCCAGCTCACCGCCGAACTCCGCGACCACGTCCGCCGGAGCGTCAAGCAGGTCTGAGGCACTCCAACGGGGCGGCCAGAGGCCGCCCCGTCCCTCACCGTCAGTTCCAAGTCGGAGGATCCGCATGTCTGTATACCCCGCCACGCCTGCCCTGGTCTCCCACGGCAGCGTCGAAGTGACCCCTACCGTCCAGCGAATCGACGGCATGGAGTACACCGAGGCTTTCACTCTCGGCATGGGTGACTACTTCCGTCGTGACCGGCACGGCAAGACCTACGGGCCCATCAACTGGGTTGACGACTCGGTCGACGGCACCGCGCGCTTCGTGGAAACGGTCAAGGAGGGGCACACGATGATCCACCCCTTCCAGCGGGTGTACGTCACTCGGCGGGCCCCCCGGTGCGAGTGTGGCCGCCGCTACGAATACTGCGAAGAAGAGTGCCTGTGGCCTCAAGAGCTGGAGGACATCTACGCCCGCCGCGTCTGAACGGCACATTCGCTAAAGGGTGTCTAAGGTGGTATAGTTCTTTCTGTCGGAACGGGGTGGCCCCCCGTTCCGGTCGTCACACGCACACCACGGTCAAAGGAGCCAAGATGAACTCGGCGGACCCGCGAGTTACCTTCCTGAGCACGGACATCATCCGTGCGGCCACCGAGGCCGCCCAGCTGCACCGCCGCTGTCGCGGCGAGCGCTTCACGCGCATCACCTTCGGGCGCACGCTGTCCGGTGACCAGTGGAGCCTCAGCACCGGCAGCCTGATCGAGCCCGCCACGCTCGTGGAGTCCGGTCCCACCTACACGAAGTGGCAGGGCGGCGGCGCGCTCATCGCGTCCGTTGCCGAGCCGCCTATGGCCGACCTCCCCGAGGTGTTCGCGGAAGCCGCGCGAGAGCGCGTCGAGGCCGCCGCGCGTCTGGCCGAACTCGTCAAGGATGTGCCGGTTCCCCTCGGTTGCGGTTCGCTCTCCATTCCCCTGCGGCCCGGCCGCTGAGCAACCAGCCCCACCAGAACGGTCCCGGGCAGACGCCCGGGACCGTTCGGCAAGTTCACACGGAGCGGATGTGACCACAGCAGTACGGGCACAGGCCCCCATGGTCGAGGCGGATCCCGACCTGATCGAAATCATCCGGCTACCAGCCCCGGCCGTCTACACGGCCGACGTCTACGCCGACTGCATCGCATGGCCGCCCGGGTGCGCAGTCCAGGGCCGCCGCGAAGACTCCACCGCGCGGGAGTACGAACTGCTGCGCGCCCTGGCCGTCACGCTGGACCGCTACCGCCAGGCCCGCAGAACACCCCCGGCCCGCCTCACCGTCCGGGCGATGCGCGTCCCGCCGGACGGCACCAGCACCCGGCCCCGGCCCGTCCGGGTGTTTGCGGAGATCACGAGGGACGCCCACGACGCGCCGCTCATCACGATCAGCAGCGCACCGCGACCGGCCCGGGCGAGTGCCGGGCGAGACTGAGTGCCGCCCGCGTCCGGCCGTCGCCTGTCTATGACGGCGGCCGGACGCGGGCGCATCCACGCTTTGCGCCGAGCTTTAAAGGTGGTAAAGTTCTTTCTGTCGGCACGGGGTGGCCCCCCGGACCGGCTCCACACGCACACCGACGAGAGGTACTCCGATGAGCATCGTGAACGAGCCCGCCACGGTCGAGAACTGCCAGAAGGACTACGCCAAGAGGACCGAGGCGGCCGACGCGGTCACCCGGGCCGCAGTCCAAAACCCCGGCCGGATCACGGGCGACCACGGCATTCCCCCGCAGCAGGGCGACGCCTCCAAGTAGCGCCACGCCGGGCGTCGGGGCCGCGACGGCCCCGACACCCGACCCGTTGCCACAGCCGGTGTCCAACATCCCCAGCGAAACCGGCTCCCGCATTCCCCCGAGACCACGAGCACCTTAGGGACGGAGACAAGCCCATGACCGACACCACCACCTCCTACGCCGCCGACGGCATCACGGCGGGACTGAGCACCTACCCGCACCCCAAGCCGGTCATGGACACGGGCGCGCTGGTGGAAGCGTGCCGCGTACAGGCACGTACCTGGGTGACCCGCACCTACGGCGTGCGGGTCCCGGACGAACTGTCCGGAGCGGGGGCCCTGGCGGACCTGATCGGCGAGGTCACCGACTGGGCCGAGCACGACCCGGACAACCCGGAGGGCGACGCCACGCTGTACGGACTCGCGCACCTGGAGAACGCGCACGCCGACGCCCTCCGGGCCTACCACGGGCACGGTGACGGCTACCTGTTGGGAGCCCTGTTCTCCCTCATCAGCGCCGGTGCGGCCCTGTACGACGGGTTCGAGGACGTGAGCCTTATGGACCCGTTCGACGGCCGCATGCCGGTCCTGGATGAGTCGGCACTGATCGAAACCGTGCGGGTGCAGCTCAACACCTGGGCGCCCACGTGGCTTCAGACGCTCCCGTACGCGGCCGGAGAGATCAAGGACGCCCCCGCCCTGTCCGACGTGATCGGAGACGTCCTCAACACCGCCCAGGCCCGTTACGGCGACATGGACGATGACGACAGCATCCGGGGCATGGCGCACCTGGCCAACGCCCGCGCCCACGGCCTGAAGGCCGGATACAGCCACGGGAACGCGTACGTATTCGCCGCCCTGGGGTCCCTGGTGCTGGCCGCCGCGAGCCTGGCCTGAGCGTGCCCGGACCCCCGCGCCCCGTCGGCAACTCCGACGGGGCGCGGGCGCGACAGCGACGGCCGCCCGCGGCCGCCCCGGCAGTGCGCCGCGAGCGGGTCACCAGGCGTCGAACGACGGCCGCTGACCGAAGCCGCGGGCCCGGCGCAGGTGAGCGCTGAAAAGGACGCCCTGACGGGCGACAGCCATCGGCCGCTTCGCGGCCCGGGCCGGCTCCGCGGCGACGGCTGCCCCCAATTCGCGGGATGCGGGCGGTCGGTGGGGCATCCGGCGTTGCCGGATGCGAGGGGCGCTCACGCCGCC
>NZ_JBSFVC010000065.1:0-20877 GCF_053592095.1 Streptomyces sp. NPDC002787 | reverse complement strand
AATCCACGGCCGCGACTGACGTTTCCCCACGACCAGACCAACGACCACCCAAGTCGAAAGTCACTTGATCAACAACTTCTGTTAGGACCTCTAAGTCTTGAGCCTGTCAAGGATCTGATGAGTCAGAAGTGTCAAGTGAGTCCTGAGACCTCACACCACACGCGCCCGCTGGTGCAGGCCGGCGGCCCGCTCAGGCGGGCAGGTGTCCAGCACCAGGGCGGTCAGCCGGGCGCCTTCCGGCGTCGGAGGGCTGGCCAGCAGCCGCAAGGTGACCTCCACCGCCAGGTCCCACCACGGGCCCGCTCCCGCGGTGTCGGTGCCCGCAGCCGGCGGATGAGCGGCCAAGTGGGCAGCGAGCACCAGGTCGTGCAGGTCCGCATCCGCGGCGGCGATCCGCTTCCACGCCCGCATCCGCTCGGTCAGCGGCAGACCGGCCGCAGCGTCCGCCGCGGCGAGGTCGAGGGCCGCCCGGGCCAAAACCGGGCCCAGGTGGAGGACCGGCCCCAGGAAGAACCTCGCGTCCAGGACGCGCACCTCGTCCAGGTCGACAGACGCGGGCCAGGGATTCCTGACAGGCGCCTCAATGTCCAGGCGCAGCAGGCCCGCCAGCGCGTGCCGGACCGGGCGGGCCCAGCCGAACGGCCCGCCGGCGGCGCCATGAACGATCACCACCAGCGCCCGCAGCAGGCCGGTGAAAAGGCCGACCCCAGTCCTCCCGCTGCGGGTTGAAGCCCACCAGGGCCGTGAGTTCCTCGTCCGCGCCGGTGTCGCCGAGGAGTCGCAGCGGGAACGGCTTGCGCCAGTCCTCCTCTCGCCGGTCCTCGACGCCCAATCGCTCGGCGGGCACGTTGACGTCGAAGAACCCGGGCCGCTTCTCCTCCAAGCAGGAGGAGAGCCTCACCATCAACGCGCGGAACTCCCGCAGCGCGGCAGGGGAAAGCGGCTCCGTAAAGTCGATCACCACCAACGGACCAGACATGCCCGAAACCTATCCTGATCGACGATCAACCTGGTCACCGGGGGTTTCCCAGGGGTTTCCCGTTGACCGTCGAAGCGGGCAACCGTGCTGCTGTGGACGTCTCGCGGTGCACTGCCGGAAGGTTCAAGACGCGGGGAGCGTACGCCCACAACGAGACCTGAGAGAACCGGGGAACGAACGACATGCGAAGAAGCACGCCAGGTGACGGCGGCCGAAGACAGCACCGCCGCTTCCGCCCGCTGCGGCTGCTGCTGACCACCGCCGTCTCGGTGGCCTGTCTGGGTCTGCCGACCACCACCGCCACGGCCGCTCCGGCAACCACCACGCCCGCGAAGACCGCTGCGTCGGCCGCCGCCACCGCCGACACCTGCGCCCCGCTGAAGGCCGGCGCGAGCATCGCCGCCGTGGACGCCGTGGAGACCGCCTGCCGCTACATCGGCAAGATCTACGCGTGGGGCGGCGGCCACGCGGAGGGCCTCCCAGGCCCCAGCCAAGGCATAGCCTCCCTGGACCCGATGGCCCAGCACGACACCAAGTACTGGAGCTTCGACTGCATCGGCCTGGTGCGCTGGGCCTGGTACAAGGCGACCCGCCAGGACCTCATCAGCGAGCGGACGACCCAGTCGACCTGGCAGAACCCGGGCTACGCGCACACCCGGTTCACCAAGGAGCAGGGCGAGGCCCCCCTGCTGCCCGGTGACATCCTCTACTTCGGCGCCAATCTCACCCACGTGGCGCTCTACCTCGGCGACGGCAAGTACGTCGAGGCACCCGAGTCCGGCTACCCGATCCGGGTCGGCAGCGACAAGTGGGACCGCTACCGGGGTGCGCTGCGGCCGCTCGCCGACGGTGTGTTCCCGGTCTGGGAGTACGACGGGCTCGGCAAGGAGCTGAAGACCTGGGGGCAGCCGAACCTGCGCGCCGACTCCCACACCGGCAGCGCGATCAACTGGCAGATCCGCAACGGCATCTCGGTCGCCGTGCGGGGCCTATGCCAGCGGGTCGGCGAGCGGGCCACGTACAACGGCATGGTCAACAACGTCTGGACGTATCTGCCGGACTATCGCAGCTGGGTCAGCAACCTGTTCCTGCAAGGGCCGGCAATCATGTCCGGAGTGCCGTCCTGCGGGGAGTTCTCCCGTATCGGCGGCACCCTGGACGGTGCCGACTCCAACACCTCGTGCGGTGACGGCACCGAACCGAACTCCTCGGGTGCGTGGACGGCCAAGTCGACGACCGTGTGGGGTCGTACCGTCGAGCTGCGCTACAACAGCACCACCGCGTGTGCCTGGGGCCGCATCATCGGCGGCACGATCGGCGACGAGATCTGGGTCGACCGCAGCGGCGACGGCGGAGACACCTGGGACCCCATGCTCGGCTACGCGAGGATCACGTCCGGTACCGACGCCTACACCACCCAGTGGAACGACAACGGGCTGGTGATGCGTGCCTGCGGTACCAACGGTCCCGGCGGCTCGATCGCCTGCACGGCCTGGTTCTGACGCGCGTGCCGTACGCCGCGACTCCGGGGCTCTGTAGGCCGCCCGTCGGCGAGGGGAGTCAACGCAGCTCCGCAGTCAGCCGGTATTGGCCCGAGGGGAGGTGGTACGCGGCCGATCCGGCGGCGTGGCCGAGGAAGCGTACGCCGTCCACCCGTGCCAGCGGGGTGTGTCCCTCGCGTACCGTGTCCGCCGAGGCCGTCGGCAGACGCAGGGTGGCCCCGCTGTTCGCGGGTACGACCGCCACGTACGTCAGGGTGCGGCCCCTGGCGTCGACCTCCCACTCGCTGCGGATCTCACCGTACGGCGACTCGTGGCTGCCCAAGACCTGTGTGATCTTCCCCGTGGGGTCGAGGTGGGGCCGGAGGAGAAAGCATCCGAAGCCGGGGCCGGCCGGGGCGGGGGCGATGCCAGCCATGTAGGCGTACATCCACTCCATGACCGCGCCGTAGGCGTGCTCGTTGGCACCTGGCTGGGCGTTCTGGTGAGGGGGAGTCGCGACGGACGGGCTGCTCGCGCTCAGAGACAGGGCGCGGGGCTCACGATTTGAGGCCCGCCGGTGTTAGATCCGTCCGTGGGAGACCAGCCGTTCTGGGGGCGGGCTCACCTGCGGGCCAATCTGCAATGACCAGCACGGCCGCACCCCTCACTGCCCCGCCCTGGGCGCCTTAACGAGCCCAACGACCGACCCTCATGGGAGATCCTTTGCTGCGGGTGCACTTCACTACCGACGACATCGCACGCGTCCGCCTCGCCGCCGGACCCGATCCTCTCTGGGAGATCACCAACAGCTTCCAGGTTCTGATCACGGAAGAGGCACCCTTGTTGTTCGACGACTGGCGGGGCCTGATCCGGCCGCGATTACCCGCGACCGGACGACTGCTGGCCGCCCTGCTGCCGCCGCGCGGCTACTCACCCGACTTCCTCACCCCCGACACGCGCGGCAGCGCCGACGTAGCGGAGGCCGTTGACACCATGCTCAGCACACCCCGGTCCAGGCTGAGCAGAGACCTGACCCGGCTCGACGCCTCCCCAGACCGAGTACGCCCGATGCCCGCCGATGCCCGTGCCCTGGCCGACGGCGCCCCCGAAGCCCTGCGCCGACTGGCCACCGCCCTGCGCGCCTACCACAGGCGGGCCCTCGCCCCCTTCTGGCCGCACATCCGCGCCCAGGTCGACGCCGATCGCGCGGTCCGTGCCCGGGCAGTCATGCAAGGCGGCACTGACGGCCTGCTGGCCAGCTTCGGCCCGGTGCTGCGCTGGAAGCCCCCTGTACTGGAAGCCGACTACCCCATCGACCAAGAACTCCTGCTTGGCGGACGTGGGTTACTTCTGCAGCCGTCGTTCTTCTGCACCCGAAGACCCGTCACACTCGCAGACCCTGACATGACCCCGGTCCTCGTCTACCCGATCCAGCACACTCTCGGCTGGGCCCGAAGATGCGGCGATGCGGAACGCAGCGCGCATCTGGGCGCCCTCATCGGGCACACCCGCGCCTCCATCCTGGAGGAGGTCGTCACCGGCCGCACGACCGGCGAACTCGCCGAGCGATTCGGAATTTCCGGTGCGTCCGCGAGCTATCACACCGCCGTCCTCCGTCGGGCCGGCCTTGTACTGAGCGTGCGCCGCAGCAAGTACGTCCTGCACACCATCACCCCCGCCGGACTCGCACTTCTCGACAGCCCGTCAATCGACGCGCCACACATTTAGAGCACGCTCTCAACGTGTGGCGCCAGCGGGGCGGCCGACAGCAGGCTGGGTCCACGTCACCTACACCCGGGGCATGACAGATTCGAGGAGGACATCCAATGTTGCGCACACGCAAGACCGCACGAGGCCGCTTGGACGGCAGGGGCCGGATCGCCAGGAACACGGCAGCAGCGGGCGCCATGGTCCTGGCCGTCGCGGGCGTCGGTCTGTCGACGGCTGGGACCGCGCACGCGGACGGGCACGGGGAGGGCTATTACGGAGTGTGGGCTGCCAATGTGAACGTCCGCAGCATCACCTCGGAGCAGTGCTATCTGTGGCCGTCAGCCAGCAACTGCCCCAGCGTGGTCGACCGTGTGAGCAGTCCGGAGTCCGTGTGGGTGTATTGCCAGACGGAGGGATCACAGACCGTCGGCGGCAACCCCTATTGGGTGAACGTCCGCACGGCCAGGGGCCAATCGGGCTACATGGCCAGCTACTACATCTCCAACGTCACGAACTGGATCGACGGCGTACCTCAGTGCTGACAGTGGCGAGGACAGCTGCGTAGAACTGCTGCAGCCGCAGGCACCGTGATAGTCGCCGCCGCAGGGGCAGGCCAGTAGCGCCCGCCGCGTAACGCCACGGAGCTCTGGGAACTGCTCCCAGGGCTCTTCGGTTGGTTCTCGTGTGACGCGAACCAGCCCGACCGCGAGCAGATCCCGCCGTGGTCAAGCGGCCCGCTCGCCACCGGGGACCTGCCGCAGGGGGCGGCCCCTCGGTGCGGCGGGCGGTCCGTGCTCTGCCCGGCGTACCGTGAGTTCATGGAACTGCCTGTTCGGGTCGCTCTGGCCGCGTCGGCTCCCGTACTGCCGGTCGGGCCCGGCTGGCGGTACGAGCCCAAATTTCGACGGGCACCGGGCCGTACTGGTCCGGGACTCCGACGGGGTCCGGCTGTTCTCCCGTTCAGGGCGTGACATGGCGCTGGACTGGAGCGCGGTGCAGTCGCGCTGCACGCGGATCTGACCGTGCACTGCTGACAACTTCTCCCTGCACCCGCAAAGATCGCGGGCATGGCCTCACGCGAACCAAGCCCGCGCCCTGTCCTTCGTCACCGTCGCCACGCAGTACGCTGCCGCCCGCCCGGACTATCCGCCGGCCCTCTTTGCTTGTCCTTTAACCTCCGTCCCGACTCTGACGCTCCCCTTTACCGAGCTTGAACTCGGGTTGTCGTAGCTGCTGACAGGGCTTGATCCTCGCGGTACGCCGTTTGTTATGAGGTATGCGCAGGGTGGCGGGCTGACGGACGAGCGCCGGCAGTTCCGGGAAGGCATCCGGATGATGGCTGCCGAGCGGTTCGCCGTGGGCGAGCCGAGTTCGGTGATCGCGAAGGAGTTACGGGTCAGCGTCCGGTCGGTCCAGCGGTGGCGGCAGGCGTGGGACAAGGGCGGTCCGCGGGCTTTGCGGTCGGTGGGCTCCGCATCGGCGCCGCGACTGAGCGAGGCCCACTTCGCCGTGCTGGAGGCGGAGTTGGCCAAAGGCCCGGTCGCACATGGCTGGCCGGACCAGCGGTGGACCCTGTCGAGGATCAAGACCGTGATCGGGCGGCGCTTCCACAAGAGCTACACCCTGCAAGGGGTGCGTAAGCTGCTGATCCGGCACGGCTACTCCTGCCAGGTCCCGGCCAGACGCGCCGTCGAACACGACCAGGACCAGATCACCGGCTGGGTGAAGGAGACCTGGCCGCAGGTGGAAGCACCGCGGCGGCGCTCGACGCATGGATCGTCTTCGAGGACGAGGCCGGCTTCTCGATGACGCCGCCGACCGCCCGCACCTGGGCCAGGCGCGGTCACACCCCGGTCATCCGGGTCCGCGGCCGCACCTCCCGCCAGCTTTCCGTGGCCGCCCTGGCCTGCTACAAGACAGGCGAACGTCCCCGCCTGATCTACCGGCCCAGACGACACAGCCATCGCCGCGGCGACCGCAGGAGCTTCGCCCGGACCGACTACCGCGACCTGCTGATCGCCGCCCACCGGCAGCTCAACGCACCCATCATCCTGATCTGGGACAACCTCGGCACCCACCTGTGTGCGGTCATGCGCAGCTTCGTCGACGGCCAGGACTGGCTGAGGGTGGTCCAGTTACCCGCCTACGCGCCCGAACTCAACCCGGTCGAAGGCGTCTGGTCGCTGCTGCGACGCCGCTACACCACCAACGTCGCCTTCACCAACCCAGACCACCTCATCCGCACCGTCCGACAGGGCCTCCGCAAGATCCAGTACCGCCCCGCCCTCCTCGACGGCTGCCTCGCAGAAACCGGACTCGCCCTCAGACCCGGATAACTCACTGCGACACCACGAGTTCAAGCTCAGTAGACGCAGAAGCCACCCACAACACCCCAGCCATTCCCACTGCAACGCACACAACCCCAGGTCACCGCCCCCACACCCCATTCCAGTCCTCGCCCCACCACCAACACCCCAGCTCACACACCAACTACCCCCTGCCTCAGCGACAGCCTCGCCGCGCAGTGCGATGCCCGGCGACGCGCGTCCGGTATGACTGATTCACGAAATATGACACTTTTTCAGATACTCTGCACACTGTTCTCCAGGTGAATGAGCAGGAGGGTGATCTGATGGGCACGACGAACCGGCTGCGATGCGAGCCAGGCCGCGAAGCGACCGCGGTTTCTCGTGGCTGCCTCCCGGCAGGCGGCACGCCGGGCCCATCCCCGTCGCCGGATGACTCCTCCCGTTCGACGTGCGGGGTTCATCGGCCGCAGACCGCTGACGGAGCCGAGTGGGAACCCGGATGGCTCACTGCGCCATCCCGGCCAGGTCGCGCCTGCCTCGTCGGCGCGGAAGTCCGCCGGCGCGAGGACCTGGCGGAATCGACGGCCGACAGCACCCGGCTCGCACCGGGCCAAGCGACCGAGCGGCCGACTGGGCCGAGTGGCCGAACGGTCGAGTGGCCGAACGGCTCGGCGTCCCGCACAGCTTGGGAGTATCGGAACTAGGAACCTGACTCCGGGACAATCCGTGAAAAAGATCTCCATGCGACGGCGCCAGCCGTTAGCGGCGCTCGTCGTCCTGCTCCTCGCACTGCCAGGCACCGGGGCGCTCTATGCCGCGTTCGCGCCCACGAGCAAGGCGCGGGCCCACCAAACCGCCCAGTCTGTCGCCATCGAGGAGGGCAAGGAGCTCTACGCCGTGGGCTGCGCGAGCTGCCACGGCACCGGCGGTCAGGGCACCACTGACGGGCCGAGCCTGGTGGGCGTGGGCGCGGCGGCCGTCGACTTCCAGGTCGGCACCGGCCGTATGCCCGCGCAGCAGCCGGGCCCGCAGGTCCCGGAGAAGCGGAACATCTACTCGCAGGCCGAGATCGACCAACTGGCGGCCTACATCGCCTCGCTCGGCCCCGGCCCTGACATCCCGACGGAGGAGCAGTACAGCCCCGAGGGGGCGAACATCGCCGCGGGCGGTGACCTCTTCCGTACCAACTGCGCGCAGTGCCACAACTTCATCGGCAGGGGCGGTGCGCTGACCCACGGGAAGTACGCGCCGAGCCTTGACGGTGTCACCCCCAAGCACATCTACGAGGCCATGCTGACCGGCCCGCAGAACATGCCTTCCTTCCCCGACAGCACGCTGACCGAACAGAACAAGAAGGACATCATCGCGTACCTGAACGCCGTCAGCGGCGACGACACCGTGAGCCCCGGCGGCATGGAGTTGGGTGGACTCGGCCCGGTCCCTGAGGGGCTGTTCGGCTGGATCTTCGGCCTCGGCGGGCTCATCGTCGCCGCCGTGTGGGTCGCCGCCCGAACCGCAAAGGCCAGGAAGTCATGAGCGGCAAGGACTTCCCCGAGGGGGATCTGCCCGCCCAGCGGGACGCCACGGAGAGCGCGGCAGACGTCGCGGACGAGGAGAACCCGTTCGCCGATCCGGGCCTGCCGCCCCACGAGCGCCGGATCCAGGACGTCGACGAGCGGGCCGCCAGGAGATCACAGCGCACGGTCGCCCTGCTCTTCACCGTGTCGGCACTGGCCACCATCGGTTTCATCGCCGCATACGTGGCGATCCCCATCGAGCGCTCCATCTACGTCTTCCCCCTCGGCCACATCAGCGCGCTGAACTTCGCGCTGAGCCTGACCCTCGGCATCGCGCTGTTCACCATCGGCGTGGGCGCGATCCACTGGGCCCGCACCCTGATGTCCGACGTGGAACTCGCTGACGACCGTCACCCGATCGAGGCCCCCACCACGGTGCGCGCGAAGGTCCACGCCGACTTCAAGCAGGGCGCCAAGGAGTCGCAGCTGGGCCGCCGCAAACTCATCCGCAACACGATGCTCGGCGCGCTCACACTGGTGCCCCTCTCCGGCGTCGTCCTGCTGCGCGACCTCGGTCCGCTGCCGGGGAACAAGTTGCGCCACACGCTGTGGGCCAGGGGCAAGGTGCTCGTCAACATGAGCACGAACGAGCCGCTGCGTGCGTCCGGCATCACGGTCGGCTCGCTGACCTTCGCCAAACCCGAGGGCCTGGAGGAGACCGACCACGGGTTCCAAAACGAGATCGCCAAGGCGGCCCTGCTGATCATCCGGATCCAGCCAGACGACTTCAAGGACAAGCGCGAGCTGGAGTGGTCCCACGAGGGCATCGTGGCGTTCTCGAAGATCTGCACCCACGTGGGCTGCCCGGTCTCCCTGTACGAGCAGCAGACGCACCACGTGCTCTGCCCATGCCACCAGTCCACCTTCGACCTCACCGACGGCGGCCGGGTGATCTTCGGCCCGGCCGGTCACGCGCTGCCCCAGCTGCGCATCGGCGTGAATGACGATGGCTACCTCGAAGCGCTCGGCGACTTCGACGAACCGGTCGGTCCTTCCTTCTGGGAGCGCGGATGAGCACGGCGAAGAACACCGGGTCCCACTCTCGCGGAGAGGCACCGGCCGGCGAGCGGCTTGCCGACTGGGCCGACGGCCGCTTGGGGATCTACGCCCTGGCCAAGGCCAACATGCGCAAGATCTTCCCGGACCACTGGTCGTTCATGCTGGGCGAGGTCGCGCTCTACAGTTTCATCATCATCATTCTCACCGGTGTGTACCTGACGCTGTTCTTCCACCCGTCGATGAACGAGGTGGAGTACCACGGCAGTTACGTCCCGCTGCAGGGACAGCTGGTGTCCGAGGCCTTCAGGTCGACCATGGACATCAGTTTCGAGGTGCGCGGTGGTCTGCTCATCCGGCAGATCCACCACTGGGCGGCGATCGTCTTCCTCGCCGGCATGTTCGTGCACATGATGCGGATCTTCTTCACCGGTGCGTTCCGCAAGCCCCGCGAGGTCAACTGGCTGTTCGGCTTCCTGCTGTTCGTCCTCGGCATGTTCACCGGATTCACCGGCTACTCGCTCCCGGACGACCTGCTCTCCGGCACCGGCGTCCGCTTTACCCAGGGCGCGATCCTGTCGATCCCGGTCGTCGGCACGTACCTCTCGATGTTCCTGTTCGGCGGCGAGTTTCCGGGCGACGACTTCGTGGCCCGGTTCTACTCGATCCACATCCTGCTGCTGCCCGGCATCATGCTCGGCTTGGTGGCGGCGCACCTGATCCTGGTCTTCTACCACAAGCACACGCAGTTCGCGGGCGCCGGAAAGACCAACACGAACGTCGTCGGCATGCCGCTGCTGCCGGTCTACACGGCCAAGGCGGGAGGCTTCTTCTTCCTGGTCTTCGGTTTCACCACTCTGATGGCCGGTATCGCGTCCATCAACCCGATCTGGCTGCTGGGCCCCTACCGTCCGGACCAGGTCACCACGGGCGCCCAGCCCGACTGGTACATGGGCTTCGCCGAAGGTTTGGTCCGTGCCATGCCCGGCTGGGAGATCAATTTCTGGGGGCACACGCTCGCCCTGGGCGTTTTTCTCCCGCTGGCCGTCTTCGGAATCTTCCTCGGCCTGCTGGCGGTCTATCCGTTCATCGAGGCCTGGATCACCGGGGACAAACGCGAACATCACATCCTGGACCGGCCGCGCAACGCTCCGACCCGCACCGCCCTCGGCGCCGCCTGGGTCACCGCATATCTGATCATGTTGATCGGCGGTGGCAACGACATCATCGCCCTCCGTTTCCGGCTGTCGATCAACGCGGTGACCTGGTTCGTCCGCGTCGCTTTCTTCGCCGGCCCCGTGATCGCGTTCATCGTCACCAAGCGGATCTGCCTCGGCCTCCAGCGCCGCGACAGGGCCAAGGTGCTGCACGGCCGTGAGTCGGGCATCATCAAGCGCCTGCCGCACGGTGAGTTCATCGAGGTGCACGAACCGCTCAGCCAGGAGCAGATCTACACGCTCACCGCGCACGAACAGTACGATCCGGCCGAGATGGACCCGGCCCTGGACGAGCACGGCCTGGAGCGGAAGGTGAAGAGGCTCGAGAAACTGCGCGCCAAGCTCCGCCATGCCTACTACGGCAAGGGCGCCCAGATCCCCAAAGCGACCGTCGAGGAGTACAAGGAGATCACGAGCGGCCACGGCCACCACTGACTGCACCGTTTCCCAGCGGGTGCTCATCGCCTACGGCACAGGGATCGGCCCGCCGCGCAGACGCGGGGCGGAAACGCCCGGCCGTGGAGCGACGCTCGGGACGGCCGGGCGCCCCCCTGTACCGGAACCGGCGTACCGGTTGTACCGGCTGCGACGCTGAATGCCGACGGCATGGAGGGGTACGTCGTCGGCATCGGCATTTGTGCCTATTCAGGGAGGAGCCATGTCTTTGTGGTCGAGGGTGCGCGAACACATGGGGGGCAGATCGCATGGATCATCCACGCCTGCCGGTGCCGCAGAGGTCCATTCCGGTAGGCCGGAGGACACGGGCGGTGAACCGGAGGACAGGGCGGCGGATCAACACAGCACGACAGGAACCACACCCAACGAGACCTTCGTGGGGCGAGTCGCCGGCGACGACCCCGGCTACCTTGAGACGGGCGCCGAGAAGCGCGCTGAACTGGGCCCGGCACGCGGTGACGAGTCCGGCCGTCCCGATCGACGCTGAGCCTGAAGAGCAGTCCCGCGATCTGCTGGGCCCCTCGGTCCTCCGCCTGGCCGGCCCGGACGGTGGGAGGTGCGCGGCCCCTGTCCCGCTGGCGAGAGCAGGCGTGGCCCGTCCCGGAAGGGAGCGATCCATGGTAGGACCATCGATGAGCAGACGGTCGAGCAGTTGGGCGGTCCTGGCAGCGTTCTGGCGCGGCAGCGTCGTGATCACGCGCAGTTGGACCGGCTGACGGGCCGGTATCAGGCGCCGGGAAACGGTGAGGACCGCGAACGGGTTCTGCAACAGATCGTTCAACTGGTCTTCAGCCACGCCTTCGCCGAAGAAACCGTGCTGTGGCCGACCGTGCGGCACGCGGTCCGGGACGGGGCGGAGCTGACCTCCCGGGTCGAGGAGGAGCATCAGCAGATCAACGATCTCGTCGCCGACATCGAACGTCTGAGTCCCGACTCGCAGGAGCGCGCGGAGAAGGTGCGGCGGGCCTTCGCTCTGATACGCCAGGACATCCGGGACGAGGAAGATCTCGTCCTTCCCCGCCGGCAAGAATCCCTGTCCCCCGCTCAGCTTCACCGGCTCGGCGCGGCATGGGAGGCGGTACGACGGAGCGCACCCACACACCCCCACCCCGTCGTCCCACGGCGCCCGCCCGGTAACGCGTGCCCTGGGTGTGCCGCTGAGTTTCTACGACCGGACACGTGACTCCGAGCGGATATGCCATGGACTCGGCAAGCATCCTCTTGCGGCTGCCGTGAAGAAGGTCCTGACCGGCTGACCGGGATCGTCGTCTCCGTCGCGGCTATCGCCGCACTGCGCGAACGGCGTGGCTGAAGCACACGCTCGTGACCGCGCGGGGCCGCCCGGCCGGTCGGGCGGCCAACCGGACGCGTCCACCGACTGACAATCCGTGCCGCTATGTCCTGATTGGGGTAGGTGTGTCGGACACTGGGCTGTAGGAGAGGGGAGGCCGACCGTGCTGACCGTAGTCCGTGACCAGCTCAGCCAGGCCCTGTTCCGCCGTGTCGCCGGGCCCGACGGACCGATGGTACGGGCCCGCATACACGACACCCCCGGACCGCGGCCCGACCGCCCCATCCGCACGGTCCACGGTGACGCCTCGATGTTCATCGGCGGGCTGAGCGCACTGCTGCTGCAGTCCCTGCACCCGCTCGCCATGGCCGCGGTGCCGGGCACTCCGGTTACCGCGGCGACCCATGGGGCCGGCTGCAGCGCACCAGCGCTTTCCTGGCCGTGACCACCTACGGCACCGCTGCGGACGCCCAGCGGGCGGTCGACCGCGTCCGCGGCATCCACGAGCGGATCCGCGGGACGACGGCCGAGGGCGCGCCGTACCACGCGGCCGATCCGCGTCTGCTCGGCTGGGTGCACGCCGCCGCGACGGACAGCTTCCTGCGCGCCCATGAACGCTACGGAGCCCGCCTAAACGCCGTCGGCTATGACGCCTACGTTGCCGACACCGCGCGCGTCGCCGAGGCGCTGGGGGTGACCGACCCGCCGGGTGACCGCCGCGAGCCGGCCGAGCGCCTGATCGCCTACCGGCCCGAGCTGCGGGCCACGCCCCAGGCCAGGGCCGCCGCCCGCTTCCTGCTGTTCCAGCCTCCCCTGCCCCTCGCGGTACAGCCCTTCTACCGCGTCCTGGCCGTGAACGCCGTCGCACTGCTCCCCGCCCTGGGCCCGCGGCATGCTGTGACTGCCCCGCGTGCCGATCGTCGAGGACCTCGCCGTACGCCCCACCGGCCAGGCCGTGACGCGGACCATCCGCTGGGCCATGGCTCCGTCCCGCCCCTCCGGGCGCGCCGGGGAGTGAGGCACGCGTGAAGGACGCCTCCGGCGCTGCGCGGGAGCCGCGGCCGCCCCATCGTCGTCTGCGTGCCCGCTGGCACGACTCGGCCGTCGGATGGCTCTGGCAGCACGGCAACGAACTGGAACTGCTGCACCGGGCCATGGGATTCTCCGCGTTCGGCCTGGTCACCCTGGTTCCTCTACTGATCGTCGTCGCGGCGGCGCTCCCCTTCCAGGGACAGGGATTCGCCCTGTGGGTGATCGACGCGATGAGTCTGTCCGGGCGCCCGGCCGAGGCGGTGCGCGAGTTGTTCGCCACGCCGCGCAGGGTGTTGAGCGCGACCAGTGTCCTCAGCGGGCTGCTCGTGGCGCTGTTCGGGGTCAGTTTCGCGGCGAGTGTGCAGAACGGCTACGAGAGGATCTGGGAGGTGCCCGCCGGCCCATGGCACCACGCGTGGCGCCGTGTCGTGTGGCTGGCCGCGCTGACGGGCTATCTGTTCGCCGAAACGCGGAGTGGGGCGGTGCTGCAAGAGGGGCTGGCACAGTCGGTCGTGCGGATCGTGCTCGCCTCGCTGTTCGGGGTCCTGTTCTTCTGGTGGGGCCAGCACTTCCTGCTGGGCGAGCGGGTGCCGTGGGGTGCCCTGTTCCCGGGCGCGGTGGCCACGATGGCGGGTCTGGGTGGCCTGCGCTGGTTCTCGGACCAGGTGTTCTCACCGCTGATCGTGAGCAACGCGATCACCTATGGGGCGGTCGGCACCGTACTGATCATCCAATCCTGGCTCATCGGCGTCGGTTTCGTGGTGTTCGGTGGGCCGCTGCTGGGCCGCTATGTGCACGAGATGCGGCGACGGCGCAGTTGACACGACAGGTGCGGCGGAGGTCGGGGTCCCGGTCCCCCATCTGCCGCACCAGCCGCTCGTAACGCCCTGGGGACTCAGCCGGCCATCCGCCGGTCAGTCGCAGCGGCACTTGCACGGGTTGCGGCAACCACCGCCACCGCCACCGCCGTCCCCCGAGCCACCGTTGCGGTTGCCGTCGCCGAACCGCCAGGCTCGCCGTCATCCGGGCCGACGTCCTCGTCGCAAATGCAGCAGTTGAAGCAGAGCCGGCACTGGCCGCACAACTGGTGCCACCGGCCACAGCGCCGGCACTCCCCCTCCCGTGGCCGGGCCCCGACGCCATTGAGGCGCTCTCCGGGGCCGCGCCCGAAAGCGCCCCGATGCCGCAGATCCTGCCCGTGCCGGTCTCCGAGGGCGGTTCCGTCGCCGTACGGCGTCCCAGTCCGCGGGCCCCGCAGCTGATGGCGGTGCTGGTGAGGGTGCCGGGGGTCGAAGACGCGGTCGATGGCACGTTCCCACTCGCCGTCCGGGACGCCCGTGCCAGTCGCCCGTCGACGAACTCGGCGGGGGACAGGACGAGTCCGATCCCGTGGACGGCGTCGTCGCAGAGCCAGCGCACCTCGCTGATGGCGCTCTTTGAAAACGACCACTCCCTGCTCGGGGGTAACCCCAGACCTGCTCGATGGGTCTCCCCACCCACGCGGCACCGCACCTGCGTTCAGCCGGCTCTCGTGGTTATCGCAGGGCTTGCTGTTGGACAAGCGGCGCCGTCGGTCAGTCCAGGTCGGACATGTCGAGCACGAAGCGGTAGCGGACGTCGTTGCGCTCCAGGCGTTCGAGAGCCCTGTTCACCTGGGACGACGGCAGCAGTTCGATGTCGGCTGTGATGTCGTGTTCAGCGCAGAAGTGCAGCATGGCCGCGGTGGACGGGCGGCCGCCGCTGCCGGCGGAGCTGAGCTTCTTGCGGCCGATGAGCAGGTCCATGGTTTCCACGGTGACCGGTCCGAGGTGGCCAAGGCGGCTGAGGGTGCCGTCCATGGCGGCCGCACGCAGGTACGGAGCCAGGTCGTGGGGAGCGGAGATGGTGTCGATGACCACATCGAACTGGTCGCGGACCTCTTCCATCTGCTTCGGGTCGGTGGACATGACGAATCCCTGCGCCCCCAGGCCGCGCGCTT
The DNA here is from genome assembly GCF_053592095.1 of Streptomyces sp. NPDC002787. Lineage (NCBI taxonomy): Bacteria > Bacillati > Actinomycetota > Actinomycetes > Kitasatosporales > Streptomycetaceae > Streptomyces > Streptomyces sp. NPDC002787. Next base: position 5,851 of record NZ_JBSFVC010000065.1, on the reverse strand, counting down.
CGTCAGCCTTGTCCGGGGTCCGGCTGATGACGGAGGTCGTGGCGCCGAGCCCGGTCGCCATCTTGACCGCGAGGTGTCCCAGGCCGCCCAGCCCTGCCACGGCGACAGTACTGCCTGGGCCCACTCCGAGCGCCTGCAGCGGTTCCCAGACGGTGACGCCGGCGCAGAGCAGGGGGGCTGCGGCGGCTGCGTCGAGGCCCGCAGGGAGATGGTAGGCGAACTGATTTCTCACGACATACTCGCGGGAGTACCCGCCCAGCGTGGTCGATCCGTCCTGCCGGTCGGCTCCGCCGTAGGTCAGTGTCGGGAACTCACGGCAAAAGTTCTCCTGGCCGGCCTGGCACATGCGGCACATGCCGCACGAGTCGACGATGTTGCCGACGGCCACGGGGTCGCCCGGGGAGAAGTCGGGAACCGCGCTGCCGACCTCGGTCACCACGCCTGTGAACTCATGCCCGGGTACGAGCACGCCGTTCGGGTCGCTCTCGTGCGCCTGCAGCGCGTGGAGGTCTGTGTGGCAGACACCGCAATAGTCGACACGTACCGCGATGTCGTGCAGGCGCAGGTCCCGGCGCTCCAGCGCCGTGCGGCGCAGAGTCCGTGTCGTGCTGTCCGCCTGCCATCCGGTCGTGGAACGCATCTCTGACTCCTAAGACAGACTGTTCGGTCTATTTGACGGTAGGCGTATGCGAACCAAGAAGCAAACAGACTAGTCTGTCTGTTAAGGTGCGGAGTATGCCTGACCAGCCATCCAGCCGCCGCGGATCCGCGACGTACCAGCGCATCATCGACGCCGCCACCCAGGAATTCGCCCAGTACGGCATCGCCGGTGCACGCATCGAGCGGATCATCACCACCGCACGCACCAACAAGGCGCAGCTCTATGGCTACTTCGGCAACAAGGAGCAGCTCTTCGATGCGATCTTCTTCGCCTCACTGGAGCGGATCACCAATGTCGTCCCCATCGACGCCACGAACCTCGCCGACTGGGCGGTGCGCCTCTACGACGAGTACCTCAGCCGCCCCGATCTGATCCGGCTCGCGACCTGGGCGCGCCTGGAGCGCCGCCCGGCCGGGCATCTCGTGGCGGACCACGACCGCTACGACGACCACAAACTCCGCGCCATCGCAGAGGCCCAGGCCGCCGGGCGCATCAGACAGGGAGACCCCTTCGACGTGATGGCCATGGTCATCGCCATGTCCATGGCCTGGTCCCCGGTAAGCAACGTCTACGCCGCCTCCGCCCAGGAGCCCGCGAGCGTGCACGACCAGCGGCGCACCCTGCTCCGAAACTGCGTAAGCCGCGCCGTCGCCCCGGACCGGGGAGCCTGAGCACACCACGACGGTTCGATGCGGCCCGCACACCCCACGAACACGCGGGCCCGGCCTTCACCTGCAAGGCGCTCGTCTTCGCTCCCCACTCGGTTGAGGGGCGAAGCGAGTGGGGCGACGAGTAGCCCTGGCCGATTCCAGAGATCCTCATCATCGTTCGCGGTCCGCGCCGGTCACGGCGATCGGGTTCCACGCGCCGGACGCCTCGTGAACGAGGGAAACCAATTCACCCGTGCGGTGGGCGCGGGGATGGCGTGAGCGCGCGCCACTCATCTTCCAGGACGCTGAACACTTCGGAGTCTCGCCAACCGTCCCGGATCAACGCGGTATGACGATGGCGCCCTTCCCACGTCATGCCGAGCTTGCTGAGTATTCGAGCTGACCCGAGGTTCCGCGGGTCACAGGTGGCATAGACGCGGTGGAGCCCGAGGTCCTCGAACCCTCGCGCCAGTAGTGCCTTCCCGATTGCCGTTCCGACGCCCTGACCCCAAACTCGAGGATGCACGGCATAGGTGATCTCACCTTGACGTTGTCCTCGACTCCGAAAGTGGAGCTCACCCATGCCGACTACGTCGCCCTCGACACGCGCCGCATAAGCGAACCGCTGCTGAGGCGAGTGTGACCAGGCTTCGACCGCGGCTACCACGAACGCGTGTGTTTCCTCTTCGGTGTTCGGCCCCCACGTCTGGAAACGGCAGACCTGGGCGAGGGAAGCCCAGGAGTGGACGGCTCGCCAGTCCGCGAGCTCAATTCTCGTCAAGGTCACCGAATGCTGAGCCACGGGTTGATCTTGTCAGGTGCGGTCCCGGCGATCTACGGGATCCAAAGCAGGCACAACCCAGGGGCTCCCGTTCCGCCCGAATACCCGCCTGGACTCGAGTGGTTCAGTCCAGGGAGCAGCGTGCCGCCGTCCTTCGCCTACCGGATAACCAAGTACAACCCTGCCGACCGCGACGAGCGTGGGCACTACAACGGCGCTGAGGACACGGTGAGCGACCACGGGCCGGTCGAGGCGTCCTACTTGGAGGCGATCGCCGCCTTCGCGCAGGAGTCGGGCATGTACCGGCTGGAGATCCGTGAACCGGCGGTCACCGGCTTCGTCAACTTCGGCCTGGAGGCGCCGGTTGACGGGCACGGCCTCGCTGGGCTGTTCCCGCCCGACCTCACCGGCTACTACGACGGCGCCGTAGTCTCTGGGCCGGTCGCGCTGGAGCTGGTCCGGGCCATGCTCCGTGACCAGGGCGCCTGGTGTCAGCTGGAGCAGCAGGACACGTTCACCGTGCACGTCGGGTGGGATCAGTATGTGTACGTCGGCAGCGACCAGCCGTGCGAAGCAGCCGTCGCCCGGACCCGCGAGCTGGGCCTGTTCGCGGAACCGATCACATCCTCGCCCTACGCCGCAGACCTTCAGGATCCAGAGGTGACACAGGCTGCGGACGAGGAGTTCTGGGAACGAGTACGCGCAGAACTGGCCGCACCGCAGATGCTCCCCCTGGAGGAGACCCTACCTCCGCAACGCCACCCGCTGGCACCGTCTCACCGAAAACAACCTCGATACCGTCCGCACCGCGCTCGGCCCACGCGCGCTCCTGACCGTCTGGCCCGACCTCACCCCTGATGTCGATGCGGTCCTTGCCGCGCTGCCCGAGGACGAATCCGTGGACTTCGTCTGGGAGGCGGCGAACGGAACGATCCGCCATGTGACCGTCGACGAGACCCACCACCAACAGCTCACCACTTTGGTGGCAGGCGCGAGGGCGGCCTGCTCCCTGCCCCTGGCCGTCGACGAGCGCCACCCCCTGTTCCACGTTGCCCTACCTGACAGTGACGGCGTGCTGCGCGCCAGGCGGTGACCTGGTTCCCATGTCCTGCTCTACGGGGTCGGCCCAACGCTGCTGCCTGGCTCCGCGGGCAATCCGTCACCGTAACTACAGTTGAGCGGGACATTGGCCACCCTCCTATACCAATCATCTGTAGGCATCGCAGGTCACTGAACCGTCGCTGGTGAGCAATTTCGAATACTTTCGGTGATCACTCCCCGTCACACGCCGTGGCTGCTGCTCTGGATGCATGGCTTCTGCGACCAGGCCAGTGGTTTAGTCCGACTCATGCAGCCTGGACATGCTGATCGTGGAGCATGCAGGTGACGAGACGGATCGGGACCGGTTACCCCTGTCCGAGGGCTGGCAGCGGCGATGGACCACGTCGTGGCGGGTCGGCGGTGGGCCGGTGACATGGCCGGTGAGCGAAGTCGGCTCGGTGCCCCTCGGCTCGTCGTCTCCGGTTCGCGGGTTCACCTGGAGGGCGAGGCAGGGGCACTGGCCGGGCCTGCAGTCGCTCAGCCTCGGAAACGATGCTGGCCCCTGCGATCGCAGCGCCCTGGGGACCGCCCTCATCCCACGTCCGCCGCCACCGCTGCACCGAACGGACGCTCACCCGCAGGTCCTTGGCGATCACCGAGCTCGCCTCACCCCGAGCGAACCGTTCCGCCGCCTGGAGCCGTAACTCCTCACGAAACTGCTGCCGTTCGGCGGTCAGCCCGCCCCCTTGTGGATACCGCATGCCTCCGGTGATACCGCGGCCGACGGCCAGCCGTCAGCCCCTACGACACCACGAGTTCAACCTCAGTAACCAGTAAGCGGTGTGGCGCCGAACTCGGGCTTTTGTCCGTGAAGAAGTCTTATCGGTGAGGAGCGTGGGCTTCGCCGTTGGCGAAGCGGATGCAGCGGCGGCCCCTGACCAGACGTCCCACAGCCCACCCCGAACTGGTTCTCTTCGGCTCCTGGGGTGAGCTGCAGGAGTATGCAGAACACGACCCGGCCGGCCGTGACCTGCAGCCCTTCGTCAATCTCGTCGACACACACAGGCCCGACGCCATCCTCGCCGCGATCAACCAGCTCACCGACGAGACAAACGCCGACGTCACCGTCTCCACCGCGCACACCGCCAAGGGCCGCGAACGGCCAGCCGTGCCAATCGCCGACGACTTCCCCCCGCCCAAAGACACCGATCAGCACGACGCTCACGGCCGCCCCATCCCCCGAACGCGTCAGCGACACCGACGCCCGCCTCGCCTACGTCGCCGTCACCCGCGGCCGCCACCACCTCGACCTCGGCGGCCTCTCCTCGATCAACACCCACCTCCCCCGCCTCCTGCCGCCTGAGCAAATCCTGGCTACCAGGCCGCTTGGCGCACATGCGCTCCGCAGGCCGCCATCACACCGTTGAGGCATCCTCGGGCTAGGTGTGCGGCACGCGCAGGAGCTCTGAAGCCAGCAATGGTGAGTAACATCCCTCGCCAACAGCACAGTCGCTCACCTGAAGGAGAACTGCCATGACCGAGACACCAGTGGAGACAACTGATCTCAAAGCGCAGTACAGCGCCCAGGTCGCCGCCGACCTCGAGCGCAACGCCAAGGAGCAGGACCGTATCCGCGGGGAGATCGACGCCTTGCAGGACCAACTTCTCGGTCTGCAACAGGATCACGCCGTGCTGGTGAACATGCAGCAGGCACTCGGCGTCGTCACACCCGAGCCCGCTCCCCCAGCCGAAAAGAGCGCAGCGCCTTCCGTTCCGAAGCAGAAATCCGCCGCCACCCCGGCTACCGGCAAGCGAACCCGCACGAAGAAGGCCACTCCCCCACAGGACACCAAGCAGACGAAAGCAAAGGTGAAGAAGCCCGCCGCCAAGGCCACGGACCCGAAGAAGACGGCCCAGCCCACCCTCGTCGAACTCATCCGCCGGCACCTCACCGAACAGAACGAACCGCGCTCCGCCGCCGAGGTCGCCACCTCACTCACCCAGGCTCACCCCGACCGCCGTATCCAGACCAACGTCGTGCGCACCACCCTCGAAGCACTCGTCGCCAAGAGCAACGCCCAGCGCACCAAACAAGGCTCGTCCGTCTACTACACCGCTGCCGACGCCCAGGAGCCGACCACACCGTCACAGGCCGACACCGCGTCCTCGCAAGCCGACAGCTGAAGCGGGAACTCTCAACGTCGCCATCCCGACCCCGGGGGAAGCGGTTCACCGACGCTGTGGGGAGTACAGAACACCGCCTTCGGCCCTCCGTCCGTCCGGTGAGCGGGTCACCGCCTTCGGACGATCCGGCGCCCACTCCCCAACGCGGCGGGGAACTGCTGTCCTGCGCCGCTCCCCCTCAGCGCACCTCCGAGAGCGAGCAGACGTTCCCGGCGACATCAGCGGCGCGAGCGGCGGTCCCTGACTCGCCGACCGCAGCTCCGCCACGCGCAAGGGCACCGTGGTGTCGGTCAACAGCCACGGCGAGGGCGACGGCGGCACCCCGACGTACGGGGCCACGCTCGACAAGGGCCGCGCAAACCGTCTACGTGTGCGACATCCCGTGAGTTCCCCTGAGCCCTGCTGAGTCCTTGTCCCTGTGGCCAGGGGGTTGCGTCTCCTTAGAGGTCCTAACAGAAGTTGTTGATCAAGTGACTTTCGACTTGGGTGGTCGTTGGTCTGGTCGTGGGGAAACGTCAGTCGCGGCCGTGGATT
>NZ_JBSFVC010000064.1:0-25749 GCF_053592095.1 Streptomyces sp. NPDC002787 | reverse complement strand
TCACGGAACTCCGGATCGAACTTCCGTCGCTTCTCCGCCATGACTCCCAACTTCCCCTGCAGTCACGGTCTTCACGCTACGAGGGGAGGGACAGGTGCCAGATGCCTCACCGGCATCCGGCACGGGGTCCCCTATGTGCATCGGTGGGTTCGATTAGAACCTGAAGACGTTTTGTAAGCCCAAGAGGACATCGAGGTGAGGTGTTGGCAGTCGGGGTGTTGCGGACCGTGCCGCTGGACGGTGAGCTGACCTCATCGCTGATCAACCGGGTGGCGGCCCGCTACCGCCTCCCGGCCAGCAGCGTGCTGCGGCTGTGGACGTGCCGCAACTCCGTCGCCCGCCACGACGGCGGTGGCATCCGGGCGGATGCAGAGATCATCCTCAACGAGGCCGGGCGGGAGTCGCTCGCCGAGCTGTGTGGGGTAAAGCGGGAGGTGCTGACGCACGCTCTGCCGGCGTTCGCTGTGGACGACCCCAAGATCAGCACCGGCCGGGAGGCCGGGGTGGTGCAGGCGCGGTGGAGGGTGGCGAGCACGGCGGCGGGTGTGGCTGCCTATGGCTGCCAGCCGTGCACCGCGCGGCGTACCGGGCAGGCGCTTCGGGCGGTGCGGTACGTGCCGCGGTGGCAGCGGGTCTGCCTGCGGCACGGGTTCTGGCTGCTGGACGCGGATGCCGACCAGCCGTTGGAGCACCTGGGGTTGCGCCTGTTGCCGGAGGTGGTGGCCGCGCAGCGGCGGTGGCGGGGTGTGGCGCGGCGTGCGGTGCGGGCCGGGGTGGAGCCGGAGCGGGCGTTCACGTTGGCGCATGCGGTGGTGGCCCGCTGGTGGGAGCAGGCCCTGTCCTGGGAGCAGGAGGTGATCTGGCCGCGCCGTTTGCACCAGTTGGCGGGCGGCGACGCGGGATCGCGGCTTGAGTGGTGGCGGATCGTGGGCCGGGACGCGGCGATCTTTCCGGAGGTAGTGGCCGTCGCGGACGCGTTGCTGGAGCCGGCCATGGTCGAGGTGGCCTGGCAGGTGAGCGGCGGGATGAAGCCTCGGGCGCGCAGGGCCGACGATGCGTTCTGTCACCGGCTGGGTGAGCGGGTGGGCCGCATCTGGCTGGGGCCCGAACTTGCGGCCGATCACGGTAGCCCGCTGAACGGCTGGAAGGGCGCGATCGTGCGTGCCCGCCGCCACGCGGCGGGGCCGCCGGGCTGGCGGGAGGATCCGTGGCACCTGAAGCGGGAGCAGCAGCCCGCCACGATGGCCGGCCAGCTGCGCGCCATGGCGGCAGAGCAGCAGGCGGGCGGCTCGGGTACCCGGTGGCGGGCCACCGTTCCTGCCGAACAACGGTTCCGCGTCTCGCAGTTGGTCGACGAGGCGCGCGAACAGCTGGTGGAGTTGCGCGGCGTGCACAGCGGCACCACCGCCGAGGTGGCCCGCACGCTGCTGGAGCACCTCAGTGAGAGTGCCGACCTGATCGACCAGGCCCTCGTGCATACGGCCGCCGCAGCCGTCGCCTCCGGGGTGGCGCTCAAGGAGGTGGCCCAGTGGTCCCGTCTGCCCGCCGAGGAGCTGGCCGCGGTGCTCGCCCTGGGTGAGGGCGAGGACTGACACAACGGCCTGCCATGGGAACGGGAAAGTGCGGGACTTCGCACTGACACCGGTGCCCGGTCGCGGCACCCTGGGTGCCGCGCGCAGCCCAACATCCGTCGGTTGCACCGATGTTGGTTACCGGCCGGTTCTCCTGCGCGGCAGGCCAGGTATGGCGTTGTGTGGAGTACGTGATCATCGACAGCAGCCAGGAGGCCGCATCGTCCGCGGTGCCCGGGGCCGGGTGCCGCATCCCCGAGCCGCACAGTACGGGTGGTGCTGTGCGACGTGAAGGCGCTACGGCTGTAGATGCCAGCCTGATCGATGTGCGCTTTCGAGACCCTCTGGGGTGCTCGCTTCAGGTCCGGTGGCTTGAGGCTGCGCAGGACGTCCCCTTCGAGGACTCTCCTGCGGTACGGCCTTTCCCCGTCCGGTACGGGCGGCGTGTGGCTCCGGGCTGGTGGTGGTCGTCGACGACCGGGCGGCTGGTGGCGTACGGGTCCGGTGTCATGCGGACCGAGCTGATGCTGTTGGACCGGGGTCCGGCGGTGGCGGCGCTGGCCTGCCGGCCGGTGGAACTGGTGTGGCGTGAGGACGGCAAGGCTGTCGGTCATGCGCCGCAGCTGATGGCCAGGCTGCAGGACGGCAGCGGCCTGTTGCTCGACTGCGCCGGACGCAGCGGGCCCTCTGCCCGGCTGGCGGCGCGGGCACGGGTTGTGGCGGCTGCCGCCGAGGCAGCGGGCTGGTCCTACCGGCTGGCGGGGCCGCCGGATCCGGTGCTGGTGGCCAACGTGCGGTGGCTGGCGGGATACCGGCATCCCCGGTACGCCGCAGGGCCGTGGGCGCCAGCTCTGCTGGAGGCCTTCGGTAGTCCGCGGCCGGCGGTGGAGGCGGTGCGTGAGCTGGGAGACCCGATCGCCGTGTGGCCCGCGGTCTTTCACGCACTGTGGAACGGTGTGCTGCGGGTGCGGCTGGACGAACCGCTGCACGAGCGCGTTGTTGTCTCGGTCGCACGGCAGAAGGCCGAAGCGGCGTGACGCAGGCGGTTGTCGAGGTCGGGGCGCGCCTTCGCTACGACGGACGGGTATGGACGCTCGCCGTGCTGGAAGGCGCCCGGGCCACGCTGGTGACCGACGAGGGCACCTCGGCGGTGGTCCTGCTGCCCTACCTGTTCGCTCATCCGTCCTTTGAGGTGGAAGGCGGACCGGCGCCGGGGAGGGTGCCGCCGTTCGGGCTGCTGGAGGCGCTGCCGGTTGAGGTGCGGGAGCGGGCTCTGGCGTGGGAGCGGCATGTGCGGGAGGTGGAGACCGGCTTTCCTGACGCCATCGGGCCAGGCGCCCCGCGTGAGCAGTTCGATCCGGCCACGCGGAGCCTGGCGCAGCGGGAGCGGGCGAAGGCCGAGGAGTTGACGGCGGCAGGCTGGGCGGCGAGTGCGGCGACGGTGCGCCGGATGCGGGCGCGCTACCGCAGCGAGGGCTTGTGGGGGCTGGTCGACGGCCGGGCGGTGCGGGAGCGATCGGCCCTGGGGCGGGCCGATGAGCGGGTGGTCTCGGCAGTCAGGAAGGTGCTGGAGGGACAACGGGAGCGGTCGACGGGCACGCTGGTGCGGCTGCGCCGCCGGGTGGGGTGGCTGCTGGAGGAGGAGTACGGCGCCGGGGCGGTGGCCCTGCCGCCGGCGTCGACGTTCAACCGGCTGGTGCACGCGGTGGCCGACGGCCAGGGCCTTCTGGGGACAGCCACACAGCGGCGCTGGCATGCGTCGCGGCCAGCACCTCCGTTCACGCCGACGGTGGCACTGCGCCCGGGTGAGCTGGCGATGCTGGACAGCACACCGCTGGATGTCCTGGCGGTGCTGGACGACGGTGTGACCGGCCGGGTTGAGCTGAGCATCGCGCTGGACGTGGCGACGCGCAGCATCTGCGCCGCGGTGCTGCGGCCGGTGGGCACGACGTCGGTGGATGCGGCGATGCTGCTGGCGCAGATGGTGGTGCCGGCCGCGATGCGGCCGGGCTGGGATGCGGCGCTGTCCATGCAGCGGTCGGTGATCCCGTATGAGCGGCTGATCGCGGTGGACGCACGGCTTGAGGGGGCGGCTGCCCGGCCGGTGATCATGCCGGAGACGGTAGTGGTGGACCAGGGCCGGGTGTATGTGTCGGCGTCGTTCATCTCCGCGTGCGAGAGCCTGGGGATCTCGGTGCAGCCGGTGCCGCCGGCGAACGGCCCGGCGAAGGGGAACGTGGAGCGGACCTTCCGCGCCATCGCCGACGGGTTCAGCCAGTACCTGCCCGGCCACACCGGCTCGGACGTCTCTCAGCGGGGCGCGGCCGCGGAGCAGGATGCCTGCTGGAGCCTGGCGCAGCTTCAGGAACTGCTGGACGAGTGGGTCATCTGCGGGTGGCAGGAGCGCCGGCACGAGGCGCTGCGGCACCCGGTGATGCCGCAGGTCGCCGTCTCACCCAACGAAATGTGGGCGGCGCTGGTGGCAGTGACGGGGCATGTACCGGTGCCCTTGGCCGCCGACGATTACGTCGAGCTGCTGCCTGTGCGGTGGCAGGCCGTCAACGACTACGGCATCCGCTTCGGCTACCGCACCTACGACCACCCCGGCCTCAATCCCTACCGGCGTCGCCGCTCACCGCGGGCGGACAAGAACGGACGGTGGGAGGTCCACCACAACCCCTACGACCCGAACCGGGTGTGGGTGCGCCTGCCCGAGGGATGGCTCGAGGTGCCGTGGGTCAACGCCGGGGCGGTCAGGCGCCCGTTCACCGCGTTCACCTTCGACCACGTCCGCCGCACCGTCCTGCGCCGGCATGGCCGTGAAGAGCACGAGGCGGCGATCGCCCAGGCACTGGATGCGCTGCTGCGCCGTGCCAGCCAGGGACTGGGCAGCAGGCGCGAGCGGACGGTAGCCGCCCGGGCCCAGGCGGCCGCGCAGATGACCGATCCCTCCCCCGCCACCACCGGGCAGCAGTGGCCTGCGCCTCTCGCGCCGGGGGCCTCGTTCGGGCTGCCCGGTTCCTTCACCGTCCCGCTTGAAGACGGCGACGGCTGGGACACCGACGACAGCCTGGACAACCTCGAGGACGACCCGGACGGCGAGGACTACCTTCTCGCCGCCCTCGCCGACGGCCCAGACGCCGCGGCAGACCACGCGGATGAGGCCGAAGCATCCGAGCCGACGGCCGAAACGGCCCGGGACCAGGCCGCTGAGCAGACGCCGGACGCCGCCGGGGCGGGCGGCATGCGCATCTACGACCCGTACCAGGAGGCCCAGGCATGGTGACAGCGGCCCAGCCCGCCACCACGAGCACGTTCAGTCCGCTGACCACGTGAGACGGGTGGCAGAAGTTCGTCGACACACCCCACGCACCGGCACGGGACGCCGGCGACCAGGAATGGACGCTGGAGCAACGGGAGGACTACCACGCACGGTTCGTGGTGCTGAAGACCCCCGCCATGGACACCATCTCCACCGCGGTACGCCGCCTGCTGCTGCTCAACCGCGGCCAGCAGGGCGGAGCCAGACGCGGCCTGATCATCTCCGGGCCTGCCACCACCGGGAAGACCACCGCGATGCAGCAGCTCGGGCGCACCGTCGAACTCGCCGACCGGCGCCGCCACCCCAACCAGGACGGGCGGCTGCCGGTGCTGTTCATCACCGTGCCGCCGTCCTCCACCCCGAAGATGCTCATCAGCGAGTTCGCCCGTTTCCTCGGCCTGCCCGCCCTGGAGAGGATGAACCAGATCCAGATCACCAACGCCGTGTGCGGGCTGCTGTGCGAGCTGGGCACCCAGCTGGTCCTGGTCGACGACGTACACCTGATGGACACCCGCAGCCGGGCCGGCGCCGAGACCTCCGACCAGCTGAAGTACCTCGGCGAGCGGATCCCGGCCACCTTCGTCTACTCCGGCATCGACGTCGAATCCTCGCCCCTGCTGACCGGAGTGCGCGGCTCCCAGCTCGCCGGCCGCTTCAAAATCGTGCGCAACCAGCCCCTGCGCTACGGCAGCGCAGCCGACAAGCAGATCTGGCACGACCTGGTACACAGCATGGACAGCGCCCTGCGACTGCGCCACCACCGGCCCGGCACCCTGCTCACGCACGCCGCCTACCTCCACGCCCGCACCGGCGGCCGCATGGGCAGCCTCTCCCACCTCATCCGCGAAGCCGCCCTCGTCTCCCTGCTGGACGGCACCGAGAAAATCACCAAGAAACTGCTCGAACAGATCGAACTCGACACCGCCGCCGAACAACGGGCCCGGGCACCACACCGCCGCCGGACGCCCTCGCAACGTCGGCCCTGACCGACGGCGTCCGCCTCAACCGTCCGCCCCGCCCCCCGTTTGGCCCACCCCCCGGCCGGCGCATCCGGGCCCGCCAGGAACGGCCTCTGCTGCCTCATGCACGACTTTCTTCCGCCCCAGCCGCAGCCGCCTCGGACAGCAGCGGCACGTCCGGGGCCGGTACGGCTCGCGCCAGTGCAGGGCGAGACGAACCTGTCGTACCTGGACCGCCTGGCCGACCGCTACCGGCTCAGCGTCAGAGACCTCATCCCCGCCCTCCTCCAGACCGGCGGAGGCCTGTTCAAGGGCTACCGCACAGACGGCGAGGTCTACCTCAACACCGAAGCCCGCGCCCGCATCTCCGCGTTCAGCCGCGTGCCCGAAGAGATCCTTGGGCGGGCCCTGCCCGCCTGGACCACCCAGGAACCCCTCTCGCCGGACGGGGCGGGCGCGGCCGGGCGGTTCCGCTTCGGGAGCGTAGTGCCAGCCGCAGGAGAAGGCTGCCGGCCGTGCACGGCCGCACGCACCGGACGGACCAAGCCCGCACGGGTGTACCTGAAACCGCACACCCGGATCTGCTCGCGCCACCAGCGGTGGATGCTCGGCACCCACTGGATCGACGGCGCGCCGGCCGACACCGAACAGGTCGACCTGACGGGACTGCCGGAGATGGTCACGGCGCACCGGCGGCATCTGGATCTGCTGCGCCATCGGCCGGACGCGGCCCGCGCGTTCGAGGTCGCGCATGCCGTGGTCGTCTCCTGGTGGGCGCAGCAGTGGCCCGAAGAAGAGCAGTGGCCGCACCGGGTACGCCAACTCACGCCCCAGGGGGCCGATCCCGGCTGGTGGCGGCTGCTGGTCAGGGACGCGGTCACCTACCCGGAGACCGTCGCCCTCACCTCCCTCCTCACCGACGAACGCGCCAGGCAGCGGCTGCTCGCCGACACCGGCGGGCATCTGCCCCACACGCTCGCTCACGTGCCTGGTCTGGTCGGCGAACTGGCGCGGGTCACGGGGCGGCCGTGGCTTGCCGAGCGGGTCGCCTCGACCTCGGCCGGTCCTTTGCTGCTCTGGGTGCAGCACTGCGCACGGGCCGACGCAGACCCAGCCGGCGCGGACCGGCTGTGGACACTGCACATGGCGCACCGGCCCCGGCCCATCGCCCGCGAACTCACCGCCTACCGCGACGCCGCTCACAACTTCGAGAGGGCAGAGGGCGGGACGCGGCTTCACCTGGGACTTCGGCACAGGTCGGATCAGGCGTTCACCACCGGTCTGGCGCACGCCCGTGCCTACGCCGCCGTCCACGGCCACCTCGCCGCCCCGATCCACAGCCGCTTCAACGGCTTCGCCCTGGGCCGGTGGCTGTCGAATCACCGGAAATTCCCTGCGATGCCGCCCGAACACGTCGCCGCGCTCGAGGCACTGGATCCGTGGTGGCGGCCGCCGTGGACAGTGATGTGGCAGCGCTTCTACTACCAGGCCCGCGACCACACCCGTGCCCGCGGTCCCCTGCGCCCCGAACACGGCTTCCCCACCACCAGCTTCGGCCTGGGCGAATGGCTCTACAACCAGTGCACCGGCTACGACACCCTGCACCCCGCACAACAGCGCCTCCTGGCCGACATCGGCCTCACCCCCGAGACCGCCCGAGCGGCCCGGCCCCGCCGCAAGCACATGGCCACCCACTTCCAGCGCGCCCTGGCCTGCGCACACACCTTCGTCGGCACCCACGGCACGCTGGTGACCGCGACCACCGATACCGTCCAGGACGGACTGAAGCTGGGACAGTGGCTGTCCAACCAGCGCAGCAAGGACCGCGCCTACCAGCACCGCCACGGCACCCCCTCACCCCGGGCGCTGGCGCTGTCGGCGATCGACCCCTGGTGGAACCCGCCCTGGACCCTGGAATGGCAGCGTTCCTGGCACCAGGCACGCACCCACGTCCAAGACGGTCACGTCCTGGACGCCGCGTCCGGGTTCCCCGGCACCAGCAGCGCGCTGGCCACGTGGCTGACCACCCAGTGCGCCCAGTACGACACCCTCCAGCCCGACCAGCAGGACCTCCTCGCCCACATCGGGCTGACCGCAGACCGGGCTCGCGGCGCTGCCGCACGGCCCGCCGAGCGCGAGACCGACGTTGCTGTCGGCCTCGGCTACGCGCGCTCCTACCACTCCACACACGGCACCCTCGCCGCCGCGATCAGTACCGTCCACGACGGGTTCGAACTGGGGCGGTGGCTGCGCCGGCAACGCCAGCACGCCCGAACCGACGCCGACAGGGGCGCGCCTCAGTCTGCTGCGGCGAAGGCGCTGACCGCCGTGGATCCGTGGTGGTGTCCGCCCTGGAGCCTGGCGTGGCAGCGCGCCTGGCAGCACATCCACGACCAGATCAAGGCAGGCCATCACCTCGACGCCGACCACCACTTCCGCAGCTTCGCCCCCGCCCAGCGCACCTGGCTACGCACACAACGCAACCACTACGACGACCTCCACCCCGACCAACAGAGCCTCCTCGCCGACATCGGCCTCACCAGCGAAACCGCCCGCACCCGGCCCCTCAACCCCTACGCCGAAACCGCGCTCGCGCACGCCCGCGCCTACGCCGCCGCCCACCACACCCTGGCCGTGGCCTACTCCACCATCCACGACGGTTTCCCCCTCGGCCGCTGGCTCAACGACCAACGCCAACAAGCCCGACGCGACACCACCACAAACGCCCGCCACCAGGCCCTCACCACGATCGACCCGTGGTGGAACCCACCCTGGGACCTGGCGTGGCAGCGCGCCTACACCCGCGCCCGCACCACACAAAGCCGCCCCACCGGCTTGCCGGCCGACGTACGAAGCTGGATCAGAGCACAACACGCCGCCTGGGATGGTCTACGCCCCCAACAGCAGAAACTCCTGACCAACCTGGACATCACCCCCGAAGCCGTCGGCCGCCGCCGGACCAGCCGCGTCTACCCCACAAGCCCCGGACTCGCCCACGCCCGCGCCTACGCCGCCCTGAACCGCCACCTCGCCTGCAGCAAAGACACCCGCCACGACGGTTTCGCGCTGGGCGACTGGCTGACACAAAAACGCCGCGCCGCCCGACAAGGCCGCCTCTCCCCCACCACCACCCAGGTCCTCGAAAACCTCGACCCCTGGTGGAACCCACCCTGGCCCCACACCTGGCAACGCACCTACCACCAAGCCAAGCTGCACCACCACACCGGCCAGGACCACTCCCCCACCCTCCAGCGATGGACCGAGCAGCAACGCACCCACTGGAACACCCTCCACCCCACCCAACAGGAGCTCCTCACCACCATCGGCATCCACCCCGGATAGAACCAACAACACCACCACTGTCAGACCCATACGGAACAATCCCGCCATGGGAGATTCCCTCGCGACACAGTTCCTGAGCGCGGACCTCGAAACGGCCTGCCCCGCCTGCGGCTACCTGATGTGGGTCCGCTACTCAGAGATCGTGGCCCAGACCGCCGTGACCTGCCCCTGCTGCTACACCCACATCTGGCTGGTCGACGAGACCGGCAGCGCGCAGAACGCGGGCGACGCCGTCCAGCAGCAGATCGCACAAGCTCTGAAAGGCCTCTTCCGGTGAAGTACCAGCAGCGCCTCCAGGTCGCCGTACGCGAACGCCTGCGCAAACTCATGACCGCGCCCTACTCCAGCGCCAGCCACGAAGTCCACCTCGCCGTCACCTGGATCAACAGCCAACCAGCCCTCAAAGGCCTCCTCGAAGAGGCGTCCCGGGCAGAGCCAGGTGTAGACCGGGAGCGATTCCGCACCGGACTGACCCGCAGCGGCCGGTTCGTCTGGCCCAGCCGAACCGAACAAGGGCGAGCCGCTCTCATCTGGGAGCTGATGCAGGACATCGCTTCCAAGGAAGCGAGCAACCCCGACGTCGGGCTGCGGACCGCGATCGGTTACAGCATGCAAAAACGCCATCAGGACAGTTGGCGAGAGTTCGCCGAGGACATCCTGCAGCCCCTGTTCGACTTTCTCAGCGAACGCGTCGGCGCCGAAAGCAGCATCCTGCACACCCTCGAGCGCTACCGCACCCGCATCGAGTGGTTCGACCGCGAAGAGCTCTACACCCGCTTCGACGCCGACCGCACCAACGGCGAAGAGGTCTACAACCTCGACCTGCAGCGCTTCCTCTTCCTCGAAGGCGACCACATCACCCACGCCAAGCCCCGCTCAGCTTCTGGCGAAGCCGACCTCATCGGCGACCTCGACGGCCGCGACCCCCTCGTCTGCGACGGCAAGATCTTCGACGGCAAGAGCCGTAGCAAGAGCTACCTCGCCAAAGGCGTGCACCAAGTCATCAAGTACGCCCACGACTACGGGCAGCACACCGCCTACCTCGTCATCTACAACATCACCGACAAGCTCCTCGAACTCCCCACCGACGGCACCCCCGGAGCCTGGCCCCCCTACACCGAAATCTCCGGCGTCCGCGTCTACTTCATCCACGTCCGCGTCCTGCCACCCACCACCACCGCCAGCAAAGCCGGCAAAGCCTCCCGCGTCACCCTCACCAAGGAGAACCTCACCAACCCGGACGCCGCCTGACGTCCGACTCAGCAGGTACAGAATCCATGCCTCAGCCATTTCGACGGGGAGCACTGTGAACAGCCGGGACCGCATCCCGTACTTCCGCTGGCAGCGCCACTTGCCGCGCCTCATACAGGACCGGAGCGCAGGCCTGATGATGGCCGCGGCGGCGGTCATCGCCCTCTCGTTCAGCGTCATCGGCGGTCTCGCTGAGCTGTCCAGCCCATCATCAGACCCGTGCCAGCGGGCCCGCGACATCGCCGATGACGCCCGCCCCGCCGACGGAAGGGTCGACTCCGGCATCGAGCGCGAGCAAGCCATCGAACCAGCAGGCGACTGGCTCGACGCCGCGACCGAATGCCGACAGCGCGGCGGTGACCCGGGCCCCGGGTTTTAGCCCGACACCACAAACGATCACCTGACGCCGCACCACACGACACCTCAAGTAGCCGCCCAGAGAAACTGCACTGCGCTCGATCAACCTGTGTACAAGCAGGTCAGACAGTCGATGTCCTCCGCCCAACCCCACACTCCGAGCACCCCAGCCACCACAAGAGCACCCAGAAGAAATGAGAAACCGCAGTGCACACGCACAACAACAGCGCAGAAAGACCGGGCGACGACATTGCCGTACGAGACGGTGGGGCCTGCGGCGGCGTACGCGCCGCTAGGCGATCCAGGGGTTCATCGAGCAGCAGGCACCACCTGATTACCGACGCCACCGGCATCCCGCTCGCGGTCACCCTGACCGGCGGCAACCGCAACGACATCACCCAGCTCATCCCTCTGCTTCAAGCGGCAAGCGCGGTCGACCGCGCCGCCGCCCGGACGTCGTACTCGGAGACCGTGGTTACGGGCAGCACGTCGGGCGGGCTGCGGCGTGTCCCACCCACGGACGGCACCGGACCGAACCGCGTCAGGCGAGCTGCGAGGCCGAGGTCCCCAGGAAATCCCTGCGCAACGACATGCCGGACCGGCCGTCACCGCCGGTCCTGACCGCCAGCACCTGGTTGACGCCCATCGTGTTGTTCTCGAACCCGACCGCCGAGGCAGCCATGTACAGGCGCCACACCCTCGCCCGCCCGGGCGAGGTCAGCTTGACCGCCTCGTCCCAGCGCGCTTCAAGGTTGGCAACCCACTCACGTAGTGTGAGGGCGTAGTGCTCGCGCAGGGACTCGACGTCACGCACCTCGAAACCCGCTTCCTCGAGCAGCGACACGGTGGAGCCGACCGGAGCCAGCTCGCCGTCGGGGAAGACGTACCTGTCGATGAAGGGGTCCATTCGATACTTCCCTTCGTCCCGCACAGGGCGCCGCGATATCTGGTGGTTGAGCAACCGCCCGCCGGCCTTCAGCAGTCGGTGCAGGATGTCCGCGTACGCGCGGTACCGCTTCCCGCCCACGTGCTCGGCCATACCGATCGAGGAGATCGCGTCGAAGGGGGAGTCGTCGATCTGCCGGTAGTCCTGCACCCTGATCTCCACCAGGTCCTCAAGCCCCGCAGCGGCGACACGCTCGCGAGCCAACGCCGCCTGCTCGCCCGAGATGGTGACCCCTACGACCTGTACGCCGTAGCGTTCGGCCGCGTGCATGGCCAGCGAGCCCCAGCCACAGCCCACGTCCAGCAGCCGCTGCCCCTCGCGCAGGGCGAGCTTGCGGCAGACCAGGTCCAGTTTGGCCGCCTGCGCCTGCTCCAGGGTGTCGTCGGATCCGGAGGACGGGTCACCATGCCAGTAGGCGCAGGAGTAGACGAGCGAGGGGCCCAGCACCAGGGCGTAGAAGTCGTTGCCCACGTCGTAATGGTGACTGATGGCCGCCTTGTCACGGCGCAGGCTGTGCGCGGGACCGCGACGGCGCACCACCTCTTCGGCGGGCGGTGCCGGCGGGAGCCCGATCCCCGCGAGGCCGAGCGTTCGACTCACCGTACGCAGGCTGGCGGGTGTGGTCAGCACGCTCAGCGCTTGGCGGAGCGCCGCGGTGCGGCTGCCGTGCTCGTCCCGTTCCCACAGCAGGATCGAGATTCGCCTCAGCAGCTCGTATAGGTCGCCGTCGACTTCGAGGTCTCCGGCCACCCACGCGCGCGCGAGCCCCAGCTCGCCGGGCCGCCACAGCAGACGCCGCAGGGCCTCACGGTCGCGCAGGACAAAAGCCGGCCCGTCTTTGGGACCGGCCGTGCTGCCGTCCCAGAGGCGGATTCCCACGGGCAGGGGGGAACCCAGCACCTGTTCACTGAAACGGGCCAGAACCGCTGCGGCTGCTTCGGTCATGTGAAACCTCTCAGTTCAAAACGCGGGCCTTCTCCACCGGCCCCACATCGGTCAGCAGTTGGTCGGCGTAGGAGCGGGGGATAGGGAACACCCTTGTGTGACCGTGCCCATAGCGCTGTGCCTTGCGCAGCAGGGCGAGCCCGCCCTCCGGGCTGCCCGGTCGTCCAAAGCCGGGCAGCAGGCCGCCCGCGACATCGCAGGCGGCCTGCTGTCGTGCGGGATCTATTGACTGACCGTCAGCTCTCGTTGTCCGTACGGCGCCTGCGCGCGAAGTAGACCGCGGCGCTGCCGGCCGCCACGACGGCGAGACCTGCACCCGCGAGGACGGGGGTGCTGCTGGACGCACCGGTTTCGGCGAGGTCTCCGTTCGTGGACGGCTCGTTCGCCCCCGTGTCGCTGCCGGTGCCGTTGTCGCCGCCCGTGCTGGTGCCGGGCTCGGGCGTGGCCGAGTCGTCAGGGGTGGGGGTCGGGGACGGACTCGCATCGGGCACGTCGGTGTCGGCGAGCTGCGCCGCGAAGGCGCCGGCGATCAGCTTGTGGCCGTCGGCGTTGGGGTGGGGGTCCTTCTTCGTGCACGCCCAGGTCAGCTGGCAGATCTTGGCCACGTTGGCCGGCACCTCACCCACGCCGGGCACGTTGACCTGGGTGGTGAAGTCGTCCGAGGAGAAGGTCCCGGCCAGGTCCGCCACCTTGAAGCCGGTGGGCTTGTACACCTGGGTGATGCCCGTGTTGGCGGCCTCGACCAGGGGTGCCGACTCCTTGGCGGCCTGCTGACCGGAGGCGCCGAGCAGCCAGGTCGCCAGGAACGGGTTGTAGTACGTCGAGCCCATGAACTGGGTGTTCTTCGTGCCCGCCTTGCGGAGCGTGCCCGCGATCTGGGCGATGTTCTTCGCCATGCTCTGGCTGGTGCTGTTCAGGCAGGCCCCGTCGAGAGTGCCGGCCGGGCTGACGCATCCCTGGAGGATGTCGTTGGCGCCCACGCTGAGAGTCACGTAAGCGACCTTGCCGTGGTGCTGGGCCATGGCCTGCAGGGCGGCGTCCAGTTGGGACTTGGCGTGCGGGTAGTCGCACTTTCCGCCCTTGATCAGGGACTCGGTGGTGTCACCGGTGCAGCCCAGGCGTATGTGCTTCAGCCCGGGGGTGCGCTGCTTGAGCTGCGCGTAG
This sequence comes from Streptomyces sp. NPDC002787, assembly GCF_053592095.1. Taxonomy (NCBI): domain Bacteria; kingdom Bacillati; phylum Actinomycetota; class Actinomycetes; order Kitasatosporales; family Streptomycetaceae; genus Streptomyces; species Streptomyces sp. NPDC002787. The sequence goes on along the minus strand of NZ_JBSFVC010000064.1, from coordinate 11,892 downwards.
AGCTGGTCGGTGTAGGCGAGGTCGGTGTCCTTGTCGACCTCCGGCTGGTAGCCGGTGGCCAGGGAGTCGCCGAGCGAGATGTAGTACGTGGCGTCCTTGGCGCCGGTGTCCTCGGCGGCGGTGGCAAGTCCGGGCGTGCCCAGCACGATCGTCGTGGCTGCGATGGCAAGCCGGGGGCCGACACTCTGAAGGGGTCTCATCACTTGTGTGTGCGCTTTCCAGTTTTTTGGGGGGTGCATGCCCGAAGGCGTGGCGTGAAGCGAGGCTGGGTGCGGCGGAACTCAGCCGATACGGTTTCCGGGCACCAGAAGAAGGCCTTGGTGAAGGCGCGGGGGGATTCATGCCTCCGTGAGCTGCGGGATCTGCCCGACTTCACATCGGAGGCATGGTCGTCAATTTAGCAAGGTGGTTACCGACTTGGCTATGGCAGACCGACAAAGTGATGGTCGCTACGACGCGTGTAACCATCAGAAATGTCCGACCGAGCGGAAACTAGTCACCCGACTCGCCGGTAGCCACTCGTTGAGTGATCGACTAGGTGTCGAATGCATCTCGCGGCAGCCCGTCCACCCGCAGGACTGCCGGGGTGGGCTGGTGTTAAGCGCAACATTCGACCTGATTGTTCGACGGGTCGAATGCCGTCGATTACGGAATGAAGATGCCGGGATCGAAGTTTGTCAGTCTGCCGACCTGGCCGCGGAGAAAGCCTAGGCCGCATCGAAATCCAGCGTGTCGTCAACTGCCCTTCGGCCGGGTGCAGGGCTTCGGCATTGTCGTGTGAGCCCGGTTCATGGCGGTCTGTCAGCTCGGTGGTACCCGGAACGAGGCAGGCACGGGTTTCCAAGATCATAGTTCTCTACGCCCCGTGATCCGAGTGGAAGACCGTGCCTGTGGACGCATCATCGCTGATCCCGCGTGCCTTGACCAGCTCTGCAAGCATCCCGAGGTCGTATCCGACGAGGTCCCGCGCCTGCTGCAGCGGCTGGCCGAGGTGCCCGACCCACGAGACCCGCGCGGTGTACGGCACACCCTGGTTGCCGTGCTCGCGCCTGACCGCGTGCGCGGTCCTTGCGGGGGTGAGGGCGAGGCTTGGTAAAGGGCTACTGCCCGTCGGCTACGACGTCCCAGTGCTCGATGATCTTTCCGTCGACCACGCGGAAGAGGTCCACGACGACGTAGTCGGAGCTGAAGACCCACACCAGGTCCCCGTCGGCGAGTGTCTTGCCGAACCGGGTTCCGCTTCCGGTGCTGCTGGGCGAGGGGGCGTCCTGCGTGTTCTGCTGGAAAAACCGCTTCAGCGGGGCCGTTCCGTTCGGGGCGATCGGGTTGTGCTGGTAGTACCGAGAATCCCAGCTCGTGTCGATCACGGACGCGTCACCGTCGGAGAGCTTGCGGTACGCGTCAACGGCGAACTTCCGGTTCTTCTCCTCCTGCTTCTCGGACAGGTCCGGTTTCCCGTTCGGGTACCGGTACACGTCGCTGAACAGCGAGTTCCCGCTGGCCGTCTTCTTCGGCACGGTCTGCGTGATGCCCCAGTGCTCGACCAGCTTGCCGTTGTCGACCCGGAACAGGTCGGCCTTGGCCAGGCCGGTCGCCTCGTTCGTCGGAGTGGCCGACGCGTGCCAGTGCACGGCCACCAGGTCACCGTCGGCGGCCACGTGCTTGACGGTCGCCACCGCACCGGGAATCTCCGCCTTGACGTCCTCGAACTGCTTGACCTGCCCTTCGGCCCCACCGGGAACCGCCTTGTCGTGCTGCACGTAGTCGGTCGCGACGAGTTCCTTCACGACGTCGGTCTTGTCCTTGTTGAACGCCTCCGAGTACAGGCGCAGAACGAGCTCCTTGTTCCGCTCCTCGGAGGCCGATGCCGAGCGGGCCGCGGCGGACGTCGACGACGACGGGGCGGCCGGGTCGGTGCCGGACGTGCTGCTGCAGGCGGTCGCGAAGCAGGCCACCGCAGCGAGCCAGGGCAGAGTCTTCCGGTATCTCACTTGAATCTCCTATGTACGGTCAGTTCGGTTCTAGTGGGGGGCCACCGGGGTGCCGGCGGCGCGGATCGTGTGGGTGTCGCAGCGCACCTCGCCGCCCGAAGACGTGGTGGGTACGCCAGTCGTCGCCGTAGCGCATCGCCTGCCGGCCTTGGCGTACGCCCAGGTCACCGCCTCGGTGAGGATGTCCTTTGTCGCTGATGACCCTGCGCGCAGTTCGGCGGTCGCAGTCAGTGCGCACAGTTGTCCAACGCTGCGTCGGGGCGGATGCCCGAGGTGCCGGACACCCGCTGCCACTCGCGTCATGCGACTTACTGCGTGACCTTCTCGATGGTCACGTCGCCCACACCCAAGGTCATGCCGCATCCGTTACGCGCGGACTGTGATCCCGGACGAGATCACGGCTGCGCAGCGGCCGCTCCGGCCCCTCGATCATTCCCAGCGGTCGGCCCCTACGGTGGGTAACCAGAGCCTGCCGGCCCCACTGTGGCGACTTGTGTTCCTGCGACACGCGGTGTGCGAATGACTGAGCACACGGTCGGCGGGCGCTCTCGCCCGGTCGGAATGGCCGGCAGTCAGCCCTTGCCTGCCAATTCGATCAGCTCGGCGGCGAAGGCGATGGCTCCGTCGACGCTGTGGACGGCGTACATGGAGTCGATCATGAAGTGATCGATGCTGGTGCGCTCATGGACCGCCTTGAGAGCATCCGCGACCTGCTGTGAGGAGGTGTCCGGGTCGATGTTGACCCGCAGGACCGCATCGATCGCGGACGGATCCCGGCCAGCCTCTTGGGCCAGCCGGTCGATGACCGCCCGCTGGGCCACCAGACCGTCGATGTCCAGGTAACTCGGCACGACGCACAACGGCAGCCAGCCGTCCCCGCGTTCGGCGACCCGCCGCAGTGCCCGCTCTGACAGTGCGCCCAGGTAGAACGGCGGTCGTGGGCGCCGTGCCGGCTTGAGCGGAGAGTGGTGCAAGGGAACCGAGATCGACTCACCCTGGTATGCGGCCGGGTCGGTGGTCCAGATGGCTTCCAGAGCGTCAAGCAGTTCGTTCATCCTGGCTCCACGGCGGGTGAAGTCCCCGCCCGCGGCTTCGTACTCCTCGGGCGACCAGCCGATGCCGAATCCAGGCAGCAGACGACCACCGCTTATTAGGTCGATGCTGGTCAGCGACCTGGCCAGTTGCACTGGCGGATACAGGGGGGCGATGAGTACGTGCGCTCCGAGGAGCACGCGCTCGGTGGCACTCGCGGCGATACCCAGGAGCACGAAGGGGTCGGCGGCCGGGTTCAGTTCGGCCGGGATGGTGTTGCCTTGCCCGCCATAACCGACCTTCGGGTTGACAGCGGCGAGGTTGCGGTCGCCAACCCACAGACTGGCAGCCCCTGCATTCTCGACCTTCCGGGCGAACTCGGCGGTCCGGGCGATGCCCAGGGCCTGCTTGTGGAACTGCGGGAGCGCGAAACCGATCTTCATGGTTGTTCTTTCTCAAGTGGAGGGAGGCGACTTCGCCAGAGCAAGGATGTGCGCCATCCGGAACGTGTCGGTCTATGCGGGTCAGTGCCCTTGGCAGCAGGACTTACCCGATGTCCGGCCGGCGCCCTGCGCGCCGATGCGCTGCGCCGCCTCGACTCGGGCCCGTCCCGTATCGGATCCGGCGTCGTGGACACCCGTCCGGAGACCAGGGTGTACTGGACCCTGTGGCGCGGATCTCCATCACGGGCACCTTGGTGATGTCCCGGTCGAGGACGATCAGATCCGCCCGCTTGCCCGGACAGACGGTTCCCGAGTTCCCGTCGTGCAACTGGTGCGCCGCGCCCGCGGTGTGCAGTGCCACCCGCACCTCGACGACGAGCTGGACACGACCGGTTCGTTGGCTACGAGAACACCGCTCGTAGCCAACGAACCGGGTCGGCTCTGCGTATCAGCCGATCGGAAAGCAGTGGACACGCAAGCAGGGATCCGACGCCGCCACGTTGACCGTCTCGGCTGGGGCAGCCAGAAGAACGGCACCGGCCGCGGCGGCGACCAGGAATGCACTTACGATGCCGCGGAAAGCCCTCTTCTTCATTGCTCACCTTTCCTTCACAGATTGACCGCATTCCGGGCTTGGTGGACATGCTCACTTTCCGCAGCACTGTTCAAGGCGTCAGGCAGGTGCCCTCTCCCGACCCAGCGGCGGCACCCCGAATGTTGAGTGGTTAACCTCTTAACCACAAGCTCGTACGAAACTGTTGAGGTGCTGATCGGCGCCGCCCGCAGAATCGGTGTCAGCAGGTCTGGCGGAGGTAGCCGTCCGCACCCTCGGAAACGGCATGGTGGTCGCGTCGGGCGATGTTCAGCGGCCCGCCCCGGCAGAACGCCTTCGACAAACACTTCGCGGTTGAGCGGGAGACCGACCGCCGACCTGTCCCACTCACGTCGGTCCGCCTGCAGCGGCAACATTCTCATCGGCGTGCGCGATGTCGACCACCGGCCGCACCCGCGCCCACACCGCCGCGGCCGCCGCCCGCGCCCGCGCTCCGCCAGTCGGTCGATGACGTCGGCGCCGTAGGCCCGGGTCGCTGAGGTCCGCCATCGCCCGAGGGAGCGGGCCACCTACGCGCTGGCCTGCCAGGCCGCCGACCAGACGCGCCCGCCGAAGCGCACGGAGCTGCTGTCGCTGACCGAGCTGCGCAAGCCCGCGATCTCCATGACGGGCCGACGGCCGGGCGTCACCTCGCGCGGCTCCCACGCCCACCCGAGCCGGGCGGACACCTCCTCCATGAAGTAGAGGAGATAGAGGGTGTCGGCCGCGATTAAACTGGGTGGGCCAAGGAGGTAGCTGCTGGCGGTTGAGGGCGTCGAAGTTCTCGGCGAAGCCGTGGGTTGCGCGCAGGGCGCGGAAGCGGGCGCTGATCTCGTCCGTGAGGCGGTGGTGGCCTGTGAGGGCTCCCTGCTGTGGCCGGGAGCCCTCATCGGGGAAGGGACGCGGGTCAGCGCATGCCCTGCAGGCGCCAGATCTGGTTCTTCTTGGTGTTCAGCGCGCTCGCCGGGTCGCAGGGCCACTGGTGGATCTTCGCTCCGGCCGCGGTGGAGATCTCGCTGACGTCGACGCACTTGCCGCTGTGGACGGCGGCCAGCTGGTAGTCCTTGCTGTTGCCGAGCGCGGTGACGGGCTTGAGGGTGAACATCTGGTTCGTGGAGCCGTTGCAGGTGTACTGGCTGACGGCGGCACCGTCAGCCGTGGACGCGTTTGCCACGTCCAGGCACTTGCCGCTGTGCTCGTTGACGATGGTGTAGGTGTCCGCCCGCCCGGCGACCGGCTTGAAGTCCAGCATCTGCTGGTAACCGCCCTCGCAGTAGTACTGCTGGTACTGCATGCCGTTGGTAACCGCCCTCGCAGTAGTACTGCTGGTACTGCATGCCGTTGGCCGTGGACAGGTTCGTGTCGTCCAGGCACTGACCACTGTGCTGGGCCACCGCGACGGTGGAGACGGTCGTGTTCGACGGCGCCAGCAGCGTCACGGTGTAGCCGTCCTTGGAGTCCGTCCACGGGACCGTGACCGAGGCGGAGTCGTTGCTCACGGTCAGGGTCTGGTCGGAGACCGTCACCGGGCCGCTCACGGCGCCGCCGTTGTTGTTGGGGATACGCTGCACGACGGCGCGGACCCGGCTGTTCTCCACCACGCTCGTGGTGTCGAGGCGGTTGAGTTTGACCGTGACGTTGCCCGTGTTGCCGTTGCTGCCCAGCAGGATCTTGGCGTTCCTGGCGGTGTTGTCCTTCGTCGCCAGCCCGTCGGTGTTGGTGCCGGGGATGAAGTTGACGATGTTGCCGGTCTGGGAGCCGTAGTAGCGGTAGAGGAACCACTCACCCAGCGGCAGGTACTGGCCGGCGCTGTTCTTGGTGAGCAGCTTCGCCTGGAGGTCGTGCAGGCCGGCCCCCATGGTCCAGTTCGCCCGCAGCCCGTCCGCGCCAGCCCGCTCCAGACGGGAGATGTACCAGCCGCCACGGCCCGGGGTCTGCTCGTCGGGGTTGGCGTACTCATTGATTTGGAACGGGCGGCTGGTGGTCATGGAACGAGCGGCCAGCTTGGCCCGGACGGCGTTCGCCTCGGTGACGGGGTCGCCGGGCAGGGAGTGCCAGCTGTAGATGTCCGGCTCGACGTTGTTGGCCTTGACGTAGTCCAAGAACGCGTCCCACCAGCCGGATGCGGCTCCGGCCGGGCTGCGGTAGTTGCTGGGGCCGACGATCACCGCGTTCGGGATGGCGGCGCGGATCTTCTGGTATGACCGCTTCCACATCGCGAGGTACTGGGCCTGGGGGCGTCCCCAGAACGGGCTGTTGTCCGGCTCGTTCCAGATGTCCCACTGGACGATCATGTTGTTGGCCTTGACGTCCGCGATGAGCCGGTCGAGGAAGCTGTCGAACAGCGTCCAGTCGCCGTTGTCACCCGGCCAGCCCTGACTGGTCGTGCTGTCGGCGCCCCACAGGTCGTGCGGCAGGAGGACGAAGGTCCCGCCCAGCGACTTGGTTCGGTTGTACTGGGCCAGCGTGGAGTTCCACCGGGTCTGGTAGTGCGCCAGGCTCGTGCCGTAGCCCCCGCTGTTGAGCTGGGCGCCGCCGGCCCGCATGAACTTCCACTTGATGTCCTTGTAGAAGTGGTCCTGCGGCAGCGAACCGTCCGGGGTCATTCCGTAGATCGTCCCCGATGCACCGTACGCGGGGGCGCCCCCTGCGGTGGCGAAGTCGACGGCGACGGTGGTGTCGGCGGCCTGGGCCGGCGTGCCGGGCAGGACGACGGCGGCGACCGACGCCAGCAGGGCTGCGAGCGCGGTGACCGTGCGCGGGTGGGCTCCCGTCCGGGCGGGGCTGCTCGTGCCTCCGGATCGGGGAAGGGGGCGGGGTACGTGGCGCATGGCGGGTCTCCCGGGGAGGGGCGGTGTTGCCTGGGCGGGGCGCCCAGGGGGTCGGTCAGCCGCTGGTGTGTGCGGCGGGTGCGGGTGCGGTGGGGCGCAGTTCGTGGGCTTCGGCGAGGAGGAGGTAGGCGGCGGCGGTCCAGGTGTAGGCGCGGTCGCGCAGGCCGGTGCCGGTGAGGGCGTCGAAGTTCTCGGCGAAGCCGTGGGTCTCGCAGAGGGCGCGGAAGCGGGTGCTGATCTCGTCCGCGAGGCGGTGGTGGCCGGCCCGGCGCAGCCCGTCCTCGACGGGGACGGTGGTGGGGGCCCAGATCGGGCCGCGCCAGTAGCCGTCGGGGAGGTAGTGCGGCGAGTCGGGCTGTTCGGTGGCCAGGCCGTGGGGGGTGAGGTGGTTCTCGATCCGTTCGGCCAGGGTCTTGCCGATGTGTTCGGGCAGGTGTTCGCCCAGGGCTATCGGCATCAGGTCCAGCAGGCTGGAGCTGTCCCAGGTCTGAGAGGTGTCGACGCCGCGGGCCACGAACCGGTCGCCCTTCCATAGTTCGTCGAGCATCGCGGTCTGGGTCGTCTCGGCGGTACGCATCCAGCGCCGGGCTTCGTCGGGCCGGTCCAGTTCGTCGGCCAGTGAGGCGAGTTCGTGGAGCTGGAGGGTGAGGAAGGCGGCCAGGTCGGCGGTGACGACGACGCGTGCGGGGTCGAAGGTGGTGGCGTTGTCCCAGCCGCTGTCGTTGCCGTGCTGGTAGTGGGGCAGGGCGGCGCCGGGTGCGCGGCGGGCGGTGAGCCAGAAGTCGGTCCAGCGGGCCAGCCGGTCGTAGGCCTCGGTGAGTCGTGTGTGGGTGAGGGGTTCGGGGAGGCGTCGGCGGAGCCGGCCGAGGGCGCTGTCACGTTGGCTGTTGGCCTGGGATGATCTTTGGGTTGGTCATGCTGGAGGGGTGGTTCGTGGGGAGTACGCCGCCGTCGTACAAGGGTCATCGGTACCAGGTCGAGGTCATCTCCCACTGCGTATGGCTGTATCACCGCTTCCCGCTCAGCTTCCGCGAAGTCGAAGAGCTCATGCTCGAACGCGGGATCGTCGTCTCCTACGAGACGATCCGCCGCTGGTGCGGCAAGTTCGGGCAGACCTACGCCAACGCGCTGCGCCGCAGGCAGCCACGGCCCGGTGACAAGTGGCACCTGGACGAGGTCTTCATCAAGATCAACGGGCGGTTGCAGTACCTGTGGCGGGCCGTCGACCAGGACGGGACGGTACTGGACATCCTCGTACAGAGCCGCCGGAACAAGGCCGCGGCCAGGCGCTTCTTCCGCAGGCTCCTCAAGAAGACCCGCACGGTGCCCAGGGTGATCATCACCGACAAGCTCCGCTCCTACGGAGCGGCCCACCGCGAGGTCATGCCCTCCGCCGAGCACCGCTCACACAAGGGCCTGAACAACCGGGCCGAGAACAGCCACCAGCCCACCAGGCAACGCGAACGGGCGATGAAAGGCTTCCGCTCCGTGGGCGGAGCACAGCGGTTCCTGTCCGCGTTCAGCGGCATCTCGCCCCACTTCCGGCCCCGCCGCCATCTGATCCCCGCATCCCGCTATCGAGCCGAGATGACCGTCCGCTTCGCGATCTGGGAACAGATCACCGGAGCCGCCGGCCTCGCCGCCGCGGCCTGAGCACTCAGCCGGAGCCCGACTCCACCACACCCAAGCACACCGTCAGACACCCCCACACCCAACAACGTGACAACCCCCGTCGGACAGTTCCTGTTCCCCGTCCGCCCCGTCGCTGCCAGGGCCGGCGGCGCTGGGCGCGGAGGCAGGCGCGTCCGGGCTTTCCGCGGGCGGCGGCGCGGCGGGACGGGTGAGGGGCTCGGCGAGGCGGCGCAGGTGGCCCAGGACGGCCGGCAGGTCACCGCCGGTGCGCCACACGACGCTCAGCAGAACCGGCCACGCCCGGCCGGCGAACTCTGCCGCATCGGGGACAGGTGAGCCGGCGGGAGCGGGCAGGGCCCGGCTCAGCGCGAGAGCAGCGAGGACGGCCGGGCCTCCGGGGAACGCGTCAGGGCGGCGCGCGGCGGTCGCGGTGGCGGCGGCCGCTAGCGGGTCGGCCGCGGACGTCAGCTCCAGCAGGTCCTCAAGGGCGCGACGGTGTGATGGCGCGGCGCCGGGCGGGCGACTGTACGCGGGTCGGGCGGCCCGGCCGGCTTGCGGCGGTGCAGCGCGGCCAGCAGCGGCGCGAAGCCGGTGAGCAGCGGCGCAGGCAGGACTGGCGACCAGGCCCACAACCGCAGCCAGGAGGCGAGCGGCGCGGTCCGGCCGCCAGCCTGGTCGGAGTCGGGGTCGGGGTCGGGGTCGGCGGGCAGGGCCCGGTCGACCTCGTCGGAGGAAGGGGCCGGGCCGAGTGCGGCGCGCGCTGTCGTGTGAGGGCTCAGAACATAGTTGACGTGATGTTCTCGGGACACCCTTGACAGTTTCTGATGGAGTTTCAGATGCTTCGCGTGTGACTCAGGAGGCAGAGAGCCAGCAGCAGGGCGACTGGTTGGTCGAGCAGAGGTACCGGGCGGTGCTGGAAGTGCTCGACGGTTCGCCGGTCACGGAGGTCGCCCAGCGGTACGGGGTCTCCCGGCAGTCGGTCTACACGTGGAAGGGAAAGTACGCCGCGGGTGGCTTCGAAGGTTTGCGGGAGGCATCGCGTCGGCCCCAGACGAGTCCGACCAGGCTGCCGGCCGACGTGGAGGCCTTGGTCTGCGAGATGCGGCGGTCCCATCCGCGCTGGGGAGCCCGACGGATCGCCTTCGAGATCATACGGACCGGAGCTGAGTCCGCTCCGTCGCGGGCCACTGTCCACAGGGTCCTGACCCGCAACGGACTCGTTCGACCGCAGGAACAGCAGCATCGGCGTAAGTACAAGCGGTGGCAGCGCGAGACGCCGATGCACCTGTGGCAGCTCGACCTGGTCGGCGGGATCTACCTCGCCGACGGGCGCGAGTGCAAAATGCTCACAGCGATCGACGACCACTCACGCTTCATCGTGGTCGCCGAGGTGCTCGCGGTGCCCTCCGGGAGGGCGGTCGCCGACGCGTTCGTGCGGGCCATGCGGGTCCATGGGCTGCCAGCCGAGGTACTCACGGACAACGGCAAGCAGTTCACCGGCCGCTACACCCGGCCCCGGCCCGCGGAGGTGCTGTTCGAGCGGGTCTGCCGGGAGAACGGAATCGGCGCCAAGCTGACCAAGCCGTACTCACCTACCACCACCGGCAAGATCGAACGCTGGCACCGGACTCTGCGCAGAGAACTGCTCGACGACTGCGGGCCGTTCGCGTCCCTCGCGGCAGCCCAGGCCGCCATCGCGGAGTGGGTCCACACCTACAACCACCTCCGCCCGCACCAGGCCCTCGACATGGCCACACCGGCCAGCCTGTTCCGCCCCAACCCGCAGCCCGAGCCGGTCAAGGTCGTCCCGGCCCAGCGGTCCGAGTCCGTGCCGGTCCCCGCCGAGTCGGCCCCTCCTGCACTGGTGCTGGCGCCATCGGTCGGCGCGGTCGAGTTCGACACCGTGCTCCCCGCCAGCGGCCAGGTCAGCATCATTCCCTCCGTCCAGCGCATCCGCCTGGGCGCCGGGCGGGCGGGCCTGCGAGCTCGTATTTGGGTCGATGAGGACACCGTCCACGTCCTCGTGAACGGCGAGGTGGTGAAGACCGTGCCGTCCAACCTCGACGCCGGGCACCTGCACCAGCTCAAGCTCCGCGGCGCCCGGCCGGCAGGACCACCACCCGCTCTCCCGGCCGTCGACCGGGTGGGCGGCCTCCCCTCGCACCAGGCGCTCGAAGTCGAACGCACCGTGGATCCGAACGGCTGGATCAACTTGGCTGGGCAGCGGGTGAAGATCGGCTCCGAACTCGCCACCCGGCGGATCACCGTGCGACTCGACGGGCACCTCCTTCACGCGGTGCACGACGGTCTGCTGGCCAAAACCGTGCCGTCGCCGTTCACGGCTGGAGAGCGCCCACGGCTCGTCGGTGCCCGCGTCGCTGCGACGCAGCTTCCGCCGGCCCCGGCCGCGGTCAGTGTTGAGCGCAAGGTCCCGACCGACGGCGTCGTGATGGTGGCCCGCCAGCGCCTGCGCGTCGGACGCACCTATGCGGGCCGGATCGTCACTATCTACGTCGAGGACACCCACTTCCGCGTCACCTACGAAGGCGCCGAGATCTCGCTGCACGCCCGCAAGGACCAGCACCCGGTGACTCGCTGGAAGGCCAAGATCCATGCGCCGAAACTCTGAGCACGCCAAGACTGCGTGTTCTACGTTGATCGACATGAGCGCGTTGGGACGGGGCTACCGCTATGTCGGGCCTCACCATGTGATCGCTGCCGTCAAGGCAGCGGACGGTGGCGCCACGATCCGCACAGCCGCCGACTTCGCGGACTGGGTGGCAGCCCAGACCGCCGAGGAACTGGACGAGCCCTTCACCTTCGTCGTCGGCACGGACGGTGCTCTGCGGTTGGCCCCACGCCGCAGCGAACACGTCGCCTGCGCGGGCGGCGATCGGGTGCTGAGCGCTGGCGAAATCAGCTTCTACCCCGAGGCCGGACGCTGGGCGGTGAACGAGGTCAGCAACCAGTCGACCGGCTACTGCCCGGACGTTTCCTCATGGCTGGCTGTCGCACAGGCACTGGATCAAGCCGACCTCGACCATCCGGACTGCTTCACACACGCAGTGGCCTTCCGTCGGTGTCCCACCTGCCGGGAGCACAACATCGTGCGAGAAGGCCACTTCGTCTGCGTCTTCTGCGACGCAGACCTACCCCGGCGATGGAACGTCGATCCGAACGTGGACGACTCAGACGGGCCCTGATCTCGTCCACCACGGTGCTGCCACCAGCTCGATCGACCGGCTTCGGGCCTCGGCTGCCCGGCCATGTCCAGTAAGAGGTCCTAACAAAGGCGTTGGACGTGTCGGTGGGTGATGAGACAGGTGGCGATGCCGAGGAAGGCTTCATGGATGTCGTCGCGTCGTTCCCAG